>PULQ01000102.1 GCA_003552465.1 Dehalococcoidia bacterium
GGAAGGTGATATCTTTGAAGAACTCGGCGTAGATGCCCCCCAGGCCGAAGAGGATCAGAGGCCCGAAGGTGGAATCCTGAGTCAGGCCGACGATCACCTCGACGCCCTCGGGCACCATCTGTTGAACGCTGACACCCTGCATCTCATCGTCTCTTCCCAGTTCTGCCAGGCGGCTCCTGATCCTTTCATAGGCATCCTTCACCTCTGTCGGTGAGCGACGCGAGAGGATAACTCCCCCGACCTCCGTCTTGTGGACTATACTGTCTGAGACCAGCTTGACGGCAACGGGAAACCCCATCTCCTCTGCCACCCTGGCGGCCTCCTCGGGACTCTCTGCCGACTTCGACGCGGCGAGCCTGATGCCGTATGCCTCCAGCAGTTCCGATACGTCAGGTCCCTCCAACCAGAGCGGGCGCGCTGATCTTCGCTCCAGCGCCCCCTCAACCACTCTGCGGGCTTTGTCTCTGTCTATGCCGGTTAGCTCGGGGATCACTCCCTTCGGTCTGCGCAGCCATTCGCCGTACTCACAAGCCCGGGCCAGAGCCGCTGCGGCGTGCTCGGGAAAGGTGAAGCTCGGAATGCAGCCACCATCGTCGGTGTCGCACTCGATGCCTGTGCCGCGCGAGCCCATGAAAGAAGCCACCAGCGTCTTGCCCCGCCTGCGAAACTCCGGCGCCGCTTCCCTTATCACATCGGCGACTGCTTCCGATTGCACGGGTATCGGCGGAACGAAGATGACGATGACTATGTCCACGCCGTCATCGCGGGCCAGTACGTCCAGTGCCCGCCGGTAGGTCTCCGGTGAGGAATCGGCGGTCATATCGATGGGATTGGCGACGCTGGCCCGCGGAGAGAGGAAGCTCCGCAGTTGTGAGACCGTATCGTCCGATAGCTCCGGTAACTCCAGTCCTCTATCGGCACTGGCATCGGCGGTCATGATGCCGGGGCCGCCTCCGTTGGTGAGGATGGCCACCCGCCTGCCCTGCGGCAGAGGCTGGTGAGATAGCAGGTTGGCCGCATCGAATAGTTCTTCCAGCGTATCCACGCGGATCATCCCGGTCTGACTGAAGAGCGCCTCCGATGCCACCTCGGCCGTGGCCAGTGCTCCAGTATGGGAGGCGGCCGCCCGCGAACCCGCGGATGTACGACCGCTCTTCAGTGCCACGATCGGTTTGCTCTGGGTCACGCCCCGGGCTATGCGCACGAACTTCTTGGGATTTCCGAATGATTCGAGATAGAGCAGGATGACCCTGGTAGCGGGGTCTTTCTCCCAGTATTGCACGAGGTCGTTGCTGGAGACGTCGGCCCTGTTGCCGATACTGACGAACGTGGATAGACCGATATTGAGGTTCCTGGCATACTCCAGGATGGCCAGTCCCAGGGCGCCGCTCTGGGTGCTCATGGCGATGCCGCCGGCAGGCGGGTAGATCGTGGAGAACGTGGCGTTCATGTTCACTTCCGGGTCGGTGTTGACGATGCCCATGCAGTTGGGCCCGACCAGGCGCATTCGGTAGCGGCGGGTGGCCTCCAGTATCTGGTCCTGTGCCGCCTTGCCTTCGGGGCCGCTCTCTCCGAAGCCAGCCGAAATCACGACGATACCGCGCACCCCTTTGCGTCCGCACTCCTCGATCAGCCGTCCCACCGTCTCCGCCGGCGTGATGATAATGGCAAGGTCGACCTCGCCGGGTATGTCGAGGACGGAAGGGTAAGCCTGTACTGCGGCCACCACCCGGGAGTTCGGGTTGACCGGGTAGATGACTCCGCTGAAGTCATGGTGAAGGAGGTTGTGGAAGAGCGTGTTGCCGATGGGGAGTTTCCTTCGTGAGGCCCCGATGACCGCTATGGACCGGGGCTTAAGCACGGCCTCGAGCGAGGCGATATCGAAATCGTCCTCCTGCTGGGGAAGTCTGACGTTCATCTCACGGTCGCCCTTCATCGAGTTGCTCTTCTGTGCAGGATCCGGCATCCTGTCTACTCCTCGACAGTCTCCTCGGGCCGTATCACCAGGGTGGGCAGTCCCGATTCCCTGAGCACGTAATCGGCCACGCTCCCGAACACTGCTCTCTTGAGACCGCTGTGCCCGTGTGTGGCAATGGTGATGAGGTCTACGTCGTTCTGGTAGGCATACTCCAGGATTGCCTGGCCGGCTCCTCCCAGCGTGGCGGCGGTCTCCACCTGTATGCCCATCTCGCGAAGCGGCCCGGCGAGCCCTTCCAGGTAGTCTCTTGCAATCCCGAGGTCGGTCTCCGTCTGCTTGAGCATCGCTTCAGTCTGGACCGGCGCAGATACTGCACCCGGGATGCTCGGGCCGTATGCTATGGGTGCGCTGACCACCCGCAGGAGTACCAGCTTCGCCTGGAAGGCAACCGCTTCGCCGGTGGCAACGGGCATGACCTGCTCGGCCAGCTGGGACCCATCGAGGCCGACCAGGATCTTCGTGATCGGCCGGACATCCTTAGATGTCTTCTTCCCATCCTCCCGGGGTCTGATGATGAGGATGGGCAGTCCCGACCCCCTAAGTACGAAGCCGGCTACGCTGCCCAGCACCGCCCTCTTCAGGCCGCTGCGCCCGTGGGTGGCCATGGCTATGAGGTCGATCTCGTTCTGCTCGGCGTAGTCCAGGACAGCCTCGCCCGGGGTGCCCTCGACCGTGGCGCAGTTTACCTCAATCTCCTCCTTGAGCAGAGTCTCAGCGATCCTGTTCAGGTAGGCCGTCATCCCCGGGTTCTCGGGTTGGCCTCCCTCGCGTTCCCTGCCGCTCCTCTCGATCACGTTCAATAGGTGAAGCTCGCTGCTGAACTGCACAGCCTGCACCTTTGCGTAAGGCAGGATCTTGGCAGCAAGCTCCGAACCATCAAGACAGACCAGTATTTTGTCGAACATCATACCCTCCTTCTCGTTCTCATCTCAGGCCGAGTTCCTGAGTCAACTGCAGATAATTGAGAATATCGGCGCGGTTTATCAGTCCGGCGCACCTCTTCTCATCCATAACCAGTACCTGGTTCACATCGCCTTTCGTGATGAGCCTGAGGGCGGTGTTCAGGTCGTCCTCCGGGCTCACCATGTGAAGCGGCTCACGGGTCATGATCTCGCTTACCGGCGTCTGCTCCCATCGCTCCCGGGGCAGCTCCTTGACGTCGGTGACGCTGACAACTCCCACGACGCGGTCATCTTCGCACACGGGCACTGCCCGGCCGAGTTGCCTGCGAAAGACACTACTCACCAGATCCGCCACGGAGGTGTCGGGACTTATGGTGGTGGGGTTGGTAGCCATGATGTCCTTGACCTTCACTCCGCTCAGTTGTTCTCGGGCGGTCAACTCGCGACGGCTGGCTTCTGCGGCTGTGCTCAGGAACCAGCCTATGAAGGCAAACCATATGCCGTCCAATAAGCCGGCGAATATCCGGATCAACCCAAAGGCGATCAACCCCCATCCCATGAAGCGGCCGACGTTTGCTGCTATGTTGGTTGCCTTCACAAGATTGCCGGTTTTCCGCCAGAGTATGGAGCGCAGCACCCGGCCGCCGTCCAGGGGAAACCCCGGCAGAAGGTTGAAGGCGGCGAGAATGAAGTTGACCAGCGCCAGGTAGGCAAGAATAGCCGCCAACGGCCCCTGCTGGTCGGCCACCAGTCCCAGCAGCCCCCAGCAGATGCCTGCCACGGCCAGGCTGGTCAACGGTCCGACAATGGCGACGGCGAACTCGACTATGGGCCTCTCGGGTTCGTCCTCCAGGTTGCTCACTCCCCCGAGGAGAAACAATGTGATGCTCTGCACACCGATGCCCCGGGCCTTGGCTACGAGCGAATGGGCGAGCTCGTGTAACAGCACAGACACGAAGAGAAGCAGTGCCGCCGAGACCCCGGCGACCCAGTAGGTTGCCGTGTCCCACCCTGGAAATGTACCAGGAAAGAACGCCCGCGCCAGCCCCCAGCTCAGCAACAGGAAGATGAATATCCAGGAATAGTGAACACCTATGTCGATGCCCGCGATCCTTATCAAGCGCAATGAACTCTTCACGCTGGTTCACCTCCTGTGTTGATGTCCACCGATGAGGTCCTCATAGGAGTGGTCTTCACCTACACCTGACGAGCAGGATCGGGAGCCCCGACCTCCTGAGCACGTGGTCGGCAACGCTGCCGTACAGCGCCTGTCCCAGGCCGCTGCGTCCATGTGTGGCTATGGCGATTATATCTATGCTGTGTCTACCTGCATAGCTCAGGATCGTCTCGCCGGCTCTCCCTACGGTGGCTGCCGTTTTCACATCCACACCCTGTTCGCGCTGCGGAGCAGCGATCTGTTCGAGATAGGACCTGGCGCCGTTCAGCGCCTCTCTGGTCATCTTTCCCAGCCTGACATCTTCCACGGGCGCTGCGCCGGTGGTACCGAGGCTATAGTCAAGGGGGCCGGAGACCACCTGCAGGAGCACAAGCTGTGCCTGGAAACCGAGTGCCTGCCCTGCGGCGCAGGGTATGACCTGCTCGGCGAACCGGGAGCCGTCGAGGCATACCAGGATCTTCTTTGGGGGCTCAACCTCCTTCGCCTCCCTTGCTGCTCTCCTTCGGGGCCTGATGATGAGTATCGGTGAGGCCGAGCCCCTGAGTACAGCGCCGGCCACACTGCCCAGCACCGCTCTGCCCACTCCGCTACGTCCGTGCGTGGCCATGGCGATAAGGTCGGGCTCGTGCCGGCGGGCATAGGAGAGTATCGCCGCGCCCGCCGCACCCTCGGCTGTTGCGCAGGTGACGGCTATTCCATCCCTGCGCAGCGACCCGGCCACGGTATCGAGATATTCGGTTGCCTCTGCATCCTCCGGACTCGCCGAACCCCGGTTCCCGGTGCGTTTCTCGGCGGCCCTGAAAAGGTGCACTTCGCTGCCGAACTGAATGGCCTGTATCCTGGCGTAGGGAACGATCTGCTCGGCAAGGCCGGAGCCATCCAGGCAGACAAGAACCGTTTCGAACATGTAAGCCTCCTCTTTGTGATCCATCCGGGAACCCGGCGTCTCCTGTTCACCGGAGGTTCAGCTTCACCTAAGACGGCGGCCGGTAACGGAGTATCGCGGCGATCGTCTTTTCGCCGGGAACCTCTGCAGGCTCAAGGGAGTATACGGTGCCCCCCTTCGTCAGTGTGTGCACGGCCGCGAAATCGAGCATGTCCTCCAGTCCGGGCTGTCTATCATCGTAGAGCCGGATCTTGCGGCCCTCCTCGTCGAATCTCCCCCACTGGTGGGCACCCGTGGCGACGAACAGTGTCGCCACCCTGCCGTCGTACGCGGCCAGTGCCGCCTCTTTAACGTCATCGGTGGCCAGCCCCTTCGCCAGCGCCCCGCCGTATGCTTCGAGAGCCCCGGCGCGTCCGCGGTCGAAGTGCTTCTGCACAACCGGCCAGGCCCGTTCCTGGAGTTCTCTGTTGCTGAGATCATCGGGATTGCCATCGATGCCTTCGTCGAGCAGGTGACGATATTTGCTGGCCTCGCGGTAGATCGGGTGCAGATAGTCGACCCCGGCGATGACGAGAGGCGCGTGCTCGTCACTGAGCACCTCCTGTACACCCCGCTCGACGCTTTGAAAATAGCGCAGTGTGTCCTCCTTATCGTAGTCGCTGGCCACCCCGTGACCGTGGAAAAGGGCAGCGCCGCCGGGACCGGTCGTGCGGAACTGGTGCTGTTTCTCGGGATCATCGTATTTCAGGGCTTCATCCTTGCCGGACGGCGTCCCGGCCGGCGTTATGTCCTGGACGTTATAGCGGGTGCACTGGAGCAGCCGGGCCCGGTTCTGGCTTAGAGCCAGGACATAGAAGACACCGTCCTCGCTGAACAGGGGAATCAGGGGTTTCACGTGGAAGCGTTCAGCAACCACTACCAGTTCGTGGAAGGTCAGGGGCAGCCGGAACTGCCGGAACATGTCCGGCGACGAGAAGACGGCCAGGCCGTCGGCCTGGTGCTGCCAGAAGGGCAGGTCGGGCAGCAGTTTCTGTGCCGGCTCCAGGAGGCTTAGGGCATCCGGCCTGCGAAGGCCGTACTCAAGCAACTGCCCTTCTGCCTCCCGCAGCAGGTTCTTCAGCCTGATCTGGTTCTGCTCTATGTCGCCGGTGCGCTGGGTCGGCATGTAGATCGAGACCGCAGGGTCGCCGGAAGTCTGCATGAGCAGTCCCAGTTCCTCATTCGACAGGTTCTTCATACGATCACCTCCTCCGGGGGTATGTTGTAAGCACAGCACGACTTCTACGCAATTATAACACGCTGATTCCTCGTGACGAACCGGAGCCGTCCTCCGTTGGCCACGGGTTCTTTTCGGAGTCCGATCGCGGCAGGCAACACCAGCACGATGCCCGATCCCCGCTAGGGACCTGTGGCCCGGCCGCTACCTGATCCAGGGTCTCCCCAGCGGCAACTTCACGTTCAGTGGCGTCAGTATGATATGTGCCATGATGTACCAGGCGACGAGTGCACAGATGATAAGGTCTACTGCGGCAACGGTGTTCAGGAAGGACATCTCAGGGCCGCCGAGGTGGCTGATGTCGAGTAGTATGAACCCGATGAGCAGCGTCAGGAACAGCACAGCGTGCGCGCTGCTTATCCTCATCGCCCCGACGAAGAATATGGCGGTGATCAGGGTGAAAACCACCAGGAACCAACCGGTATCGACTTCCGTGGGTTCAAGGATGCCGTAGTGGGACCCCAACAGGATGCCTCCGAGGGCCATCCAGAATGCGCCGTATGACGAGAAAGCTGCGAAGCCAAAGCTGTTACCTGTCTCGAACTCCTTCATGCCTGCCATCAGTTGCATAAGGCCGCCGAAGAACAACGCTGTCCACAGCACAGGACTGGTCCCGGCCAGGCCGAGATTATGGAACTGGAGCAACAGTGTTGTGCCTCCGAATCCGGCAAGGCCGACCGCTGCCGGGTTGGCCAGAGCTCTCTCACTTGACATGAATCTATCCTCCTGATCGTTGCTCTATTGTTGAAGTCAGCGGTGTTCCAGATCGCAAGCGCGGCCGATCAACGCTCCTGGAATAGACCGGAGATGAGCCCGGGCAGTGGCACAGCCGGTTCGAGGCCCGGGCATTCCCGTGAGGGACATCAACCTGCGTATAGTATGCGAAACCGCGCCCGCAGTCAACAGGACAGCACCGGGGACAGTGGAGACGGCCCGTTGACGCACCGTTGACGATGGCAGGGGGCGCGTGTAGAATGCGGTCGGAGCAATCGTCGAGAGGAGAACTGCTGCGATGAAGCTGTCACTGCGTGAGGCCAGGGAGAGGGCTATCGAACTGATGGGGAAGGGCTACCATTGCGGGCCGAGCGTCCTGCACACCATGTTGGAGGCATACGGGCTCGATAACGAGGACCTGCTGTGGACGTGCACCGCATTCAACGGCGGAATAGCGGGCGAGCAATCCGGCTCCTGCGGGGCAGTATCCGCCGCGACGGTGTGCCTGGGACTGCGCCACCGCTGTCCGCTGTCCGACAGGGAAGCGGCAAGGAAGGCCCGTTCTCAGGCCCGTGAGGACGCACACGAACTGGCCGCGAGTTTCCGGGAGAGGTTCGGAGCCATCGCCTGCTATGACC
>PULQ01000046.1 GCA_003552465.1 Dehalococcoidia bacterium
CCATGCCCACACTCTGGGAGCCCTGCCCCGGGAACACAAATGCGATCCTGGATGACGCGGACATGGAAACCTACTTCTTCTTGGCGGGCTTGACCTCGATCGCCTCCCGGTCACCATACCAGCCGCAGTTGGGACAAACGCGGTGCGACAGCTTGGGACTGTGGCAATGGGGGCAGGCATCCATAGCAGGAACAGACAGCCCTGAGTGACTGCGCCTCTTGCCCTGTCGTGACTTGGACGTCTTCTTCTTAGGTAGTGCCATACTGGTTCATCTCCTTTACTCCTGAGCAGTCAGGACTGCACAATGGTGTCATGGGCAGATTCAGCAGAGTATATTGCCGTATTAGCTCGGTCAGGTCAAGTAGGTTCTTGCTGTCAACGGTAAACTCATCCGCTTTCTCGTCCAACGCTAGAGGTAGACCGCTGCCCACATCGATCGTGGCCAGGAATTCCTCCTCTGCGGAAAAACAGAGGTCATGCGAGACCATACTGAGGCAGCGACTGCACTGTAGTTCCGCTGTTACTCTGAGTTCCACACGCACCAGAACGCCCCGGTTGGTATGGATCAGCTTCACGCTGCCTGTGACAGGTCCCTCTATGGCATCATCGATCGTAGCGTCGACCGCATAGCTGCGGCTGGAGCCGACCGGCTCCTTCAGCAGTTGAGCCACGTTGACAAGATTCCTGACAGGTTGACCTTCCGCTCTCTCCATCTTCCATCGCCTAGAAATCGGGATCAAGCACAAAGTATAATAGCTATTAGCAGGAGGTTCAAGTGTTGGATACTGAAGAGCTGAAGTTGAAGGCACAGCAGGCTGTGGAATCGGAGAGGCAGGCCCTCACCCGGCTAAGCCTCGACATCCACGGCAATCCGGAACTGGGGTTCAAGGAGGAGAAGGCAGCAGCCTGGCTCACCGGCTACCTTGAGCAGAGTGGCTTTCAGGTAGAGCGGGGTTTCGTCGGACTGTCCACTGCCTTTCGGGCGGCGTACGGGACGGGGAGGCCGCGGATCGCCTTGCTCGCCGAGTACGATGCCCTGCCTGAGATGGGGCATGCCTGCGGGCACAACATAATAGGCGTGGCAGCAGTCGGTGCTGCTGTGGCCAGTCGATGCGCTGTCGACCGGTTGGGAGGGAGCGTTAGCGTCATCGGCACTCCGGCTGAGGAGGGGCTTGGAGGGAAGATCGACATGGTGAAGGCGGGGGCCTTCAGCGAGATAGACGCGGCCATGATTGTCCACCCCAATAGCCTGAACATACTGAACATGGACGCGCTCGCCTGCGCTACCCTGGATGTGGAGTTCTTCGGTCGGCCCGCCCATGCCGCCGGTCAGCCTCACAAGGGCATAAACGCCCTGGAGGCGATGATCCAGGCTTTCACATCGATAAACTCGCTGCGCCAGCACATACGAGCTGATGCCCGCATTCACGGCATCATAACCGATGGTGGTGATGCGCCCAACATCGTGCCTGCCCATAGTTCTGCGGAATTCCTGGTGCGTGCTGGGGATCTGGATTATCTTGCTGAACTGCAGGAGAGGGTATTGAACTGCTTTCAAGGCGCGGCAACGGCCAGCGGAGCAAGGCTGGAATATGTGTGGAGAGACAAGGTCTATGCTTCTATGAAGAACAATAGCATACTGGCCGGGCTGTTCTCCCGGAATCTGGAGGCGCTGGGTCGGCAGGTGGACGCTTGTGACCCGGGCCTGGGATTCGGCAGCACAGATATGGGCAACGTGAGTCAGGTGGTGCCGAGCATACATCCGACGATAGCCATAGCCCCGACCGAGGTGACGATTCACACGGCCGGTTTCGTTGCCGCGGCTGCATCAGAGGCGGGACATCAGGGCCTGATCGACGCCGCCAAGGCAATGGCTATGACCGTGGTCGATGTCCTCCAGCCAGGCGTATCCGATGACATTCGGAAGGAGTTCGCCGGAAGCTAGCGTCGATATGCCGGTCTACGAACGAACGTCGATTGCGCCACGGCTGTGATCGATGACTGAGCCTATGAGCAAGAGCTACCAGGTGATCATTGTCGGCGGCGGACCCGCGGGGCTAACCGCGGGACTGTACTGCTCGCGCTCGCGACTTAGCACTCTGCTGGTGGAGAGGGGGATTGTAGGAGGGCAGATCGTAAATGCCGAGCGAGTGGAGAACTATCCCGGCTTTCCGCAGGGCATCTCCGGAATGGAGTTGGTTCAACTCATCCACCAGCAGGCGAGCGGCTACGGACTCGAGGTTCTGTCTTCCGATGTAACAGGAGCGGTTCCCGGCGAGCGATGGCATCGGGTGAGCACCGGCGAGGGCGACCTGCAGGCCGGGGCCGTGATCATCGCCTCGGGCTCCCGGTACCGCAGGCTGGGCGTACCCGGGGAAGACGAGGTTGTTGGCAGGGGCGTCTCCTATTGCGCTACCTGTGATGGTCCTTTGTTCAAGGGCAAAGCGGTCGCGGTGGTGGGTGGTGGTGATGCGGCGATAACAGAGGCCCTCTACCTGAGCAGGTTTGCCTCCTCGGTCAAGGTCATACACCGTCGTGACCAACTCCGGGCGAGCAGAGTTATCCAGGAGAGGGGGATGGCTGAGCCGAAGGGCGAGCTTGTCTGGAATACGGTAGTAGCCGGGATCGAAGGTGATGGGTCGGTCAGGCAGGTTAGCCTGAGAAATGTCAAAGATGCTAGAATAACAACACTGGCTGTGGGGGGCGTCTTCGTTGCCATCGGCTCCGAGCCCAACAGTGCTATATGGCGGGGGATTATGCCGTTGGATGAAAGGGGCTACATAATCACCAACGAGGCGATGGAGACCGAGATCCCGGGGATGTTCGCCGCGGGAGATGTCCGTCACAATTCTGCCAGACAGGCAATAACCGCTGCCGGTGATGGTGCTACCGCCGCCATAGCAGCAGAGAGGTTTCTATCGTCCTGAAGAAAGCGAGGAGTTAGATGAAGGTTGTACTGTTGGAGAACATCCCGGGGAAAGGAAGAGCCGGGGAGATCAGGGAAGTGAATGCAGGCTTTGCCAGGAACTTCCTCCTGCCCCGGGGTCTGGCCGTGGTGGCCACCCCAGCGATCATCAAGGAGACTGAGTTGAGGCTACAGAAGGAACAGAGGGCGGAGAGTGTTGACAGGGACAGGCTGCTTGAACTGTCGGAGCAGATCGAGGGGAAGGAGCTTCACTTCAGGGCCCGTGCCGGTGCCGGCGATCGCCTGTTCGGTTCTGTAACCGCTGCGGACATAGCCGGGGAGTTGAGTCAGGCTATAGGCTCTGATGTTGACAAGAAGAAGATCGACATAGAGAGGCCGATACGTCAGGCGGGCAGTCACGAGGTGGTGGTCCGGCTGGCCGGAGACATCAAGCCGCGGATAACAGTGGTCATCGAGGAGGAGCAGGAATAGGTATGGCAGAGGGGAGAGTCCCGCCCCATGATATTGAGGCCGAAGAGGCAGTCATCGGGTCGCTCTTGATCGACCCTGATGCGATACTGAGGGTCCAGTCATCGCTCAAGGTCGACGATTTTCTGTCCGAGACGAACCGCGCAATATACCAGGCCTGCCTCTCCCTTTATCAACGTAACGAGGTCATCAACCAGATCACAGTCGCTCACGAGTTGATGCGCCAGGATAAGCTGGAACAGGTCGGCGGGGCTGCATTTCTCAGTCATCTCATCGGCAGTGTCCCGACATCGCTGCACGCCGAGTACTATGCTCAGATCGTGTCCAACACCGCCATAATGCGGCGCCTGATCGCTGCCGCGCGGCAGATCGAGACCCTGGGCTATGAGGCCAGCCCCGATATCGAGGCCAGCCTTAACAGAGCTGAGGACATTCTCTTTCAGGTTCGCATGAGGCGGGATACGCGGGACTTCATTCCCATCAGGGATGCACTGGGGCAGTACTTCGAGGATGCCGGACCACCGGTCGCGGAGCGCGAGGGCGAAGTACACGCCATAGCGACCGGTTTTGCCTCCCTGGACGAGTTCCTGGGAGGACTTCAGAGGTCTGACCTGGTGGTTCTGGCCGCCAGGCCGAGCCTGGGGAAGACGAGCCTGGCACTGAACATCGCCAGAAGCGCGGCCGTGAACCAGAAGGCCTGTGTTGCGTTCTGCAGCCTGGAGATGTCCCGGGAGGCGGTTGTCCAGAGGCTGCTATCCAGTGAGTCAGGGGTGGACTCGAAGAAGGTACGCCTCGGACGCTTCGGGGAGATGGAAGAGGCGAGGATAATGGAGGCCAGCGGAGTCCTTTCCGAGGCGCCGATCTACATCGACGATTCGCCTCAGCTCCGCGTCATGGATATCAGGAGCAAGATACGGCGGCTGCACTTCGAACGCAGTGTCGACCTGATTATCATCGACTACCTGCAGCTTATACAGGGCGACGGCAAGAACGAGACCCGGGTACAGGAGATCAGCAAGATAACGAGATCTCTCAAGGCGCTGGCCAGAGAACTGAACACCCCGGTACTGGCCGTGTCTCAGCTCAGCAGGGCTGTAGAGTGGCGGGCCTCACACATACCCCAGCTTTCCGACCTGCGCGAGAGCGGCAGCATTGAGCAGGATGCCGATGTGGTGCTCTTCATATATCGAGATGACATGTACTACACCGTCGAAGACTGGAGCAAACTGCACGACATCGAGAAGGAGCCCTATCCCCGGGGCATTGCGGACATAATCATAGCCAAGCATCGCAACGGCCCTCTGGGGCAGCTCAAGCTACGCTTTGTGGGCAAGACTGCCAGGTTCGTCAACCTGGAACCCGAGCTTATGCCGGCTAAATGAGGGTAGTGACATGTCGGATCGGCGATCATCGATTCCTGAGGCAGCAGCAACGGTAGTCTCGTTGCCCGAATCGTTCTTCGTGACGACTATGCCGGATATCAAGGACCTTGCTGAGCTCAAGACGGTGTTGTATGCGGCCTATCTCATCATGTGCAAGCAGGGCCACTCCGAGCCGGATACCGTCGGCGTTCCCCGGAAGGAACTGCAGGCTGAGGCGGGGCGGCTCTCGCCCGAACTGGCCGGGGAAGCTCTGGATCAGGCGCTGAAGTCGGCCGTCGAACACGGCGGCCTTCTGCACAAGACCCTCGATGTGGACGGAGCGCTTGAGGACGTGTATTTCCTGTCGCCCACGGTGTCCGTCGGGCATCAACGGCCGGGAGTGAACATCTTCAGTCTCTATGAGCAGAACATAGGAATGATCACGCCGATGATCGCCGAGGAACTGAAGGAGGCGGAGAAGGTGTATCCGCCGTCCTGGGTTGAGGAGGCCTTCAGGGAGGCGGTCAGCCTCAACAAGCGTAGCTGGAAATACATAGCCCGCATTCTTGAGAGGTGGGCTAGCGAAGGTAAGGACAGTGGAGAGCATAAGGGAAACGCTGAAAAAGGTAGCCCCGACAAGTACGTCAAGGGCAAGTACGGACACCTCGTCAAAAGGTGAGGCAACTGCGTTCGCGGCTGAAGCAGAGGGCGAGGTCTGTCCGGTCTGCAGAGGAGCCGAGTTCGTCCATCCTCTTCTCGATTCGGGGAAGGCCGACTACAGCCGTGTCGTGCCCTGTAGCTGCAGCAAAGGGGAGTTAAGGAAGAAGAAGACCGAGTTCCTCGAGCAGTACAGCAACCTGGGATCCCTATCGCAGCTTACCTTCGATAATCTGTCGGACAGGGGGAAGTCGGCCGGTGCCGCTGCGCAGGACCACTACGCAAGGCTCTGCGAGGCCGCCCGGGCCTTTGCCGACGAGCCTGACGGCTGGCTTGTGCTCTCCGGTCCCGGCGGCTCCGGTAAGACACACATTGCCTGTGCGGTGGCCAATCGCCGGTTGGCTGCAGGAGAGCCGGTCTTCTACATCGGTGCTCCCGACCTGCTGGATCACCTCCGTCTGGCCTATAGTCCCACCAGTGACACAACTCACGATGAGCTGTTTGACCAGGTGAAGAATGTGGCCCTGCTGGTTCTCGATGATCTTACGCTGGGCAGCGCCACTGCCTGGGCAAGAGACAAGCTGGAGCAACTCCTCAATCACCGCTTCAACTCCCGTTTGGCGACGGTGATCACCACCGACACGCCGCCGGAGAGAATGGATGATCGACTGCGCGGGCATCTCGCCGATGGCGAGTTCTGCCGGGTCTGGACGATCGACGGGGAATCCGCTCTGGAGCAACGGGACTCTCTGGAGCTGGCGCTCCTGCGCAACATGGTCTTCGACAACTTCGACCACAAGAGACTGGAGCTTCCGCCCGAACAGCGCCAGAACATACGCCAGGCCTTCAACCTGGCGGTCGGATTCGCCCGGTCGCCGGAGGGATGGCTCATATTCCAGGGTGTCAACGGCTGCGGAAAGACACATCTTGCGGCAGCGATCGCCAACCATCGGCGGTCGCAGGGAGAGGCGGTCCTTTTCGTCGTGGTGCCCGATCTCCTGGATCGTCTGAGGTCATCCTTCAATCCGGAGAGCAGGATGCCCTACGATAGGTTTCTGGAGAGGATCAAAGAGATCTCCCTGCTGATACTGGATGACTTTGGCGAGCAGTCGGCCACGCCCTGGGCGCAGGAGAAGCTGTACCAGTTGATAAACTACCGCTACAACGCGCGGTTGCCCATGGTCATTACCACCTGTCTTTCACTCGACGAGATCGAGACGCGGATCAGTTCGCGTATGGTCGATCCCAGGATAAGCCTGGTCTTCAACATCACCGCCCCGGACTACCGTGGCAACGTCAAACCTGTGCGCCAGCCCAGGCGCTACTAGACCCGTCCCGATGCAGTACCCCGCCGCCTCGCTGCCCGGATGATCACCGCCCTGGTGATGAGCAGCAGGAGACCGACCAGCAAGACGCTCTCGATCGCAGAGGTATTGACTACTAGAGTACTCATGGCGACGGCGGGCACCAACGCAGCCCTCACGATCGGCTTCAGGCTTGGATTGTCCTCTATGAACCCGGCCACCGGCGGGCTGACACTGTAGTAGAAGTCTACGAAGGTCTTTCCCGGCCGATTGGTGAGCAGGTATCCGTCTCTGAAATCGCGCAGAACCTGTATTTCCCCGGCCATCGGCGTGCCGTAGGCGGCCGTGGCGATGAAGCAGCCGCTCGGGCGTGGAGGTTCCGCAAAGGCGTAGAGTTTAGTATCTAGGGAGCCGACGTAGACGGTGCCGTCAGCCCCTATGGCGGGGGAGGAGTGGACCGCATGTCCGGTCCTGAAGCGCCACTGCTCGCTGCCGTCGTGGTTCAGGGCATAGAGGCTGTTATCATAACTGGAGCCGACATAGATGGTGCCGTCAGCCCCTATGGTGGGGCAGGCGCTGACCCGCCCGTCCGCCCTGAAGCTCCACTTCTGGATGCCATCGGGGTTCAAGGCGTGGAGGTTTCTATATCTGTAGAAGTAGATGGTGCCGTCGGCCCCTATGGCGGGGGAGGAGTCGACCCAATCTCCGGTGGTGAAGCGCCACTTCTCGCTGCCGTCTGGGTTTATGGAATAGAGGTTATTATCACGGGAGCCGACGTAGATTGTGCCGTCGGCCCCTATGGCGGGCGAGGAGGAGACCGATCCCCCGG
>PULQ01000006.1 GCA_003552465.1 Dehalococcoidia bacterium
CAGCAGTATACCATGCAGGGATGCAGTCAGCTTTGCGAGAAGGTGATGGTTCCGGCATCTTGGGAGTTCACCAGCCGCTACCTGGGCACACCGTAGCGGGTCCAGACCAACGAGACCGAGGGATGTGTGATCGCCTGAAGACGACCAGTCTCTCCGGATTGAACCCTATCCGTAGGGTTCCCGGGCTTGCTGCACTGAGTAGTCAGCGCTGCGATAGAAGAACAACTCGGGATCACAGCATTGGTAGTCTGCTACCGGTACTTGCTTTTCTGGCGCCTACCATGAGATAGTAAGGCTGCTGTGATCGAACCGGTGATTGAGACCGTCAGGTCGAACTGATGGGGTACTATCTATACGATGCCATAGGGTATGTCGGCGATCTGGCTTCGATATCCGGATTGGGCCAACTCCACAAGTATGTGGCTGAGGCCTCCGACGCGGCAGCGGTAAGGGATTTCCTGGACGAAGGTTATTCACCGATCACCGACGAGCTTATCGACGGCTTCAGGATCCTTAGACCCGAGGATCCCGAGATCGCAACAACTATTGACAACCTGGTTCAAATGCTCGCTCGATGCGATACTATTGCCATCATATCGGACGGAACAGATGTTGAATGCCCCGAACTGACGATTCATCGCGGCACTCGTGAAATCGGTGGGAGCTGCATTGAGCTGTGCTCCAACTCCGGGACCACCCGCGTCATCTTCGATATCGGACTCCCCCTGGTTAACAGGGACATGTCTCCCTTCGACTGGAGAAGCCACCGAAAGCTCACCCTGTCCCAACTGCTGGAGAAGGGTATCCTCCCGTCGATCGACGGGCTCTACGATAACGACGAACCAACCGTCAGCGCCGTGGTCTTGTCTCATGCACATCTTGATCATTACGGGCTGCTGCAGTTCGTGCATCCTGACATTCCCATTCACATGAGCGTGGGTACAAGAGCCCTGGTCGAGGTGTCGAACGTCTTTCTCGATGCACGTGCCAGGCTCGATAGAGCCAAGACATTTCATATGGGCAAGATGCTTTCCATCGGTGAGTTTGCCATCACTCCCTATCTGATGGACCACTCCGCTCCTGATGCGGCGGCCTTCCTCATTGAGGCCGACGGACAGCGGATCTTCTACACTGGCGACTTCCGTGGTCATGGCCGCAAAGGTGTGCTACTGGATAGGCTTGTCAGGAATCCCCCCAAGCACATTAGCTACCTGATAATCGAAGGTTCGATGCTGGGCAGAGGTGAAGGGCGGTTTCCTGACGAAAGCTCAGTTGAGCGGGAACTGCATGACACGGTCCTCTCTCACAGTGGGCTCTGCTACGTGTTTGCCTCTTCTCAGAACCTGGACCGAATCGTATCTGTCCACAGGGCGGTGAGGCGCGGTGGCAAGACACTGGTCGTTGACCTCTACACAGCGCTGGTTCTTGATAGACTCAGTGCCGTATCAAAGCGCATCCCTCAGTTCAACTGGGGAGGCATCCGCGTGTTGTACTCCTACTACCATGCTCAGAAGCTCGCCGGTCTGGATAGGTCTCTGCTCTTCAAGTACCGGAAAGCGAAGATCGAGTTCGATGAGATCAGCGCTAACCCCGACGATAAGGTTCTCCTGGCCAAGGACAGCCGATACTTCCGCAACCTGATCAAGAAGCTTCGAGGCAGCGAAAGTGCCAGGGCTGTCTTCTCATTGTGGCACGGCTACCTTGAGAGAAGTGACCTTCGTCAGTTCCTTGAGTCTAACGGCGTTCCGATGGTCGAAGTACACACCAGCGGACACGCCTACGTTGGCCAGTTGAAGGCGCTGGTAGATGCCATGAAACCACGATGGATTGTGCCGGTTCACACGTTCCACCCGGAGGAGTTTGGTGACGTGTTTCCGAATGTGATCCAAGTGGAGGATGGCGAACAGGTGAGTCTCTGCTAAAGGAGGAATGAAACGATGAGAGCGCTATCACCTGGATTCTTGCACGACCTCAATCCCGAAGAGGGAGGCAAGTACGGCGAGCTAGTGAAGAGAGTTCGCCGTGACAGGGACCTAGATCTGCAACTCCGTGGCGACTACATCAACGTCTACTATCAGGGCCATAGCATCCTCTTGCTTAAGACGAACGGCCGTATCGAGATTGATAGAGCATTCACAGTCGAAGGCCAGCACGAGCTGCCTGAGAGAATACCGGATCTGGAGACCTACATCAAGCTATTGCCAATGCTTAAGGATAACGTATCCTGCCACCTTAAGGAAGACGAGCGCGGCAAGAGGATCTCCAAGAACAGCAGAGAGTTGGAATTCGAGCAGTTGCTGATCAGAGCAAACAACCGTGAGATCACGTGCAACTCCGATTACATCATCCTTGATCGCCAATACAGGCTGCCAACCGGCAGAAAGATGGATCTGGTGGCGCTTAGATACTCATCGGGCGGAAAGCCCAGAGGTGATCTGTCGATCATCGAGGTGAAATATGCCCAGAATCGAGACATACAGGATATCAAGCGCCAGGTGGAGATGTATGGGGACTATCTGAGGGATCACCTGAGAGACATGAGTCAGGAAATGCGACACGTTCTCAGGCAGAAGCTTGTGCTAAAGCTCATATCAAGAAGCCCGGATCGGCTGAAATGGCTCCAAAGAGACACTTTTGCGATCAACCAAGACGTCCGGTCAACGGAAGTCTTGGTTTGCCTGATCGACTACAACCCGAGATCCCAGCTAATGGCTAAGGTGACGAAGCCTTCATTCCCGGGAGGGGTCAGATGGGCCTGCGGTGGACTGGCGCTCTGGCAAACCCGCTTCAACGACTTCGCTCAATAACCAGGTGTGAGGAAGCTCGCTTCACCGGTTCTGTGGCATCGCTGAGTCAGGAAGAGGCATCGCGGTGTAGGGGCAGTTGTCCTTCTCAGGAAGGAGCTTCATGATTCCGAGCCGCCAAGGCCAGCGCCGGTGCAGGGCACTAAGTCAGGATTGTAGAATGGCGGAACAGCCCGTTGCCGAGGGACAGTCCCCGCAGTGTGATGTGCCTGGTGGAACCAGGCAGCGTCCGTCATCCAAACAGACCCTCGGCCGCCATCTACCCGCGGTCTCCGAGCAGAACATGCTATGAGATGGGTTATAATGACTCAGACGATTAGATGCTGCTGATTGTGCTCACCACCCACGGGTCATAACTGATGGCCACAAAGCGACACTTCTTGGGCTGGAATGCACCGGTGACGACCAAGGTGCAGCAGTTCCTGCTGCCGTCCCAACTATCGGGCCCCGTCGATCTGGAGAGCCAGCTTGTTGTCGTGCCCACCAGGCAGGCAGGGCGGAGGCTGCGCGAGGCACTGGCCCTGCACACAGCAGAACAGAATGCGGCACTGCTGTCGCCTCGGGTAGTAACCCCGGCATTCTTCCTCAATTCTGAGCGCGAGCATACCAGAACAGCCAACCAGACGGAGACAACAGCAGTCTGGGCGGACGTGCTGATTAAGGCCGACCTCAGCGATTACAGCGAGTTCTTCCCGGCACAGGCAGTCGACAGATCGTTTGCCTGGGCAATGCACACTGGCGGCCTGCTACAACGTCTCCGCGATACCCTCTCAGATGGAGGACTGCGGATAGCAGACGTCGTCGACAGGTTCAGCAGCATACTGGAAGAGCAGGGACGATGGGAGGATATGGCGAGGCTCGAGGCTGCCTACCTCAGCCGACTGGCGGAACTCCGACTGCAGGACCCTTGCGAAGTGATGATCGGGAGAGCTGAAGAGCCAGAACTGCCCGAGGGCGTCGAGCGCATCGTTGTCGCCGCAGTCCCGGATCCGACTCCCCTGACGATACGGGCTCTCGAGCGCCTTGCATCAGAGGTTACCATCGACATACTGGTACACGCCCCCGAGTCAATGGCGGACTGCTTCGATGAATGGGGGCGGCCGATAGCGGATCAATGGAACCAGAGCACGATATCCATCCCCGACGCGAAGAACAACCTGGTGCTTACCGGCTCTCCGGCAGGACAGAGCCGTAAGGTCATACAGATCATGGGGGAGGAGAGCAAACGCTTTGGCCCTGCCGACGTCGCTATCGGCGTGCCAAACAGCGATGTGACTCCGATCCTGATGGCCGACCTTGCTGACAGGGACCTGGTCGCATTCGATCCCGCCGGCCAGAGCCTGGTAGAACACCCTCTGTACCGTCTCCTTGAAGCTTTCCATGGCCTGATCACCGACAGGACGTACGCGAGCTTCAGCAGATTCCTGCGACACGCCGATGTGCTGACGGTTCTGCAGGAAGGACACAGTCTCTCTCCGCGCTGGCTTCTTCAGGAGCTGGACGAGTTCCAGAACGAGCACCTGCCGCTGGCAATGGAAGACATCGTATACCACGCGCTACGCCGCGGCCCGGGAGAACAGGAGGAACGCCAGCGCCTCCGCAGTCTTCCCAAGGCGGTAACCTTCATCAAGCAGCAACTGGACCGACTTCGTAAGGAGGACATCGATAGCTTGGTGCGGTCCCTGCTACAGACTATCTACGAGGTGAGAACTCTCCGTCCGGACAATCCTGAGGATGAGGAGTTCATCGCAGCATCGGAGATGATCGATACAGCACTCCGGGAACTGGAGAGTGAGGTGATCGGCAGGCTGAACATCGATAAGGAGGATGCCCTGGGGATTCTGCTGCAGCGCCTGTCCGCCCAGCGCTACCACATTGAGCGTAAAGGCGCCGTCATCGATCTCGAGGGCTGGCTCGAGCTGCCGTGGAATGGCGCCCGGCTGCTGCTGGTCACAGGTATGAATGAAGGATTCGTCCCGGATGGGCAGTTAAGCGATGTCTTCCTCCCCGACACACTTCGCAGGGAACTCAATCTGCGCTGTGACGCCGACCGTCTGGCAAGGGATGCTTACCTGATGCAGGCACTTATCGAGTCGCGCCGCAAAGAAGGGCGTGTCTGTTTCATGGTCAGCAAGACCGGCGTCTCGCGGGATCCGCTGAAGCCGTCTCGCCTTCTCTTCCGCTGCGGCGATGATGAGCTTGTCCAGCGTGCCCGACAGTTGTTCGGGGATCCCGGGGACCAACAAGAGAGCTATCCGCCAACTATCAGCTTTCTTCTGAAGGCAAATCCTCCTGCCGATGTTCGCCCAGAGAAGATCGCACCGGTCAGGCTATCGGTCACCAGACTCAAGGACTATCTTGCTTGCCCCTTCCGCTTCTACCTCAAGAATGTACTGGGCATGGAGGCACTGGATGATGAGAAGGCCGAGATGGATAAGTTCGACTTCGGATTGTTGGTCCACGGCGTCCTGGCAGCCATGTCGCAGAACGATCAGTTTAGAGGGTGTGATGACAGTCTGAAGCTGAGCGATTTCCTCTGCTCACAAGCGGAAAACTGGGCAGCCAGGCGCTTCGGTCACCCGCTGCCGCTACAGTTAAGGATCCAGCTAGATGCAGCCATGCAACGGCTCCGGGCAGCAGCCCGGGTGCAGGCGGGCCTCGTCAGGGAGGGCTGGCAGATCGTCGACTCGGAGGTTGATGTTGAGGCCGAGCTTGCCGGCATGCGCATCAGTGGCAGAATCGACCGCATCGACAGGCATATGAAGACCGGGCAAATACGCGTTCTCGACTACAAGACCTCGGAGAACCCGCAGAAGCCTGAGGAAACCCACCTCGGTTCCTCCAGTGATGAGGTGGCGGACTACATGCTGGTAGAGGTGAACGGCAAGCAGAAGCGCTGGACCGACCTCCAGTTACCGCTTTACAGGATACTGCTCCCGGACGAGAAGTACGAAGGCAGAAACGTCGAACTCGGCTACTTCAACCTTCCCGGGGCCACGGACAGCACAGGAGTGACCATCTGGAACGACCTCGATGACCATCTTATGGAATCCGCCAGAGCGTGTGCAGAGCGCATTATTGCAGACATCAGCAGTCGCAGGTTCTGGCCGCCTATGGAGAGGGTTCAGTACGACGACTTCGAAGAACTGTTCCCGGGCCCTGTCACGGACTGTATAGATGTACCGAACTTCGAGGCATTCATGAGGGAGGAGCCCCGGTGACAACAAGCATCGGCCATGTCGCCATCTCCGCCTCTGCCGGCTCGGGCAAGACCTTCCAGCTTGCTCACCGCTATATCGGGCTCATGGCCAACGGTGTCAGCCCTGATCGCATCATCGCGGTCACGTTCTCGCGAAAAGCAGCAGGAGAGATATTCGACTCCATCGTGAAGTACCTGTGCGAAGCCTCCAGTTCGACCGACGAGGCTGCGAGGACTGCAGAGCTTATCGGAAAGCCCGACTTCCAGCAGCAGGACTTCATGCGATTGCTACGAGACCTGCTGGTCAGCATCCACAGTCTCCATATCAGCACGCTGGACAGCTTCACAGTAGGCATACTCAGGTCCTTCCCCATGGAACTCGGGATCCCTTCGGCTTTCGAGATCATGGACAATGACAGTGCGGATGCCAGAGCTGCCAGCCGGGCGGTGCTCGACCTCATATTCAACCATCGGTCCGTCAGCAGCCAGGCGCAGCAATCATTTCTGGAGGCGTTCAGGCAGGCGACTTTCGGACAAGAGCAGAAAGGCCTTGAGCAGAGTCTTGACGTCTTCATCACCGGTTGCGGCGACATGTATCGTTTGATGCCCGAGCCGCACACGTGGGGGCAGCAGGAAATCATCTGGCCCGAGGGCTCAGCCTGGCTCCAGCCTGCAGGAGATGCTGCACAGGCTGCCACTCAGCTCCAGGCATCGCTCGCGGGGTGCGGATTCTCTGAGGGTCTGCTGAAGAACCTCATGGATATCATCGAGTTCTGCGGCAGCTACGGTGAATCCTCGCGCTGGGACGAGGGCTTGTGTGGCAGGTCCGTCTTCCAGCAGCTGGCGGGTGGTCTGCAACAACTGGACGGTGGTGCGATGACGATATTCTACAGCAAGAAGCAGCATGATCTGAGCGCCGAGCAGTGCGGGCTGTTCTTAACCTTACTGAGACATGCAGTGGGCACAGAACTCCGTGCCACGCTGAACCGAACCCGGGGCATCTACCAGGTGCTGCACCAGTACGAGCAGTTCTACGACGACCTTATCCGCAGGCGCGGCAAACTCACGTTCACCGACGCCCAGTACCTGCTCACACCGGCCAACCGGTACAGCCCCGGCAGCATCCTGAGCCGCATGCCCGACCAGGACTCCCGGCTATACGTAGACTATCGCCTGGACTGCAGGCTCGATCACTGGCTGCTGGACGAGTTCCAGGACACCAGCGACCTGCAATGGGAGGTGCTGCGCAACCTGGCTGACGAGATACTTCAGGATGGCAGCGGGGGACGCAGCTTCTTCTACGTCGGCGATGTCAAACAGGCGATATACGGCTGGAGGGGCGGCAATGCCCGCCTCTTCGGGAAGATCCTTGAGCAGTATGAGGGACAGATCGACCAGGTTCCTCTCAGCGTGTCCTTCCGCTCATGTCAACCTGTCATCGATACCGTCAATCGCGTTTTCGGTGACCTCTCGGGCGAGCAACTCCCTGACCAGGCCGTCGCTGAATGGGAGAAGATCTGGCAGGAGCA
>PULQ01000160.1 GCA_003552465.1 Dehalococcoidia bacterium
ATCCCGTACACCACGCCGGCGCTCTCATAACTGAGCAGCACCGGTATGCCCTCGCTCTCAAGCCGTCCCTTGATTATCTGTGCTTCGAGTTGCCTCGAGACGCGGACCGTAACCAGTTGTTCTTCTTCAGACATAGCCGTCCTTCTCGCATATTCTAGCAGAAACGCACGTCCTGTTGATAAAAGAGCCGACAATAGGTACAATTTGCGCTGTTGCCGTAGAGGCTCCGCCACTAATCTGGATTCTGAAGGAGGGAAGGTGATTTGAATGCGCTTGGACGACATCTGTTACTGGAGTTGAAAACCTGTAATCAGGAGGTGCTGGATGACCTGGATTTCCTGAGGGACTGCCTGAACGAAGCTGCCATCAGCAGTGGCGCAACAGTAGTGGGCGAGTCCTTCCATCATTTCACCCCTTGCGGAGTGAGTGGCGTGGTGAACATCGCCGAATCGCATATCGCCATTCACACCTGGCCTGAGTATCAGTATGCCGCCGTCGATGTCTTCACCTGTGGTTGTAACGTAGAACCCGAGAAGGCGGCCAGGCTGATAACTGAGAGGCTGGGTGCGCAGAGTCACTCCTTGATCGAGCTACGCAGGGGACTCATGGAGGATAGCCAGGTCAGGTGCTTAAGATGAACGACGGTGACCCTGACAATAAGCGTAAGTGGTTTCGCGATAACCTGAATCCGAACCTGATCGCCCTGCATAGTATGAGCGAAAGGCTTCACTCCGGGCGAACGGGGTTTCAGTCGGTTGAGATCATCGCGACCGACAACTTCGGCGTGTGTCTCGTCCTGGACGGCAAGATCCAGTCCAGCGAGGCAGATGAGTTCATCTACCACGAAGCACTGGTACATCCCGCTATGCTCACGCATCCCAAACCCGAACGGGTTTTCATCGCCGGAGGCGGAGAGGGCGCAACCCTGAGAGAGGTCTTGGCCCACAAGACGGTTAGGAGAGCCGTGATGGTGGATATCGACGAGGAGGTTGTCGGTATATGCCGGTCTCACCTGCCTGCCTGGCACCGGAACGCCTTCGATGACCCCAGGACAGAACTCCACTATGTGGACGCCAGAGAGTACCTACAGCAGAGCAGCGACGACTTCGATGTCATCATAATCGACCTGGTCGACCCTCTGGAAGGGGGGCCGGCACGCCTGCTGTATACAAAGGAGTTTTACCGCGCGGTTCAACAGAGACTGGGACCCGGCGGTATCATGTCCGTGCAGGCCGAATCATCTGAATGGACCAACCTGGATAACTTCGCCGCCATAGCCAGCACCCTGAGCAATGTCTTCTCTCTCGCGCGCCCCTATCAGGTCCACGTTCCTTCGTTCCTGGGCCTCTGGGGCTTCGTGTCTGCGTCCCAGACGCTTGACCCCCACCGGTTGACGGTTGACGAGATCGACCGGCGCATCGCAGAACGTCTATCCGCAGAGCCGAGATCATACGACGGCCTGACCCACCAGGCCATCTTCACCCTCCCGAAGCACATCCGCCAGAGACTGTCAGACTGCAGGAGAATCATCACCGACCAGGATCCCATCTCCGCCTACTAGAGACCACCCCACCCAGACTGTCCTCCTTGCCCCCCCCCACAATATCTCACGGCCCGCTGTCGATCAGAACCTGGAGAGCCCCAGCGATTCGCCCTTTAGGGCGGCCAGACCTCTACCAATGTCATCTTCTGCTCTTCTACAACCGACCGACGGTCTAAGCTGGTACTAGAGAGTCGAACCCACCCGTCGAAAAAGAAGCGGGGGGTTGGGCCGAAACCCAACCCCCCAGATCGGCCAATACCTACACGCCTACCTGGTGTAGCTGTTATCGGGAGTCTCGCCGTCCCATTCCAGCCCCTCGGCGACAACCGAGGTAACTACCGTATGGTAGTCGCCAGAACCATGGTTGTTCAGAGTGAAGGTGAAGGTTCCATTGGAGCCGGTTGTCCCCTGGAAGCTCCAGGAAGTTCCGTTGCGATAGAGTGTCGCCGACACAGAGGCATTCGCCACCGGGTCATCCTGATCATCAAGCAGCAGCAACGTAACATCCAGATGCCTGTCGTTCAGCCGCCCACCCCTGGTGGAATAGGTGATCGATTCGACTCGCACCACGCCTTCCGCAACAGATTCTGCGAAGGTAGCCGTGATGCTGTAGTCGCCATTCATTGTGATCGTGGTCGAGGCAGAATCGACGTTTGCGATGGTATCTGTGTCGCCAGTCCACTTCACGAACACATATCCGCTGTCGGCCACAGCCACCAGGTCAACGACCGTGCCTTCCTCATAGGTGAAGGTGTCTTCGCCAGGCTCGGTTACCGAGCCACCGTCGCCGCTGGAAACGGTCAGATCATGGTAGACGGCCGGTGGTTTCTCCTCAAAGCTGGCTGTGATCGAGTAGTCGCCGTTCATGGTTATCGTGGTCGAGGCGGAGTTTACATCGGCGATCGTGCCGGTGTCGCCCGTCCACTTTACGAACTGGTAGTCGCTCTCCGCCACTGCTACCAGGTCAACTACGGTGCCTTCATCATAGGTGAAGGTGCCCTCACCGGGCTCGGTCACCGAGCCTCCAGCCGTGCTGGAAACAATGAGATCGTATTCCTCAAGCGGAGGCGGAGGCTGAACATCATCAATCGCCCTCACTGCCAGGTCGGCACGAACCAGGCCGTGTCCCTGCTGGATTGCAGCAAGACCCAGGTCCTCAGCAGTATCCTGAAGGATCGTCCTTATCTGTACGTTTGTTAGATCGGAATCGGCCGCCCACATCAGCGCGGCCACACCTGCCACATGCGGCGAGGCCATGGATGTGCCGCTGTAGGTGCCGTAGGTGTCGCCGGGCAAGGTGCTCAGAATACCGGAACCCGGAGCGATAAGCTCCACTGCAGGGCCTGTGCTGGAGAACGAAGCCCTTCTGTCATTACTGGCAGAAGCAGCCACGGCGATCACCGAGTCGTACTTCCCAGGGTATTCAACATTATCTCCTCTGCCGCCAGGATTTCCGCTGTTTCCGGCCGCAGCTATTACCAGGTGACCCGCTGCATAGGCTGCATCGCAGGCATCCTTGAGGGTCTGGAAGTGATCCCTGGTACCCAGGCTCATGTTCAGTATCGGTATGCCCTGCTGTACTGCCCAGTCAATGCCGCCCACGACCGATGCGACGCTGCCTCCTCCGCTGGCATCCAAGACCTTGACCGCGTACAGACCGATCTCCGGACCGACACCGACTACGCCCAGATTGTTATCCAGAGCAGCTACCGTGCCCGCCACATGAGTGCCGTGTCCACTGCCGTCGTAGCCCCAGTGCGTGTCATCGATCGTGTTGACGCCTCCCAAGAGCGCAGGCAGGTCCTCATGGTGCTCATCTATACCGGTGTCAAGAATGGCAACGGCGGCTCCGCCGCCTCTGGTGATGTCCCATGTATCGAAGGAGTATGACTCATCACCAAACACCCTGTCGATTCCCCACGGCACCGTCTGGTCAAGAGCAAATACCGGACCGTCTAGCTCAACATAGGCAACTCCGGGTGCACGAGTCAGAGCTTCAGCAGCTCGAGGGGTCATACGCGCAGCAACAACGTCGACCAGGGTGAACTCCCTGTAGATCTCACCGCCAAGCCCCCGCACCAGGGCGTGCCCGGCAGAGCCGGGAGCCCCATGAAATCCGATTAGAAAGTCCGCTTTCTCTGGCGGCGCGGCCGCCAGGCCCGCCGATCCCAGCAAGCCGGCAATCAGCGCCAGCGCCAGCCCGGCGGTGAACAGTGTTCTCACTCTCATGCTTAACCTCCTGTCTTGCTTACTGGAGTCTCTCTGAAATCACACTTGCTCACTATACGCCGTCGCACCTCCTGTAGTTGAGATCTTCAGCCACCCATGGTTCATCGTCCAATAGAACCATTATACACCGCCAACACTGCCTGTCAATCCCTTCTGCCCATCGTCTGATGCCGGCAGGTCAGGATATGAGTTGCCCACCGATAGGCCTGAATCGCGCCTGGAAAAACCGTAGCCGCTCCGTCTCATAGACCATCTTCAGGCCGCGAACTCTGTCGCGCGTCTCGTAGACCTTGATGATCGCCTGCGCCACGAAATCCATATCGGTATGCGTGTAGCCGCGGCGGGGTATGGCCAGTCTGACCAGTTCCAGTTTCGGCCTCCTCTCCTCACCGGTTACCGGGTCTCTGCCCGAGGAGACGACACCCCTCTCCATACCCCTGACGCCGGACTCCAGGTACAGCGCGGCGCTTAGTGCCTGAGACGGATACTGCTCCTGCGGAATATGCGGTAGGAATCGCTTTGCATCCAGGAACACAGCGTGGCCGCCAACGGGCACGACCACAGGAACTCCCGCCTCCAGCAGAAGATGACCGAGATACTCCACCTGGTTGACCCTCGCCGCAACATGCCTGTCCTGAACCATCTCGTAGAGCCCCCTCGCCATCGCCTCCATGTCCCGGCCGGACATGCCTCCATAAGTATGAAGACCTTCATACACCACCACCATGGCTTTGGCCTCGAGAAACAGATCCTTATCGTTGCAGGCTAGAAATCCGCCGATATTCACGAGCGCATCTTTCTTTCCGGATACCGTTACACCATCGGTGTATGAACAGACCTCCCTCACGATCTCCCTGACCGATCTGGACTGATAGCCGGCCTCCCTCCGCTGGATGAAGTGTGCATTCTCCACCAGCCTCGTACCGTCGAGCATCACCGGTATCCCGTATCCATTACACATCTCTCGCAGAGCTACAAGGTTTTCCATGGAAAAGGGCTGACCACCCGCCATATTGACATTGGCCTCAATCGACATGTAGGGAATCTTCTCAACCCCTACCTCCCCTATCAGCGATTCCAGCTTCTTCAGGTCAACGTTGCCCTTAAAGGGATGCCACGACTCCGGGTCGTGGGCCTCATCTATGCTGACGTCGACCCAGGTCGCTCCCGCCAGTTCCTGGTGGACCCTGCGGGTGGTAAAGTACATATTGTTGGGGATGAAGCTGCCCGGCTTGATCAGGAGTTGCGACATTATGTGTTCGGCTGCCCTGCCCTGGTGGGTGGGAACAAGATACCGGTAGCCGTATATGTCCTGCACGGCCTTGTCGAGGTTGTAGAAGTTCCTGCTGCCGGCATAGGCTTCATCCCCCAGCATCATGCCCGCCCACTGATTGTCGGACATGGCGTTCGTCCCGCTATCGGTCAGGAAGTCGATGTAGACCTCGTCTTCCTTGAGCAGGAATGTGTTGTAGCCGGCCTTCTTGATCGCCTGTGACCTCCTCTCCCTGTTGTCGGCAATCTCCATCTGCTGCCTCGATAACAGCTCAACGACCTTGATTCTGTACGGTGGTGTTATGATCTGGAATCTCTCGTGCTTCGCGTCCTCGTTCATGTCCCCAATTTAACACACCGGCATATCGCCAACAACCCCCTGATATCTGCTACCGGACAGGAAAGACGGCACCGTGGACAAGCTCAGGCCATCACCACAGGCTGTTATCACCTTCATCCAGCGGCGGCGTATGTGCCGTGGCTTGATGACAACAGTCGAAAGGCACTCGGTAGGACAGAAGATGCGACACCGAAAGGCGACAAAGCCCCGCATTAATGCAGATCAGTCGAGTGGCGTATACTCAAGGCCCACAGCATCCGCAACCGCTTTGTTGGTCAGTCTTCCCATGAAGGTGTTGACTCCCTTCTTCAAGGCCCGATCAGAGGCTATCGCTCCCTCGTACCCGAGGTCTGCCAACTTGAGAGCGTACGGGATGGTGGCATTTGCCAGTGCGAACGCTGAGGTCCGGGCGACGGCGCTGGGCATATTGGCCAGGCAGCAGAAGGTCACACCGTCAATCACGTAGGTCGGACTGTCAAATGTGGTCGGCACCGCACCTTCAACGCATCCACCCTGGTCGATCGAGACGTCGACAACCACGGAACCCTTCCTCATCCGCGAGATCATCGGCCTCGTAACCAGTCGTGGAGCCTTCGCCCCGGGGATCAACACCGCGCCGACAACAAGATCCGCATTGGCTACAGCATCCTCGATGTTGCTGCTGTTCGAAACCAGGCAGACAAGTTTGCCATGCAGAACGTCGGAGAGGTATCTCAACCTGTCGAGACTCACGTCCAGAATGGTCACGTTGGCGCCCATGCCCAAAGCTATCTTCGCCGCACTCGCACCGACGCTTCCTCCACCTATTATGGCGACACTACCGGGGCCCGTCCCGGGAATCCCACCCAGCAACACCCCGCTGCCACCGCTCTGTTTCTCCAACCAATGACACCCGATCTGAACCGACATCTTGCCGGCGATCTCACTCATCAAAGTAAGCAGAGGCAGTGAGCCATCGTCCAGTTGCACCGTCTCATAGGCGATCCCTATCACTTTCTGCCTCAGCAATGCCCTGGTCAACTCGGGTGCCGGCGCCAGGTGCAGAAAGGTAAACAGTATCTGGCCCTCTCGCAGCAAATCGTATTCCTGGGGCAGAGGTTCCTTCACCTTGACTATCATCTCGGCATCTCCGTACACCTCCGCAGCCGACCCCGCAACAACCGCCCCCGCCTCCATATAGTCCTGATCAGATATCCCGCTCCCCTCACCTGCAGATCCCTCGACGATCACACTGTGGCCGCCGGCCACAAGTGTGCGCACTCCTGCAGGAACCAGGCCCACCCGGTACTCGTGGTTCTTTATCTCCTTAGGTACGCCGACTATCATGTTCCCTCCTTTGTCTCCACAGACCGGCCTTTTCCGATGTCACACGATTGAGCACAACCTTTCGATCGTGAAAGCCCTTGCAAGAACCATTCCGCGCATCACCTCTATACATCAAGCCCGATGCCACGTCAAGAGTTCGCTGCCGGCATGTGTTGAGTATTATGTCGCCTTGCGAAGCAGCAGAGCGCCCACCGGGCACACGGCAACACAATCGCTGCAATCTTCACAGCCGGCCCTCCCCATCGGCTCGTCTCCAAACGTGGTGATCATCCTGCGAAACCCCCGATAGGCTAAGCCGATCACCCCTTTACCCGGCTTCTGATTGCACACCCAGACACATCTGCCGCACAGCACGCACTTGTTGGGATCATACACGAATACCGGGCTTGTCGAGTCCACCGGAAGCTCCGGAAGGATCTTCGCAAACCGCTTGGTGTTGATCTTCACCCCGAGGTGCCCGGCAGCAGTCTGAAGTTCGCAGCAACCGTTGGCCCCGCAGTTGCCGCAATCCACAGGATGACTGGCCAGTAGCAG
>PULQ01000140.1 GCA_003552465.1 Dehalococcoidia bacterium
GTGATCTCCAGTAGTTTCCTCTCCATCTCCTCCATCTGGTCCTGCATCTCTCTCATCCTCTGCATCAACCTCAGTGCCACCTCCACCCCGGCCACGTTGACCCCGCAGTCGCTCATCAGCGCCTTTATGTGGCGCAGCCGGTCGATGTCGTCGTCAGAATACAGACGTATGTTGCCGCTTGAGCGCTCCGGTTGCACCAGTCCCAGCCTCTCGTAGTAACGGAGCGTGTGGGCTTCAATGCCTATTATCCTCGCGGCCACGCTTATCACGTATCTCGGTCTCGATTCCCAGTCCGTCATAACAGCACTCCGTTCTATGCCGGTCGCAGCGACCGCAGCTTCTCGAAGAGCTTCCTTTCTTCGTCGGTCAAATTGGTTGGCAGGACCACCTTCGCCCTGGCGAACATATCCCCGTGCTTCTTGCCGCCCAGCCCGGGCATCCCCCTCCCGGCCAGCCGGAAGACCTTGCCGTTCTGGGTCTCGGCCGGTATCGTAAGGGATAGCTTGCCGTTCAGTGTAGGCAGCGTGACCTCACCTCCCAGCATGGCTGTGGTCAGGGGCACCGCTACGTCGGCGTATAGGTCGTCCCCCTTGCGCTCGTAGGTCTTGTGAGGCAGGACCTTCACCACCAGGTAGAGGTCCCCTCTGCTTCCGCCGCCGTAGCCCGGTCCTCCTTCTCCCGCCATGCGGATCCGTGAACCGTCCTTGACCCCCGGCGGGACCTTGACCTCAAGGCGCCTGGGACTCGCCCTGGTGCCCGCTCCGCCGCAGGCGGTACAGGCCCGGTTGCCCACGCTGCCTGTGCCTCCGCAGGAAGAACACGGCTCCTCCGTCTGCATCTGTATCAGGCGCTTGGAGCCATGGTAGGCCTCCTCCAGGGTTACCTCTATGGTGGACTCAACATCCTGGCCGCGCTGCGGCCCGCGTCTCATCCTGGGGCCGGCCGAACCTCCGAAGAGGTTCGAGAAGATGTCACCGATGTCGCCCAGGTCGCCATACTGGAAGGTCGTGCCACCACCCCGGCCGAAATCCCACTTCACCCGCTCCTGGCCTCCCTGACCGGCAAATTGGTCGGCGTATTCCCACTGGTCGCCGTACTGGTCGTATTTCTTGCGTTTCTCCGGGTCCGACAGGACCTGGTAGGCGGCGTTTATCTCCTTGAACTTCGCCTCGGCCGCCTTGTCGTTGGGATTGAGGTCGGGGTGGTGTTTACGCGCCAGTCGGCGGTAGGCCTGCCTGATCTCCTTGTCCGAGGCCTTCCTGTCTACGCCCAGTGTCTTATAGTAGTCCTTAGCTGCCATCTCTTTTCCCTTCCGGTCCATTATAGAAGCCATGAGGATATTTGTCAAATAGCATGAGAAGACTTGACAAATATGGTTAACTTTCTTATAATAATCGCCGAACTGAGAGTGGGGCTCAGTAAGATAACGAAGATAAAGGAGAAAGGAGGTAAGCAATATGGCGATAGAAAAACGGCATCCGATTACCGATCTGATGAGCTTGAGACAGGCGATGGACAGGTTGTTCGAGGACAGATTCGTCCGCCCTTCCCGGGCTCTGACAGGAATCGATGGGATGGGCGCGCCGGCCCTGGATGTGTACCAGCCTCCGGATGAGGTGGTGGTCAAGGCGACCGTGCCCGGATGCAAGCCGGAGGACGTTATCATCGACATCACCGGAGACACACTGACCATCAAGGGCGAGAGCAAGGCGGAGCAGGAGATCAAGAGGGAAGACTACCTGTACCAGGAAAGACGGTATGGTACATTCTCCCGCAGCGTGATTCTTCCCAGCGGGCTGAAGTCGGACAAGGCCGACGCAACCATCGAGGACGGCGTTCTGACTCTCACCATACCCAAGGCAGAAGAAGTGAAACCCAGGGCCATCAGCGTAAAGGCCAAAGAGAAGAAATGATCATGAGCGGGCCCCGCTCTCAGTTCGCAGCAGTTCGACGAACTGCCTGAGGATCCTGGCCGTAGCTCCCCAGATGATGTGGCCCCGGTATTCATACGACCAGGTGTCTTCTCTGAAATTGGCATCATCGGCGAGAAATGTCAAAGGCACCGAGAATATCTGCCTGATCTCCCTGCGGTCGACCCTGAAGGGGTAGGGGTGAGGAATGAGGCCGACAAAGGGCGATATAATGTAGTTGGTGGTGATGGTCGGCATGTCATCGAGTTCACCCAGTATCTCAACATCACTGGCCTTCAGGCTTATCTCCTCCTCTGTCTCCCTGAGGGCCGTCTCCAGCAGGCTGGCGTCCGCCGGCTCCTGCTTTCCTCCGGGAAAGCACACCTGCCCCTTGTGGAAGTCCACCTCGTCGCTCCTCTCGGTGAACAGGAGGTGGTACTGTCCCTGATCGGAGAATACGGGTATGAGTACAGCTGACGCTATGAGGTCGCTGCTCTCTATCCTCCGCTTCTTGCGGCGGGCGAGAAGGTCTGCTATCTGCTGCTTGACCATCCCGACATTATATCACCCGGTGAAGCAGCGGGTCTCCGTCGGCTCTGACGGGGGCAGGTTCGAGTCGCGGAACAGGCTCAAAGCTAAATGTTGTCAACATGGGTGTATCGGAGTTATACTAAAAGGTCATGGCGATAAAGCACGACTACTACCAGATACTGGGGGTGTCCCGGGACGCCAGCGATGAGGAGATAAAGAAGGCGTTTCGCAAGCTGGCCTTCGAGTGTCATCCCGACCGCAACCGGGAGCCGGGGGCTGAGGCCAGGTTCAAGGAAGTAAACGAGGCCTACCAGGTGCTCTCCGACCGTAACAAGCGGAGCATGTATGACCGGTTCGGAAGGGTGGATGGCGACGGGGGCTTCACCGACTTCGGTTTCGGCGGGCTGGGCGACATCTTCGAGTCGTTCTTCAATGGATTTGCCACTTCCTTCGGTGGAACGCAGCGGCGTGTCCCTCAGAAGGGCGATAGCCTGCAGACTCATCTGACGCTCTCCTTCCAGGATGCGGTGTTCGGCTGCAGCAGGGAAGTGGAAATACAGCGCATCGAGTATTGCTCCTCCTGTCATGGCACAGGTAGCGAGCCGGGAACGAGCCCCGAGACCTGTTCTGATTGTCGTGGCATGGGTCAGTTGAGGAGGGTGCAGCAGAGCATCTTTGGGCGCTATGCTACGAACGTCCCGTGCGATCGCTGCCAGGGGAGCGGCACTATAATCAGTAGTCCCTGTTCACAGTGCCGGGGCAGGGGCAGGGTCAAGGTGAAGCGCAAGATGAAGGTCGATGTTCCGGCCGGCGTGGATAACGGGCAGCGGTTGTGCCTGCACGGAGAGGGGAGCGCCGGCCTGTTCGGAGGGCCTGCGGGCGACCTATACGTGGCCTTCTCAGTACAGCCGCACAGGTTCTTCCAGAGAGAGGGCAGCGACGTACTCTACGATCTGCCGATCAACTTCGCACAGGCCGCCCTCGGAGATGAAGTCGGAGTGCCCTCGCTGGACGGCAAGCTCAAGCTCAAGATACCGGCAGGCACCCGCAGCGGTGAGACCTTCCGCTTCAAGGGCAAGGGCATCCCCCGCATCGACGGCAGGGGAAAGGGAGACCTGCTGGTCAAGGTTGACATAACAACCCCCCAGCGTCTGGACAAGAACCAGCGGCGATTGTTCGAGGAACTCTCGCGGGTGTTACCCCGCAGCGAGCCGCCCCGGTAACCCTGGTCCCGGGGTCAGCGATGACTTGCCGCCGGCGCGCTGAAATCGACCAGTGCCCGGCTCGGGGACAGGCCTTCGAAGAGAATGCCGTGGATCAGCTCGATGATCGGGAGATTCAGCCCGTGTTCTTGTGACAGCCGGCGGGCGGCCCTGGTAGTGGCCACTCCCTCGGCCACGTTTGTCATTGAGGCCGATATCTCGGCCAGCGCACGACCACTGGCCAGCTCGTATCCAACGTAGTGGTTGCGGCTGAGGTTGCCGGCACAGGTGGCTATCAGGTCGCCCAGACCGGCCAGGCCGCAGAATGTATCCGCGCTCGCCCCCAGGGCCACTCCCAGCGATACGGCCTCCGTCCAACCCCAGGCCATGAAAGCCCCCTTCGCGTTATCGCCCAGGGCCAGTCCGTCTATCATTCCCGCCCCCAGGGCTATGATGTTCTTCAGCGAGCCGCCCAGTTCGACGCCCACGACGTCTCTGCTCGTCGACAACAGGAAGCGTGGAGATTCCATGAGGTGCCGGGCGACCTCCGCGACCGCTTCATCCTCTGCTGCGATCATCGAGGCGGCGGGCAGCCCCCGGCTGATCTCCCTGGCCAGGTTGGGACCGGAGAGAACGCAGACCCGCCCCCGCAGTGGAGGAGCGATCTCCTCCGCCAGCACCTCCGACATCCTCTTGCCGGAGTCCACCTCCAGCCCCTTGACGGCGCTCATGAATATCATGGAGCCGGTCAGGTGCTGGCTGGCCTGCCGGGCATTCTCCCTGAGCGTCTGAGACGGAACCGCCCAGATTACCAGGTCCGCGCCGTCCAGGGCATCCCTGATATCGCTGGTGGACGCGTAGCCATGCTTGCACTGGTTGAGTTCTTCGGCCTCGGCCCCGCTCCGCGCCCACAGCCTGACTGTTGTGTCTTTCTCGCTTAAGAGAGCGCCCAGAGCGTTGCCCCATGAGGTATTGCCTATGATGGTGACTACAGGCATGCTCTTCGTAGCTCTATCACCACAGACGGCGCTCTTTGCCCTGTCGCAGTCGCCTTATGTTATCCGCGTGCTGGATCACGATCATGGCGACGACCGCCGCGCAATAGGCCAGGTAGATGGGAGGGAAGTTGTGGACGATGGTCAACGGGATCATGACGCACAGGACAGCCGAAGCTCCCAGCAACGAGCCGAGCGACATGTGCCGGCTGCGGAGTGCCGCGATGGCCAGAACCTGGGCGCCGATTATGCCCACGGGCGGGTATAGGGCGAAAAGCGTACCGAAGTAGGCCGTCACCCCTCTTCCTCCCCTGAACCGGGCGAATATCGGCCAGTTATGTCCCGCCACTGCCGCCATGCCCGCCGAGACCTGGGCTATGTGCACCCAGTGGATGGAGAGACTGCCGACGCTTGCCGTGGCACCGCCTCTAACGATTAGCGTAGCTACCAGCACCGCCCCGGCAGCCTTGGCCACATCGAGGGCTATGGTGAGCATCCCCAGTTTGGTTCCCGCCGCCCTCATCACGTTGGTGGCGCCCGTCTTGCCGCTTCCCTGCTGCCTGATATCGACGCCGCTCTTCAGTCTGGCGATTATCAGGCCGAAGGGGATGGAACCTAGAAGATAGCCGATGGCTACCACGGCAATAAACTGAGGTATCATTTTGCTCTCGCCTCTGCCCTGGCATCCATTTTACGCCTGGCCTTTGTGAAAATCAACCTCAGGGGCACACCGTGAAAGCCGAGTCCCTCCCGCAGCCTGTTATCCAGGTAGCGGTGGTAGGAGAAGTGGACCAGCCGGGGATCGTTGACTTCGAAGATAAAGGTCGCCGCCTGAGTCTCGTCCTGGTATGCCCGGTAGATGCGCAGCCGGCGGGAGCCCGTGTGGGGTGGAGGATGGGTCGCCATCGCCTGCTTCACTACCTCGCTGAGCTCCGATTGGGTCACCCGCTTCTGTCTCTCCTGCCAGATCTCCCAGGCCTGGGGAAGTATCTTGTTCACTCCCTGCCCCGTCTGTGCCGAAATGTAGACGATGGGGGTGTAGGAGGCAAATCTGAACCTGCGCTCTGCCTTCTGCTTGACCTCCTTCTTCCGCTCCTCCGGAACCAGGTCCCACTTGTTGACCGCCAGCATCATCCCCTTTCCGGCCTCAAGGACATAGCCGGCGATGTGCATGTCCTGGGCGGTGATGACCTCCCCTGCGTCGACCAGCAGCAGGGCGACATCGCAGCGGTTGACGGCCTGCAGGGCCCGCAGCAGGCTGTAATAGTCCACCCCGGCCTCGATCCTCCCCCGCCGCTTGATGCCCGCCGTGTCGACGAGCACGATCTCCTTGCGTCGCCACCGGATCACTGCGTCGAGTGAGTCGCGGGTCGTCCCCGGAGTCTCATCGACGACGGCCCTCTCCTCGCCCAGCAACGCGTTGAGCAGGGTCGACTTGCCCACGTTTGGTCGCCCGACGATGGCCAGCCGGGCCCGGTCCGGCGTGGCAACGCTGACCGGCTGATCAGGTAGGGCCGCGAGCAGGGCATCCATCAGCGGGCGTATACCTCGATTGTGGTGGGCGCTGATCGGCACCGGCTCGCCCGTGCCCAGCCGGTAGAAGTCGGGCACCTGCTCCGCCTGCCGCGGCGAATCCACCTTGTTGGCGACCAGTATCGTGGGTTTGTCGGCCTGACGCAGCCAGTCGGCGATCTCCTCGTCGGCGGCTATCAGGCCGTCGCGGGCATCGACCATGAAGATGATGGCGTCGGCGCGGGCGATCGCCGCCTCGACCTGGTACCTCACCTTATGTTCCAGCGGGGATTGGGGGTCCGCCTGCCAGCCGCCGGTGTCGACCACGGTGATGTCGCGTCCCTCCCACGAAACGGGAGCGAAGATGCGGTCCCTGGTCGTACCCGGAAGGTCGGCGACCACGGCTATCCTCCTGCCCGCGAGGCGGTTCAGGAGGGTCGACTTGCCCACGTTGGGGCGCCCGACGATGGCTACGATCGGCCCGGTCATCGGCCTTATCCCTCTTTGCCGGGGGCCAGCAGCCTGGCCAGCAATGCCTTCTGCGCGTGTAGCCGGTTCTCCGCCTCGTCGAAAACCACCGATCGCGGGTCGTCCAGCAGCCCGGGGGCGATCTCCTCTCCGGGGTGCGCGGGCAGGGGATGCATGAAGATCACGTCCTTTTTGGCCGCGTCCAGCATGCGGGTATCCACCTGGAACCCCGAGAAGGCGTGGCGGCGCTTCTGCCCTTCCTTCTCCTGGCCCATGCTCGTCCAGACGTCGGTGTAGACGACGTCGGCATCCTTCACCGCCTCGTAGGGGTCGGTGGTTGTCCGGACCCGGCTGCCGCCGGCGGCGGCGTACTCCTTGCCCCGGTTCAGCATCCCCTCCTCAAGCTGGTATCCCTGCGGCGTGGCGATCGAGAAGTTGACGCCTACGAGGCAGGCTGCAAGTAGCAGGCTGTTGGCCACGTTGTTGCCGTCGCCCACATATGCCAGTGTCAGGCCGGACAGCTTTCCCTTCTTCTCGCGGATGGTCAGCAGGTCGGCCAGCGACTGGCAGGGGTGTTCCAGGTCGGAGAGCGCGTTGATCACGGGAACGGGAGAGTGTTCGGCGAGTATGCGGACCGTCTCGTGGGCAAACGTGCGTGCGGTTATCGCGTCGACGTAGCGGCTGAGTTCCCGGGCCACGTCGGCCACCGGCTCCCGCTTGCCCAGTCCTACCTCTTCTGGGGACATGTAGATGCTGTGTCCGCCCAGCCGGTGCATGGCCATCTGGAAGCTGACCTTGGTGCGCAGCGAAGGCTTCTCGAAAAGCAGGGCCAGCGTCTTTCCTGCCAGCAGCGAAGATGGTCCCTCTCGCTTCATGTGCAGGGCCTGCTCTATGAGCGCTTCGGCCTCCTTTCGGTCAAGGTCTGATATCGATAGTAGATCTTTTTTCATCATCCTCCTCTACCGGATACTACCCGAGAGCATGCCCTTTGTCAACGAGAGATCCGGCATTACACCCTCACCTCAGTCCTCTCACAAAACGAGAGGGAAGAAAGGGGGATCGCGCCCCCTGTGCTATAATTCGCCGCACACAGTCAAGAGTGAGGAGCTTGTATGTCTGAAGCGAAGATCGGCATCATGGGCGGAAGCGGGCTCTACAGTATGGAGGGGATGACCGCGATCGACAGGGTGAGAGTGAACCCCCCCTTCGGCGAGCCCAGCGACAGCATCATCCTCGGGGAACTGGAGGGGGTGAGCGTGGCGTTTCTGCCCCGCCATGGCGAGGGGCACCGGATAGCTCCCGGTGAGCTGCCAACCAGGGCCAACATCTACGCCCTGAAGTCCCTGGGGGTCGAGAGGATCATATCGGTGGGCGCCGTGGGCAGCCTGAAGGAGGGGATCGCTCCCATGGACTTGGTCGTCCCCGACCAGTTTATAGACCGCACCGCCGGGAGGCACAGCACCTTCTTCACAGGCGGTATAGTGGTTCACGTCTCCATGGCCGAGCCGTTCTGTCCCGTTCTCAGTAAGGCTGCCTTCGAGGCCGGGGCAAAGGCGGGGGCCAGGGTACACGGAGGCGGCACCTACCTGGTCATGGGAGGGCCTCAGCTATCGACCAGGGCCGAGTCGGAGCTCTACCGCTTCTGGGGCGCCGATATCATCGGAATGACGGCCTGCCCGGAGGCCAAGCTGGCCAGGGAGGCCGAGATCTGCTACGCCATGCTCGCCCTGGTTACCGATTATGATTGCTGGCACGCGGACCATGAGTCGGTTACCACCGGCATGATACTGAACAACCTGCGCAAGGCCGTGCATACGGTGCAGGAGATAATCAGGTTGCTGGTGCCGGCCATACCACACGATCGGGATTGCGCCTGTGCCAGCGCGCTTGAGAATGCCATAGCCACCGACAGGAAGGCCATACCGGACGAGAAGAAGCGAGAACTGGAACTGCTCATCGGCCGGTATATGGACTAGGAACTGATATGTCGGCACGGACCGAGTTCGGATGTCTGCCCACCGCCATCGGCAGTATGCCTCACACCGATCCCGACGAAGCCTGCTCGGTCATCCTGAAGTATCTGCCCGATATCCCTGTATGGCCCCAGTTGCCCCGGCGTGCGCCCGACGAAGGCATGGTCTTGCAGTGCAGCGAGGGTTTCCCCGGTCTGGTCTTCGATGGCGACAGGATTCGCTTCAAACCTTCGGCAGGCTTCGAGAATGACCTGGAACAGATTCATCTCGACTCCGAGGAGGGCAATGCCCGCAAGTACCGGATTTCGGCTGCTTATGCCGCGGGACTGGCCGCCTTTCTCTCCCGCGCTTCAGGCAGCCCGGTGGTCAAGGGGCAGATCGTAGGTCCCGTAACCTGGGGACTAACCGTTATCGGCGAGGATGGCCTCGGCATCCTCTATGACGACACCCTGGCCGAGACCGTGGCCGGGTTCCTCCGGCTGAAGGCCTCCTGGCAGGAGAACGAGCTGAGAAAACTGGCACGCAACACGATCGTGTTCGTCGACGAGCCCCATCTCGTCTCGCTGGGATCGGTCTTCACCCCCATCCCCGAGGAGAAGGTGCCCCTCCTGCTCGGCGAGGTGTTCAAGGGCATATCGGGCATCAAAGGGTTGCACTGCTGCGGCAACAGCAACTGGTCGGTGCTGCTGGAGGCCGGGATCGACATCCTCAGCTTCGACGCCTATAACTACGCCTCCTCTCTCAGCGCCCACTCAGACAGGGTCGGAGCCTTTCTCGAGGGGGGTGGTGGAATAGCATGGGGAATAGTTCCCAGCGACGAGGAGGCGCTGGCCGGCGAATCGCTTTCCAGCCTCCGTGACCGCCTGGAGGACTCCATGGCCATGTTTACCAGGGACGGCATCAGGTTCCGGCAGATAGTAACTCAGGGGCTGATAACCCCTTCGTGCGGCCTGGCCGGCCTGTCGCCGGAGATGGCAACCCGTGCCCTCGAGTTGACCTCTGAACTGTCACGCGACCTGCGAAAGCGCTACTCTTCGTGATCCGGCAGACCGGGGTCCGCTTTCAACGCGGGTTTGGATAAGGTGGAGCGATGCTTACCCGTCAGCACTCTTCCAGTCCGCGTATCTTCTCCCCCCTCTGTACGTGTCGGCCGCCTTCGAAATCGGTGGAGAGGAAGGCCCTGACTATGTCCCGTGCCGATGGGGCGTCTATGTCCTCTCCCCTGAGGCAGAGCACGTTGGCATCGTTGTGACTGCGCGCCCGTTGGGCCTCGAACGGATTGTGACACAGGGCCGCCCTTATGCCTTTTACTTTGTTGGCGGCGATGCAGATGCCGATGCCGGTGCTGCATATCAGGATGCCGAAGTCGAAGTCGCCGCCGGCCACCGCCTCTCCCACCTTCACCGCGATGTCGGGATAGTCCACGGAGGTCGTGTCGTAGGAGCCGTAATCCTTATGGCTATGTCCCAGCTCTTCCAGGAAGGGTATGATCACCTCCTTCAGGGCAAACCCCCGGTGATCAGCGCCGATGGCGATGCGCTGCTTCATTGCTCACCTCCAGGTATTCTTGATAGGCTCTCTCGATCTCGTGCGCCGGTATGATGCCTTCACGGAGGACCACCGGCGCCCGCCTGGTTAAGTCGATCACCGTGGACTCACTACCGCCGGGGCATCTTCCTCCGTCGATCACGAAGTCGATCCTGCACCCGAGTTGCTCACGGACTTCGGCAGCGGTCAGGGCCGGCCCGCGGCCGCTGAGGTTGGCGCTGGTCCCGATCACGGGCTTGCCCAGGCCGCAGATGAGAGCCAGGCAGACGGGATGGTCGGGAATGCGTACCGCTATGCCCGGTCGCGTGGCGAGATGGGCGGGCAGCGAGCGCGCAGTGGGCAAGACCACCGTCAGCGCGCCGGGCCAGAAACGCCCCGCCAGGAACCCTGCCACAGTTGGTACCGTGTCGGCAAGCAGCGGCAGGTACTCCGCATCGGCTATCAGCAGGGGAAGCTGCCGGTCCCTGGGGCGCCCTTTTATCTCGTATATCCTGTCCACGGCCCCTGCCTGGAAGGCGTCGGCTCCCAGGCCGTAGACCGTATCGGTGGGGAAGGCGATCACCCCGCCCTTCCTTAGAAGCTCAATCCCGTGCTCGATCTGTCCCTGCAGATCATCCATCTCTCACTGCCAGTATACCACGTCCCATGCGGGCCTTCATCGGATGATCGCGCCCTTTTCTGGAGCCGACGAACCAACGTAGCTTGATAATGGCCGTGAACGATGATAAGCTAAATCCATGCCCCGCCGTAAGTCCAGCCCCGAGAAGAAGCCAGATATCTACAGAGTAACCACAAGCGATGATATCGAAGTCTCCACTTACCTGGAGCTGGCAAAGGAGCTGCACGGCGAACAGCCCGTAGCTGAACCGAAGCTGCCCCCGGGCGAGCGCGAGACCATTGTGGTGCTCGACTTCGGCTCCCAGTACAGCATGTTGATCGCCAGGCGGGTCCGCGAGTGCCAGGTCTACTGCGAACTGGTGCCCTACGATACTCCATGGGATAAGATAGCCCCGCTCAACCCCCGGGGGTTCATCCTGTCCGGCGGCCCCGCCAGCGTCTATGACCCCGGGGCGCCCCTGCCTCTGCCCTATATCTACGAGAGCCACCTGCCCGTCATGGGCATCTGCCACGGGATGCTGGCCATGGCCCATCACCTGGGCGGCCGCGTGGACCGGGGAGCGAAGCACGAGTACGGCCATACCATACTGCATTTGAGCGATGAGGAGTCTCCTCTGTTAGAAGGTCTTCCCTCTTCCATGCCCGTGTGGATGAGCCACGGCGACCAGATAACTGAACTGCCGCCGGGGTTCAGGACCCTGGCCTACAGCGAGAACTCGCCGTACGCCGTCGTCGGCAACGACGCCGGCATCTACGGCCTCCAGTTCCACCCCGAGGTGGTGCACACGGCCGACGGCAAGACGATATTCCAGAATTTCGTGCTCAAGATCTGTGGCTGCAAGGGCAACTGGACGCCCGCGAACTTCATCTCTGATAGCGTGGACAAGATCAAGGACAAGGTGGGCGACGGCAGAGTGGTTTGTGCCCTTTCCGGTGGAGTCGATTCGGCGGTGGCCGCTCCCCTGATCGACCGCGCCATCGGCAACAAGCTGACCTGCATATTTATCAACAACGGACTCCTGAGGCGTGACGAGCCGGAGCGGGTGCTCAATACCTTCAAGCGTAACCTGAAGATGGATATCGTCTACGTCGATGCTACCGACCGGTTCCTGGACCGACTGAAGGAAGTCACCGATCCCGAGCAGAAGCGCCTGCGTGTAGGCAATGAGTTCATAAGCATCTTCGAGGAGGAAGCGGCCAAGCTGGGGAAGATCGACTTCCTGGCCCAGGGTACCCTCTACCCCGACGTCATAGAGAGTACATCGCCGGAGACCAAGGCTGCCGTCAAGATAAAGAGTCATCACAACGTCGGTGGACTGCCGGCCAGGATGAACTTCACACTGATCGAACCGCTGCGATTCCTGTTCAAGGATGAGGTTCGAAATGTGGGCCTGGCCCTGGGACTGCCCGAAGATATGATCTGGCGGCAACCGTTTCCCGGTCCCGGCCTCTCTATCCGCATCATCGGCGAGGTGACCCGGGAGAGACTGGAGATCCTCAGGGCTGGCGACTGGATTCTGATGAACGAGATCAAGAACGCGAAGCTCTACCGCCAGCTATGGCAGAGCTTCGCCGTCCTCACGGATGTCAGGAGCGTGGGCGTGATGGGTGACTACAGAACCTACGGCTACCTGATGGCGGTCAGAGCGATCACCAGCGAAGACGCTATGACCGCCGACTGGGCGCGCCTGCCCCACGATCTCCTGGCCCGGATTTCCGACCGCATTATCAACGAGGTGCCCAACGTCAACAGGGTGGTATATGACATCACCAGCAAACCGCCGGCCACCATAGAATGGGAGTAACCCTGGTGGACATGAGCCGGGGCGCCTGCGCATATAAGCAACATAAGAAGGAGGCAAAAGGATGAGCGATTCTTACGAAGAGATCAGCGACGAGGAACTGGACATACAGGATGACCTGGAGATGCTCCGCGATGTACTGGCATACGAGTTGCAGGCCATCAACCAGTACGAGGAGCATCTGTTGTACCTCGAGGATGAAGCGGCGGCCTCCACCGTGGAGCAGATCATCGAGCAGGAGAAGGAGCACGTCGCACAGCTTCTCAAGGTGATCCAGAACCTCGACCCTGTCCAGGCGGAGAAGCTGAGGAAGATACTGTAGGCTCCGGTGGGTCGACCCCGGTAGGGAGCCTGGACCACGACTATTGAAGATACTGGTCGTCGGTAGCGGAAGCAGGGAACACACCCTGGCCTGGAAGATCGTCCGGAGTCCACGGGCGGAGAAGGTCTTCGTCGCCCCGGGGAACGCGGGCACGGCCGCGATAGCCGAGAACCTCGATATGCGCCCGACCGATATCGAGGGCCTGGGCAAAGCGGCGCAGGAACGGGCCATCGACCTCGTCGTGGTCGGTCCCGAGGCCCCGCTGGCCGCCGGCATCGTGGATCACTTCGACGGACTGGGCATTCCGGCCTTCGGCCCCACCGGGGCCGCCGCCCGCATCGAATCGAGCAAGGGCTTCGCCCGGGAACTCATGGAGAAATACGGCATTCCCTGCCCGAAGGGCGCCGTCTTCTCGTCCTACCAGAAGGCCCGCGAGTACCTGCGGGAGCAGCGTATGCCCGTTGTGATCAAGGCCGACGGATTGGCGGCCGGTAAGGGCGTCATCATAGCCGGTTCTCTTGAGGAGGCAGACGGGGCCCTGGCCGACATCATGGAGGCGAAGACCTTCGGTGCCGCCGGGGACAGGGTGGTGATCGATGAGTTCCTGGAGGGCCGCGAGGTCAGCCTGATCGCTTTCTCCGACGGCAGGACGGTGTCGCCGATGGTGCCCGCCTGCGATTACAAGAAGATCGGGGACAACGACGTCGGCCCCAACACGGGCGGCATGGGAAGCTATAGCCCTCCGGGCTTCTTCCCCAAGCAGATGACGGAGAAGGTAACCGGAAATATTCTCATGTCCGCGGTCAAGGCCATGGCCGCGGAAGGCATAACCTACAGGGGGGCACTCTATGCCGGCCTGATGATAAGCGATGGTGAGCCCCGGGTCCTGGAGTTCAACGCCCGCTTCGGCGACCCCGAGACCCAGGTGGTTCTGCCCCTCTTGAAGACCGACCTGGTCGAAGTGCTTATGGCGGTGGTGGAAGAGAGGCTGGACCGGGTGAACATAGAATGGAGTCCGATGGCCTGCGTCGGAGTGGTGATGGCCTCCGGAGGCTATCCCGGCAGCTATCAGACGGGGTTCCCCATACACGGGTTGGATAGCGTCGACAACGACGTGCTTGTCTTCCATGCCGGCACCAGGCTGGCAGGCGACGGTACGGTACGCACCGATGGCGGGCGTGTCCTCACCGTGGCGGCCGTCGCGGAGAGCATAGACAGAGCCCGGGAAAGGGTCTATGACAACATATCCCGCATATCCTTCGAGGGCTGCTACTGCCGCAAGGACATTGCCTTGAGAGAGATAGGTGGTATAAACTCTATCCGCTGAGCGCGGCAGCGTTGTTCGGGACGGTTGCCGACCCGACATCGGGCCGGGCTCCAGACACAGGAGTAAGGAGTTACGAAAGAATGGCGTTAGTAGGTGTAGTAATAGGAAGCAAGAGGGACACGGAACTGATACAGCCGGCGCTGGACACGCTGAAGGAGCTGGGCGTCGAGTACGAGTTCTCGGTTATCTGGGCCCACAGGAACCCGGACAGGGCGCGGGAGTACGGCCTGGAGGCGGAGAGGAAGGGATTGAAGGTGGTCATCGCCGGAGCCGGCTATGCCGCCCATCTTCCCGGCGTCATGGCCAGCTGGACGACCCTGCCCGTGATCGGCGTGCCCCTGCCCACCAGTGACCTCAAGGGAGTGGATGCCCTGCTCTCAATAGCCCAGATGCCGGGCGGGGTTCCCGTGGCCTGTACCGGTATCGGAGCCAGCGGAGCGAAAAACGCGGCCCTGCTGGCCGCCCAGATCCTGGGCCTGGAGCACAGGGAGATAAAGGAAGCATTCCGCAGGCACAAGCAGGAGCTGGCTAAAGGATAATCATGATCGAACGATATTCCAGGCCCCGTATGAAGAGGGTCTGGTCTGATGAGAATAAGTTCGACAGGTGGCTGCAAGTTGAGATAGCCGTCTGTGAAGCATGGGCCGAGCTGGGAGAGATCCCCGGCGAGGCCATGGCCGGGATAAGAAAGGCAGGCTATAACCTGGAGCGTATCGCCTCGTTCCTCGAGGTTACCCGTCACGACATGACCGCCTTCCTCAACTCCGTGGCCGAGAGCCTGGGCGAGGAGTCGCGCTTCGTTCATCTCGGGCTCACCTCCTCAGATGTGTGGGACACCGCCCTGGGTCTCCAGTTGACCGAGGCCGCCGATATCCTCGCTGAAGACGTGGCCGAATTCGTGTCCGTCCTCAGGGAGAAAGCCATCGAGCACAGGTACACGATCATGATGGGACGTACCCATGGTGTTCATGCCGAGCCGACTACGCTCGGCCTGAAGATGGCGCTGTGGAAGGAAGAGATGGAGCGGAATGCCCTGAGGCTGGCCGAGGCGAGAAAGGCGGTGGCGGTAGGCAAGATATCGGGGGCGGTCGGGACCTACGCGACGGTGCCGCCGCGCATCGAGGAGATAGCCTGTGCCAGGCTGGGACTGGCTCCCGAGCCGGTATCGAATCAGATAGTCCAGCGCGATCGACATGCGCAGTTCCTGACCACCCTGGCCATCATCGCCAGCTCGCTGGAGAAGTTCGCCACCGAGATCAGGGGCCTGCAGAGAACCGAGGTGCGCGAAGCCGAAGAGCCTTTCGGCGAGGGACAGACCGGCTCCTCGGCGATGCCCCACAAGAGAAACCCCGAGCTTTCCGAGCGCGTGTGCGGGCTGGCCCGTATAGTGCGGGGCAATGCCCTGGTGTCCATGGAGAACATCGCCCTCTGGCATGAGCGCGACATCAGCCACTCCTCGGCAGAGCGCATCATATTGCCCGACTCCTGCCTGGCGCTGGACTACATGTTCTCGATATTCACCCCGGTGATCAGGGGGCTGAGGGTGTATCCGGAGAACATGCGCCGGAACATCGAGCTTACTCAGGGGCTGGTCTTCTCCCAGAGAGTACTCCTCGCCCTCATAGATAAGGGGCTGGCACGGGAGGAGGCCTACAGGATCGTGCAGGACAACGCCATGGAGGCGTGGCAGGGCAGCAAGAGCTTCCTGTCTCTGCTCCAGGCTGACAGGCGGGTGACGGACAGGCTGAAGGGCGATGAACTGCATGCTCTGTTCGACTACGATCACTACCTGAAGCACGTCGACACCGTCTTCGAGCGGCTGGAACTGTCCTGAGACGGAGACAGGACACCGAATCATGAAGACCGCGCAAGAGTACATCGAGAGCATGCGCAGGATGCGCTTCCATCTCTACATGTTCGGGGAGAAGATCGCCGACCATGTCGACCATCCCATGATCAGGCCCGCCATGAACTGCGTGGCCGCCACGTATGAGCTTGCCGAAGAGGCAAGCTATCCTCAATACAGGGAGCTTATGACGGCCACCTCTCATCTTACCGGGAAGAGGATAAACCGTTTCACTCACATTCATCAGAGTACGGAGGACCTGGTCAGCAAGTCGAAGATGGGCAGAATACTCGGTGCACACACGGGATCGTGCTTTCAGCGTTGCGTGGGCATGGATGCCCTCAACGCGCTGTCTATGGTCACCCACGACATCGACGAAAAGCACGGGACCGGGTACAACAAGCGTTTTCTGGAGTACTTGAGATACGTGCAGGATGAAGACCTGGTCTGCAACGGCGCCATGACCGATTCCAAGGGCGACAGGAGCCGCCACCCGGCCGATCAGGCCGATCCCGACCAGTACCTTCACGTGGTCGGCGAGAAGCCGGGCGGCATCATCGTCCGCGGATGCAAGATGCACCAGACGGGAGCGGTGAACTCCCACGAGGTCATCTGCATGCCGACCAGGGCCATGCGCGAAGAGGACAAAGACTACGCCGTTTCCTTCGCTCTGCCCGGCGATACGGAAGGCATTATCTACATCTATGGAAGGCAGCCCTGCGACACAAGAAAGACGGAGAGCCCCGGCCTGGATACCGGTAACATCCTCTATGGCGGTCAGGAGTGCATGGTGGTCTTCGACGACTTGTTCGTTCCCTGGGAACGGGTCTTTATGTACAGGGAACATGAGTTCGCCGGCGACCTGGTGGAGAAGTTCGCCGCCTATCACCGCCAGAGCTATGCCTGTAAGTCGGGCATGGGCGATGTGCTGATCGGGGCCAGCCAGCTGATCGGCGAGTATCAGGGCACCGCGAAGGCCTCTCACATCAGGGAGAAGATCGTGGATATGATCCACCTCAACGAGACCATGATGTCGTGCAGCCTCGCCTGCGCCTACGAGGGAAAGAGGCAGCCTTCGGGCACGTTCTTCGTCGATGCCCTGCGGGCCAACGTGTCCAAGCTGAACGTGACCAGGTTTCCCTACGATATCGCCAGGCTGGCGCAGGACATCGCCGGCGGTATCATCGCGACCCTGCCCTCTGAGCAGGACCTCAGGCATAGCGACATAGGCAGGCATGTTGCCAGATATTTGAAGGGGGTTGACGGTGTTGAGGTTGAGGACCGCATTCGCATACTGAGGCTGATCGAGAATCTGACGATGGGGGCGGGGGCAGCATGCTACCTGGCGGAATCGATGCATGGCGCCGGCTCGCCGATGGCTCAGAGGATAATGATCGCCAGGCAGACCGATGTCGAAGGGATGAAGGCCAGTGCAAAACGTCTGTGCGGTATCGAGCCGGGATGACCGGTCCTCAGGGCGCAGGATGGTGAGGCAGTCCCTGGGAAGTAGAGGCCGACTCGACGGCCACCGACATTACAGCACTAAAGGAGGTAAACATGAGTGGTGATCCGGCAGTCTTGATGCAGGCGGACCTGCCTCTGCCCGTGTTCCAGCGCGGCAAGGTAAGAGATGTCTACGACCTGGGCGACAGGCTCCTCATAGTCTCCACCGATCGCATCTCCGCTTTCGACGTCGTACTCCCCTGCGGTATACCGGGCAAAGGCGAGGTCCTGACCAGGCTTGCTGCGTTCTGGTTCGAGAAGACCGACCACATCGTCCCCAATCACATGGTCAGGGTAGTGGAGAAGTCCGACATCGAAGGTCCCATCCTGAAGGCGGCAGGGCAGCTATCGGGCAGGGAGTGGGATCCGCCGGAGTATCTAATCGGGCGCTCCATGCTGGTGGCTAAAGCCGACCGCGTCCCGGTGGAGTCCGTGGTCAGGGGCTACCTGTCCGGCTCGGCATGGGAGGAGTACACGGCAACCGGCCGGGTGGGCGAGATCCGCCTGCCTCCGGAGATGAAGGAGAGCGAGGAGTTCCTGGAGCCCATCTTCACCCCGACGACCAAGAGCGATATCGAGCATGACCGTCTCCTGACCGATCGGGACATAAAGGAACTCGGGGTCGAGAGCACAATCAGGGAGGTTGAGGAGAAGAGCATGCTCCTGTACCGGTATACTCGAGACTACGCCAGGGAGAAGGGCATAATCATTGCTGATACCAAGTTCGAGTTCGGTTTCATCGATGGCCGGCTGGCTCTCATCGACGAACTGTTGACGCCGGACTCCAGTCGCTTCTGGGAGGCGAGCCAGTACGAGGTCGGGCGGTCTCAGCCCAGCTTCGATAAGCAACCGGTTCGCGATTGGCTGGCCCGCTCGGGATGGGATAGGAAGCCGCCTGCGCCCATGCTGCCGCAGGAGGTTATCGACCAGACCTCGAACAAGTACCGGGAGGTGTACCGCAGGCTGACGGGGTCTGTCCTGGGAGGTTGAAGCGATGGAAGGTTGGCCGGCCATCATCGGTCCTCTGGTGGCTCTCCTGATCGGCGTTGCCCTGCCATTTCTATTTCGCAAGAGAAGGAAGGCAGAAGCACATAAGGTAGAGGAGCTTGGTCGGCACCTCAGGGGCGTAGGGGTTCAGGTCTCCCGGGTTGAATATGACGATGCCAGGGGAAGAATCGGGCTGGGAAGCGCCTCAGGCCAGAAGGCCGAGGGAGTAGTCGTCTTCGAGGACAGGAGCATAGAGTCGGCGAACGTGGTCAGCACATCTACGCAGTACGGGACAACGTATTCCATCAACTTCCTGGTCAGGGCTCCCAACATCAGCGCGAGCCGGATGCTCAAGAAAACCAGGCTGACCACGAGGCGGAGTCCCCCCATCTGGGGAAGGGTAACGGGCATCGAGTGGAAGGGAGACGCCTCGCTGGCGCAGACACTGAATCTCGACTATAGCCTCGCCGACAGGTTGCTGACATCCGAGGGCAAGGTCGCCACGGGCAATATCTCGATCATCCCCGAGCCAAAGCATGGATATGTGCGAATACAGACCGACTATTCGCTGCCCTCTGCCGGGGCGTTCGGAGCGCTGTGCAGCATAGCCCGACACATCAGGGCCTGGTGATGCAGCCATGCCTGCCCCCGCCGGCATCCTCGGCCCATCGAGAGCGGTGTAGTCCGGAGCAGCGCGACCTGCGGGCATAAGAAGAGCGGGCTCCGATTCCGAAGCCCGCTCCTGAATATCGCTATTCAGTTGTCTATCACCCCTACTCTCCCACTCTATCTTTCGGCTGAACTACCGTTGCTCCATTTATCCGGAGCCTTGTCCATCAGACGGAGAGCTCGGGGCTTCCCTGTGCTCTCTGGCTACGCATCCCACCGTCAAGAAGACTCCTGGCTACAGGGCCAGAGAGCCCCGGTCAGGAAACGCCCATCGGCACAACCAAGCTTGTCTTCGTGTCATGCCCCACCTCCTTCCCGGGCACTGACCTTCTGCCCGGCTATTCTAATCTAGCATAACGCAGCTGCCTTGTCAAGCGGACCGGAAGTACGGGTACTCGTGTCCTCCTCGTACGGGCAGGTATTGGCAGGCGTATGATTCGCACAAGAGGAGCTTTTGGACAATCTCCAGCGTTCGCGTTAAAATCGGGGTTCCCCTGCATTATCGTGTAGGGTGAACTGTGAGATGAAGATAAGATGAATATCCTGCTGAGGTTGATGGGCTTCGTCAAGAAGTACTGGGTCCGGTTGCTCTTCGCGTTCCTCTGTATGCTGGCGAGCACGGCTTTTATGCTGATCATCCCCCAGTTGATCAGCCAGTCCATTGATACGGTATTGGCTGACGGCGAGCTGGGTGCCCTGATGTGGCTGGCCCTGGCAGTGGTGGGCGCCGGAGCCATGAGAGGCGTATCCGCATTCGGCAACGCCTATCTTACCGAAGTGGTATCCCAGAAGACGGCCTACGACGTAAGGAACGCCCTCTATGATAAGCTCCAGCGACTGAGCTTTGCCTTTCACGACCAGGCTCAAACGGGAGAGCTGATGTCCCGCGGTACCGCCGATGTCGAAGCAATACGCATGTTTTTCGGACGGGGATTGCTCGGCATGCTCCAGATAACCATCCTGTTCGTGGGCATCTCGTTCTTGCTGGTCAGGCTGAACCCTCTCTTGGCGCTCATGACGATGGGCTTCCTCGCTGCGGTGGGCTGGCGGGCGGTCATCGTCGCCAGGCTGCTCCGTCCCATCTGGCTCAAGATCCAGGAACTGATGGCCGTGCTGGGCACCATTCTGGAGGAGAACCTGACCGGAGTACGCACGGTGAGGTCGTTCGCGCACGAGCAGGAAGAGAGCGACAAGTTCTCCGCTCAGGCGGAGATTCTCTATGACGAACATATCAGAGCAACCCGCAAGAGGGCCTTCAACCTGTCTCTGATGGTCTTCCTGGTGACCATACCGATACCCCTTATCCTGTGGTACGGAGGAGGCCAGGTCGAGGCAGGCGCTCTCACTGTGGGTGAGCTTACCCAGTTCATCTTCTACCTCACCATCATGGCCATGCCGGTGCGCCGCCTGGGCTTCATGACCAACATCCTCTCGCGTACCGTATCCGGAGGACAGCGTGTCCTGGAGATACTGGACACCGAATCGGTGGTGCGCGAGAAACCCGGCGCCGTTGAACTCAACGACATAAGCGCTGCCGTCAGTTTTGACAACGTCACCTTCAGCTATGATTCTGCGTCCCCTGTGCTCAGAGATGTCAGTTTCACCGTAGAGCCCGGACAACTGGTAGCCCTGGTTGGCGGATTGGGCAGCGGCAAGAGCACCATCGCCCACCTCATACCCAGGTTCTACGATGTCAGCGGAGGACGCATCTGCATCGACGGTATCGACATTCGTGACGTGACGCTTGATTCACTGCGCAAGAATGTGGGCATAGTCCAGCAGAACACCTTCCTTTTCTCGGCTACTATCCGGGACAATATCGCCTATGGCACCGTGGGTGCCGACATTGAGCAGGTGATCGCTGCCGCCAGGGCGGCCCAGTTGCACGACTTCATCGAGAGCCTGCCTGACGGCTATGATACCTGGGTCGGGGAGCGAGGCGTCACCCTTTCCGGAGGACAGAAGCAGCGGCTGGCTGTGGCCCGTACCCTGCTCGTGAACCCCCGCATCCTGATTATGGACGACTCCACCTCCAGTGTTGATGTCGAGACCGAACTGCTCATGCGCCGGGCGCTGGAGGAGCTTATCAAGGGACGCACTACCTTCATCATCACCCATCGTCTGTCCGTCATCAGGAATGCAGACCTAATCGTGGTGCTGGAGGCTGGTGAGGTGGTTGAGAAGGGTACACACGACGAACTCATGGCCCGCAGCGGCCTGTACCGGGAGATCTACGAATCACAGTCGGTTGTCGGTGATGGATCCGGTGAGGATTTTTCATGAGTCATACTAACACGCATATGTCAGGAGGGCGTAGGAACAGATGAGCGCACATCACGGCGGGGGTCAACACGGTGGCGGCGAGCTATCCGGTACGTTCGACTCGGATAAGGTGATGGGCAAGGTGTACGACTCCCGCGTGGCCGGACGCCTGATCAAGTACCTGGGGCCCGTCAAGTCCAACCTGTCCCTGGGAGCGGGTGGCATGATACTTCGCTCGGTCACCACGGTGGCAGTGCCCTTCCTGGTCGGCATTGCCATGGATCGCATCATAGAGGGTGATCTGGTCGGCCGTAACACAATGGTGCTCATCGTTGCTGCGGTGATCATGGTCGGCTGGGGTGGACGTTACCTGGAGGAGCTCTTCCTGGGTTTTGTCGGCCAGAAGATACTCTACCGGGTGCGCACTCAGATGTTCGACCACCTTCAGAAGCTCTCGCTGGGTTTCTTTGATCGTAACAAAGTGGGACGGATAATGTCCCGTGTACAGAACGATGTGCAGCAGATACAGGAACTGCTTGCCAGCGGCATGCTCAACGTTTTGTTCAGTGCCGTGACCCTGATTGCCATAGCCATCATCATGCTTGTCGTGAACACCGACCTGGCGCTGCTCACCCTTACCGTGGTGCCGGCACTGGCCATCGTGGCATTCATCTGGCAGAAGTACGCCCGTCGCGCCTTCATCAGGGTGCGGCGCGCCATCGCCACGGTCAACGCCCAGCTTCAGGAAGGTATCGCCGGGGTGCGGGTCACCCAGAGCCTGACCCGCGAGGATGTCAACGCCGAGCAGTTTGAGAGCGTCAACAGGGAGCATTTCACCGCCAATGTGGAGGCGGCCAGGCTGCAGGCTGCGATGTGGCCTATGGTCGAGATACTGACCGCCGTCGGCACGGCCCTGGTCATCTACTTCGGCGGTGCTCAGGTGCTCGCCGGCCAGATGACCATTGGTGCCCTGGTCGCCTTCATGCTGTATGTCCGGCGCTTCTTTGAACCTGTGCTCGAACTCACCATGGAGTATGTCGAGATCCAGCGGGCTATGGCGTCGGGGGCCCGTATCTTCGAGTTGCTTGACGTCGAGCCCGAGATAACCGACGATCCGGCGGCCCCTGATCTGCCTCCGGCTAAGGAGATCAAGTTCGAGGGGGTCAGCTTCGGCTATTCGCCGGGCACCAGGGGTCTGCACGACATTAACTTGACGGTCAACCCGGGAGAGACGGTGGCCATAGTGGGAAAGACGGGGGCCGGCAAAAGCAGCCTGGCCAACCTCATAACCCGCTTCTACGAGGTGCAGGAGGGGTGGGTGACCGTGGACGGGTACGACGTGAACTCGGTCACCCAGCAGTCGTTAAGGCGCCAGATAGGCGTCGTCACCCAGGATCCGTTTCTCTTCTTCGGCAGCATAGAGGACAACATTCGTTACGGACGTACCGAAGCTACTCGTGAAGAGGTGATCGAGGCGGCCAAGAAGGCAGGGGCCCACGACTTCATCTCGCGTCTGGAGCGTGGCTATGAAACGCAGGTCGGGGAAAGAGGGGAGAATCTGAGTGCCGGGCAACGCCAGCTTGTCTGCCTGGCCCGGGCCATCCTCGCGAATCCGCCCATCATAGTGCTCGACGAAGCCACCTCCAACGTGGATACCCACGCCGAACGGGTCATGCAGAGATCGTTCCGCCGCCTCATGAAGGGTCGTACCTGCCTCATCATCGCCCACAGGCTTTCTACTGTGACCAGGGCCGACCGCATCGTGGTGCTCGATCAAGGCAGGATCGTCGAGATAGGCTCTCACCGGGAACTCATGGCCAGGAAGGGCATGTACTACAACATGTACGGATCGCTCCTGGCGCCGGGCCCCGAACCGCAGAGCGCTTGATGAAGGCTACGGACCGGCAGCGGGCATGGTTGACATAATGGCTCAGCATGTTGTGTCCCGGTTGCTGTCCTGCGGGTAGTACAGGAACGCCTCTAGCCGGCCGGGGAGACCGCAGCCCCCAGTCCCTCTACGTAAGGCTCTCTGACTATACCCTTCTCGGTGATGATGGCGCTCACGTACCGGTTTGGGGTAACATCGAATGCGGGATTGGCTGCCCTGGTCCCCTGCGGGGCCAACGACACGCCCCGGATGTCGGTCACCTCGTCCGGGCTGCGCTCCTCGATGGGAATCTCATCACCCGAGGGAATCGAGAGGTCGATCGTGCTTGTCGGTGCAGCGACATAGAAGGGGATCCCGTTTTCGCCGGCGAGCACCGCCAGGGTATAGGTGCCGATCTTGTTGGCCACGTCTCCGTTGGCCGCGATCCTGTCGGCACCCACGATCACGCAGTCGACCTTTCCCTGCTGCATGAAATGGCCCGCCATCGAATCGGTGATCAGGGTCACGGGAATGCCTTCCTGCTGCAGCTCCCATGCCGTTAGCCTGGCACCTTGCAGAAGGGGACGGGTCTCGGTGGCCAGCACGCTCACTCTCTTTCCCCGGTGGCCCGCAGCGATGATAACTCCCAGCGCCGTGCCGTAGCCGGCGGTGGCCAGGGGGCCCGCGTTGCAGTGGGTAAGCACCGTGAAACCGTCCTCGACGAGTTCTGACCCCAGTTCACTCAGTTGCCCGGTCGCAGCCTTCTCCTCTCCGTGAATACGCTGCGCCTCGTCGACCAGTGCCCTCTGGATCTCCTCGATCCCGTCTCCCCGGGCGGCCGTTCTCATCCTGTCGATGGACCGGAAGAGGTTCACTGCTGTGGGCCTTGAGACGGCAAAGGCCTTCATGACTTCGTCAAGATGGGCCAGGAACTCGTCACTGCCCGTTGCTCGGATGCCTGATGCTCCGAGCGCTATCCCGTAGGCAGCGGCCACGCCGATGGCCGGCGCGCCCCGAACTCTCATCTCCTCTATGGCCAGCACTACCTCACGGTAGTCACTGCATTCCAGGTACACCTGGTCCCAGGGCAGCCTGCTCTGGTCCAGTATCCGCAGTCTACCATCAAGCCATTCCAGCGCTATGTGGGTCATCGTCTCTAGTATAGTTCAATTCGCGGCTTCAAAGGAAGCCCGGGCGAAGGCGGGCTGTTTGATAACAGCGGGGAATGATGCTAGTCTTACTGAGTTTCACTACTGAGCGAGACTAAGATGGCCAGGATACACTTCCTTGATGTCACCAACCGCGACGGTGTCCAGACCGCGCGGCTCGGTCTATCCAAGTTGCAAAAGACCATGATCAACATGTACCTGAACGAGATGGGCATCTACCAGTCGGAGATCGGCTTTCCTACCACCAGGCATGAGTCCTTCTACCTCCAGGCCAATCTCGAGCTGGCGGAAATGGGGGTTCTTCAGCCGATCCGCCTGGGAGGCTGGATAAGGGCAACCGTCGATGATGTGGAGAGGGCGTTTCAGCTTGTCCCCGGAATCAAGCACCTCAATCTCTCCATCCCCACTTCAGATCAGATGATCCAGGGCAAGTTCCAGGGTTCCCTGAACCGTGAGGACATCATCAGTATGATGATAGATGCCGTTGAAGCGGCCCGGGCTTATGGAACTGAGAGCGTAGGTGTGAATGCCGAGGATGCCTCCAGGACCGAGACCGACTTTCTGGCCAGGTTCGGGCTGGCCGCCCGCGATCACGGGGCCCGGAGACTGAGATACTGCGACACCCTCGGCTATGATAATCCCTTTACTATCTACGAGAGTGCCAGGGCGCTGGCTGAGAGCGTCGGAATGCCCATCGAGGTCCACTGCCACGGCGACCTGGGCATGGCCGTGGCAAACTCGCTGGCGGGGGCCAGGGGAACCGTCGACGGAGGGCAGGATGCCTATATCAACACTACGGTTAACGGGATCGGTGAACGCGCCGGCAACGCCGACCTGGTCGCGACGGCTCTGGCCATAACCAAGTCCAGGGGGTTTAGCGAGAGATACCAACTGGAGCCGCCTGTGGATCTGACCAGGGCCTGGAAGATAAGCAGGTATGCAAGTTATGCCTTCGGGGTTCCCATCCCGATAAACCAGCCCGGTGTCGGGGCCAACGTATTCGCCCACGGGTCCGGCATTCATGTCGACGGTGTGTTGAAGGATCCCTTCAACTATGAGCTGTACAGCTTTGACGAGGTCGGCAGAGGCGTGCAGGAGATAGTGGATACCGGCAGCCTGATATGCTCGGGGGAGTACAGCGGCATATCCGGGTTCAAGTATCTTATGGGCCGGATGGCGGTCAGGTTCAAAAACCCGGCACAGGCCGAGAAGATCCTGGAACTGGTAAGGTATGCCAACGTAGCGTCCCAGAGGCCGCTGGTGGAGGACGAACTGCTCTTCATCGCCAAGTACCCGGGCGTCGCGAGGAAGCTGTTGACTCTCATACCGCCCGATTGATGATATGATAATCGGTGGGCTATGGTGGTAGAATATCGAAAGAAGGAGGACTCAGATGTTCAAGAAGATACTGGTGCCGCTTGACGGCTCAAAGCTGGCCGAGTGTGCATTGCCCTATGTAGAGGAGCTTGCGAAGGGGTGTGGCACAGAGGAGATCACGCTGGTTAGTGTGA
>PULQ01000131.1 GCA_003552465.1 Dehalococcoidia bacterium
AGGAGGACATCAAGATCAGCCAGCCTGAGGAGCTGGCTCAGACCAATATGCGGAAGTTCATGAAGACCCTCCTGGTGAAACGGCTGGAGAGCAGCTTCTTCGCTTTCAGAAACACCCTGGCTCGGTTCATCAGATCATACGAGCAGTTTCTGGCTGAGCTGGACAGGGGTAATGTCTATGTCAGCAAGAAGTATGCCAACAAGATATTCGAGTTCCTGGAAAACGATGACGACGAGGCTATCCAGAGGCTGGTTGACGAGGACAAGGCTCAGAGATTCGATGTCGATGACTTTGAGGACAGCTTTCGAAGAGACCTGGAGAGTGACCTGGATACGCTGAGAGAGCTGCGAAGGCTCTGGGCATCGGTAGAAAGGGATCCCAAGTTGCTAACCCTGCTCGATATCCTCAAACAGCACCCGATGTTGACAGGGAGTAAGCTCATTACATTTACGGAGTCAAGGGAAACGGCCGACTATCTCGGCGATCACCTGTGCAGGGCTTACCCGGGCCAAGTGCTGGTCTACACCGGTAGCTCCGGCGCGGCCACGCGCCAGTTAGTGATTCAGAATTTCGACCGCAGAGCCAGACAGCCGTGCAACGACTATCGCATTCTGGTCAGCACCGAAGTCCTTTCCGAGGGTGTCAATCTCCATCAATCGAACGTGGTCATTAACTATGACATACCATGGAATCCCACCCGCCTGATGCAGAGAGTAGGCCGTATCAACCGTGTTGATACCGCGTTCGATGCGATTCATACCTTCACCTTTTTCCCGACAACACAGTCCAACGACGCCATAAAGCTGAAGGAGGCTGCCGAATACAAGATCCAGGGCTTCATCGAGATGCTGGGCAACGATGCCAGGCTGCTCACGGAAGGCGAGGAGATCAAGTCGCATGACCTGTTCACTCGCCTGACATCTAGAAAGACCATTACTGGCGAGGACGAAGGTGAGGAGAGCGACCTCAGGTATCTACAGGTAATCCGGAGCACCCGGGACAATGATCCCGACCTGTTTGAAAGGATAAAGCGCCTGCCCAAGAAAGCCCGGACCGCCAGGAAGACCGGAGGCCGCCAGAATGACCTGTTGACTTACTTCCGAAAAGGTAAGCTCCAGAAATTCTACCTCGCCGGTACTCAGTCGGCCGACGAACTGGACTTCTTCTCTGCCGCTAGGCAACTCGAAGTGGATAAGAACACGCCGCGACAGCCCGTTCCGACCGACTACTACGACCTGCTGGAGGTGAACAAGCAGGCGTTCCAACTGGCTACCACCGAAGAACTGCCACAAGCAAAGATGAAGGGCGGCCGGGACGCTGCTGCTTTTGTGCTTCGAGTCCTGAAGTCAAATCAGGTCAGGCATTTCCAGGGTTATACCGAGGACGATGAGCGTTACATTAGAGGTGTTGTTACTCAGATAGAAGAAGGCGGACTGCCGCGGCAGATCACGAAGACGCTGCATAAGGCACTGAGCAAGGAGACCAACCCGCTGAAGATACTGGGACTGCTGAGAAGACACGTTCCCTCCGACTTTCTCAAAGAGACGGCGGCCGAAGGTGCCGCCCAGACTTCAGGGCCCAGGGAGGTCATCCTCTCCGAATATCTCGTGGGCGAATAGCTATGGCGAAAACGCAGAACAACTACGCCTTCATCGATCTGAGGAAGACGCTGGAGTATATCGGTGGCCGGAAATGAGAAAGAGAGGCATTGCCGTGGGGCAAACCCCACAGATTGGCCTCCCATCGTGATTATGATACAAGATTACCAAGGGCTGCCTCGTTTGTCAAATCGGCAGTCCGGCGGGTAGCGCGTAATGGACAGGCCAGCAGCGGTCAGACTGATACGCAACACCTTTGAGAACTCTTTCGACAAGGGTCGCTTCGTTGACCTGGCACGAAACCTGATCAAGCACCTGGACGAGTCCGGCAATTTCAGTCTGCAGGGCAACTACATCCCGGACGCTTACAGCCAGAGCATTCGGAGTTACGACCGTGTGGGCAAGTACGACGATGCTGATGGTAGAAGGATCGATGTCCTAGTGGTCCGGCTGAGGAAAGAGCACGCGCTTGACCGTGCCCGCAGCATGCAGAGAAACTTCGTTGCCTGGTACTTGAACGGCAGCAGAGGGGGCATACCCAAGGATTCCGCCCTGGTCGCCTTCGTCTCCCCCGCTGAGGGAAACTGGCGGTTTTCGCTGGTCAGGATGGACTATGACCTGGTGGCTCCTGGCAAGATACAGACGGAGCTCACCCCGGCTCGCCGGTACTCATTCCTCGTCGGTGAAGGTGAAAGCAGCCACACGGCGCAGGTCCAACTCCTTCCCATCCTGGAGGACGACGAAAGAAAGCCGCGGCTGTCGGATTTCGAGAAGGCCTTCAACATCGAGGTCGTAACCAGAGAGTTCTTCCAGAGATACCGGGAGCTCTTTCACAAGGTCAGAGACGCGCTGGAAGATGAACTGAAGCGGAACGACAGGGCAGCGGAGGACTTCGAGGCTAATGGTGTAGATACCGTCAGTTTCTCCAAGAAGCTGCTGGGACAGGTCGTCTTCCTCTATTTCCTCCAGAAGAAGGGCTGGTTCGGCGTGGGCCGTGATGAGAACTGGGCTACAGGACCCAGGGACTTTCTGCGTCGTCTCTTCGACAGTAAGGTTGCACCCTATAACAACTTCTTCAACGACCTCCTGGAGCCCCTCTTCTACGAGGCGCTTGCTCTGGAGCGGGCCGGCGATTTCTACAGCCGCTTCAACTGCAAGATTCCTTTTCTTAATGGTGGCCTCTTTGACCCCATGAACAACTACGACTGGGTGCATACCGATATCCTTCTCGATAACGAACTGTTCTCCAATAGCGACGGAACAAAGGAACGCGACGTCGGCACCGGCATCCTCGATGTCTTCGACCGCTACAACTTCACCGTCAAGGAGGATGAGCCCCTCGAAAAGGATGTCGCCGTTGACCCGGAGATGCTGGGCAAGGTGTTCGAGAACCTTCTTGAGGTCAAGGACCGCAAGTCCAAGGGCACTTACTATACCCCTCGTGAGATCGTCCACTACATGTGCCAGGAGAGCTTGATCAACTACCTGGATACCGCAATCAACGCCGGTGACGTGCCTCTGGTAGCAACGCCGCCGCCTCAGGGCCGGCTGTTGGGCAAGCCTGACCCCGAGCAGGCCGCACTCACAGCGCCGGGCTATCGGGGAATTGTTCCTCGCGAGGACATTGAAGCCCTCGTCCGCATGGGAGAACTGGCCGTTGAGCACGACACCCGCGTTGAGGCCTATGGCAGGGAGACGGAACGCTATTCCTACAAGCTTCCGGAGAGAGTTCGCTGGAATGCAGGTCTCATAGATGAAAGGCTTGCGGCCATCAGGGTATGTGACCCTGCCATCGGCTCCGGCGCCTTTCCTGTCGGCTTGATGATGGAGATCGTCCGGGCCCGGAGTACGCTCACCACTTACCTGCCGGACAAACAAGGCAGGACCAGCTACAACTTCAAGCGGCACGCTATCCAGAACTGCCTCTACGGCGTGGACATAGACCCCGGCGCCGTGGAGATCGCCAAGCTCCGGTTGTGGCTCTCCATGGTGGTTGATGAGGAGGATATCAAGCAGATCCAGCCCCTCCCCAACCTGGACTACAAGATCGTCTGCGGCAACTCGCTTCTCGGCGTCAAAAAGGATATCTTCAATCTCGAGTTGTTTAACGAATTGGAGAGGCTCAAGCTGCTCTACTTTGATGAAACAAGTGTGACCAGGAAGCAGGAACACAAGAAGCAGATTGACCGGCTCATCAGACAGATCACAAATGACAACGAGACCTTTGACTTTGAGGTCTACTTCTCCGAGGTCTTCCACGAAAAGGGCGGCTTCGATGTCGTGATAGCTAACCCACCGTATGTCAGCGTGAAAGCAATAACTGGTACAGACAAGGAAGTCCTCTCTCGCTTGTACGATGTTGGCGAAGGCAGATTCAACCTTTTCGCTTTGTTTGTGGAACGTGGACATAAGATCCTAAGAGACGGCGGAATCCTGACCTTTATACTGCCAGAAGGCATATTCTCTAGCATAGAGTATCGACACATTCGAAGATACATCCTAGAAAACGCAGCAATACTGCTAGTGAATCTGTTCTCCGGCAGAGTCTTCGAGGCAGCGGTCGACACGTCCATCATAAGCATGATGAAGAAAAGCCCCTTCGACAATGAGTTCACGGTGTCACGGGATCTGAATCAGACTCTCGTTCGTATGCAGCAGAGGCTGTTTGAGACATTGCCGCATTGCCTATTCCCGGTAAATGTCGGTCTCCAATCATTTCCGATCATATCGAAGCTGTTACACGGTGATTTTGATCGCGTCTCAGACATACTGGAAATACAACAGGGGATTATCTACTCAGGGCAGCCGAAGAGCAAAGTCTTCGCCGATTCGCCGGTCAGCAATCGTCACAAACCAGTCCTGGATGGCAGAGATGTGCTCAAGTGGAAAGTGAACTGGTCAAAGAAGAAAGAGAACAAGTATATCCACTACACCAACAAGCTTCATCGCCCAAGAGAAGAGAGACTGTTTCTAGCCGATGAGAAGGTGCTTCTGCCCAGAAAGAGCACAAACATATCGTGTGCTTATGACACAGAGAAGTACTATGCCCTCAACACGGCGTACCTCTGCCTCTTGGCTAATGACCAGTATAGCCTCAAGTACATCCTGGCCTGCCTCAACTCTAAGCTGATGAACCATTTCTACTCACAACTGTTCTTTGGGTGGCAGGTGACCATACCGGCCTTGAACATACTGCCGATCAAGAGGCTATCGATTCCGGAGCAAGAGGCTTGTGTTGATCTCGTTGATCTAATCCTCGCCATCACCAGAGATGAAGACTACCTCACAGATTCTACGAAGCAAGCCAAGGTCAAGGAACTGGAGCGCCAGATCGACCATCTGATATACGAGCTGTACGACCTGACCCCGGCCGAGATCGCGGTTGTCGAAGGCGCTGTTTCGTAGATACGCGGTGCATCGAAGTAATCTACAGGGCAACGTTACACGAACCTCAACCCAGCGTAGGGTCGGGAGCGCTATCCCGAGAGAGACGAGGCCAGAGCTGCGGTCTCCAAATCCCTGAGAACCAGATCTAAGTGAGTACACCACTGAGGAGGACCATCACATAGTAGGTGGGCGAGTTCTCTCTTTGCTTTGGGGCTCAACTCGCGCTTCACAATCGATACATTGCCCTGCTGGTCTACACTAACGGGCAGAGTGTCTCCTTGTCTCGCTTTCATGAACAGCGATCTTGGATAGAATCTCTCGATACCGCCTAGACTGGTGCTAACTCTCGCGTCTGCATGGTTGGCCGACATGCGAATCACGCGGCTGTCACCATTCGTGCCATAGTACTTGCGGGCTTGCCGCAGTTTGTCATCGGTCACATCATGGTCGAAGAGCACCAGCAAGGGGCTCTTCGCTGGTCTATTCTGGATTACCGGGCCGCGTCTCTTCAGGTAATCGACTATCTTATCGACACCCGAGCCTGCCTCTGCCTGATCCAACTCGTGCAGACAGACGAACACGAAACCACAGGCAGCCTTAGTCCGCCTTGATACATTCTCCAGAACCATGCGGTCAAGGGGCCCCTCGACAAGGACAACGGTGTTTGACGGGAAGCATAGTGCAGGCTCGAAGGGACTTGACACACCCGCTGTGGCAGCCTGACTCACCAACTCAGGTATCTTCTTTGCTGTAATGGATGTCGCTGAACCATCTGTCTCCACGAAAAATCCAGCATTTGAGGCAGTGGTGATGACGTCGCTGTGAGTGGTGGCCAGAATCTGCATTTTAAGAGCGTCCTCGTCTGTCCAAGATCTGAGCATAATGGCTAGTTTCTGCTCAAGGTCCTTGTGCAATGAAGACTCAGGCTCTTCAACAGCCCACACTACCCCTTGACGCCATCCAAACGTGCCTTCATAGGTCGTATCTATGTCCTTGAGGAGCAGGAACATTACGTATGCCTGGCTCCCCGCTCCTACTGCATCGCTCGGTATGAGTGCGCCCGAGGGGGTCGCAGCTGCGAAACCAGACAGACCGAGTATCGAGACCGCTTCATCCGGTGTGCCCATGACGAGTCTAGCTATAGAGGCTATATCGGATGTCACCTGTTTGCTAGCCTTGGCGATAGTCGTGTCTGCTGCGTCCTTGATGCCCTGCAAGAGGCGGTCAGTTTCTGCGGCTCTCTTCTTCCGGAACCTCTTCATTACTGCGTGTCCAAACCTTGGGGCTTCCATCTTCAGAACATCCGCAGGTATTGTTCGATTCTGAATGTAGCGGAAGTTAATGAGGTCGATAAACTGCTGAAAGACTGTGTCATCCAGCCTTCGCCAGTTCCTGCCTCTTCGCCTGAACTCTGTATCAGACTCGTAGGGATACGTCGTCCACGTACGTTTGATGGTGAACTTCCTACCCAGTGTCTTTTCGAGGTGTCTAACTTTCGGCTGGAAGGTGAAATTATCTGGAAGCACAAACGTAACTGCGACGCTTATCTCCTTCTTCTTCTTGCGATGCGGGGCGAAGTGATGATCATAAGAGAAATCCAACTCCTTGCCGGGCTCTGGCTCATCATTGAAGAACAAGTTCAGGGCTCGGAGCACGTTGGACTTGCCAGAGTTGTTCGCCCCGACTAGACACGAGAATCCGTCTATGGAGTCAAGCTCAATAGACCTAAGTGAGCGAAATCCACTTACCTCAATGCGCTTGATCAGGTCCATCTTTGGCCGCACCGATGTTGCTTGACTATATCCTATTGCACCAGGCGCCGGCAAGTCAGGGCAATGTGAGCCAAGACCTCGGGATCCGGGGGCAATACCCCTCGCGATTGCCTCAGATCAGGTTGATATGCTCCAAGTGCACATTGCGATGCATCGCCAAGCAGCGAGCGGGGTCAGGTCTTTACATTTGGTCTCTGCGGGAATCCGGGGACACTATACTGATAACCCATGCACGAGCTAGCCTTCATCCCCCGATAACCTCGCCTGAGTTCGAGGGTATCTCTCAGGCTGTCGCCGATTCCTCTCATATTCGATAGGCGCACTCCGTTACCTCGTGACATCTCCCCCGCCCGCAGAAGTGAATGGCTTGATGATGACCGGAGTTGCACACTTCAGCAAAGTGAGTGCTCTTAGTCACCCGCTACCCGGGTGATAGGCAACATCATCTCCTCACAAGGTCAGTCTAAC
>PULQ01000049.1 GCA_003552465.1 Dehalococcoidia bacterium
GGCAGAACTTCCGCCGCAAGGCGGTATTTGATACAATACCTCCACCTGGGGCTGTAGCTCAATTGGGAGAGCGCCTCCCTTGCACGGAGGAGGTCAGGGGTTCGACTCCCCTCAGCTCCACCACGGGTGACCAAAGGCAGAACGCCCACGGAGTCTCTCTCTTCTCCATCTGTGGGCACAGGTACATCGTAATCCACTCTGGCGTGTGCTCCATCTATCTCGATCCTCTTGATGAATGATCGGAGGAAAGCCTTGCTTTCCGCGACACGTCCCTCGTCAAGGACGCGTCTCAGGTCCTCGACATAGGCCTGCACGGTCTTGGCATCCATGTGCCTGGCTTTGTGCGTGGCCTTTTCCACTTCCAACTGAGCTTTGGCCCTGGTCAGTTCATCCTGTCGCGACCTTAGATCCTTGATTCTCGGAGCCAGGTCGTCTAGAGTCAGGGTGTTCGTCTCAAGCGCATCGTACAGCTTTGACAGCCTTGCCTGCACGTCGTTGAGTTCAGCGCGGGCGGCATCCATCTTTTCCTTCACTGCGTCATTGCCGGAATCAAGTTCGTCGTTGGCCAACTTGATAAGCTCTTCCAGCGATTCCTGCTTCAGTATCCTCTCCTTAACCTGCTCGATGATTGCTCTTTCGAGCCTATCCTTCGGCAATGCTCTGGCGGTACAGGCGTCCTTGCCCCGTTTGAAGCTTCCATTACACGTGTAGTAGTAGTACTGATGGGACTTCGCGCTACGACCTACCATCGCGTGTCCACAGGAACAGAACAGAAAGCCGCTCAGCAGATAGTGGCTGGGGAGGGTCCGGGGATGAATCAGCGCCGGCCTCCTGGATGCCATCTTCTGCTGTACCAGCACGAATGTAGCCGGGTCGATGATGGCCGGCCAGGCATTCTCCACCCGCACCGGAGGATCGCCGCTATGAATGGCCGGATGTCCGGGCCTACCGGCCCAGACAAGGGTTCCGCAATAGGCCTCGTTGTTGAGGATCTTGTGGACAGTTGTATTACCCCAACGCCTTCCGCTTACAGTGCGTAAGCCCTCTGCATTCAGCGCTTTAGCTATATCCTTGGCGCCGGTGTCCTGCAGTGCCATACTGAACATCCTCCGGATCACCGTTACAGCCACAGAATCATCAGGGTCCGGCTCGAGCTTGTATCTGGTCTTGGCCCCGTCCTGCACAGGGACCTTGTGGAAGCCATATGGAGGTCGACTTCCGTTAAAGAAGCCGCGCCCAGCGTTTTCCCGCATTCCCCTCTTGATATCCTGCCCGAGGCTGGCACTGTAGAACTCGTCAATGGACTCGATCACTCCTTCGAGCAACTGACCCGAGGGGGTGTCATCGAGTGGTTCGTTCATGGAGATGACTCTTATCCCTTTGCTCTTGAGGAGAGCCTTATACGTGATGGAGTCGACTCTGCTTCGTGCAAAGCGGTTCAGCTTCCACACCACTACGGCGTCAAACGGCGGGGGCTTGGCCTTGGCCAGAGCAATCATCTCTCGAAAAGCAGGCCTGGAGGCAGTGCGGCCGCTTTCCGCCTCGTCCACGAATTCCCTGATAATCTCGTGCCCCTGCCTTCCTGCATACTCCCTCAGTGTCCTAAGCTGAGCTGAAACCGACAGATCGACGTCCTGACTGTCAGACGATACCCGGGCATAAACCACCACTCTCATAATAGTCCTCCTTACCTACATACCCAGACGGCGACACACATTGCATGCTCCGGGGACAAGACCTAGTTGCTTGACCTCCTCTATCGCCCTTCTTGCCCCGAGCGTTGCTGTCGCTAGATCTTCATATGTGTTCTGTACGCGAGTGACCTCAACGGTTACCTGTGCTTCTCGGAAAGCGTTCACTAGATTCTCCCTGAACTCGCCTGCCTTGCCGGGAACGTGCGCTAGAATGGAATTGCGGTACACAACGTGATCGCCACTCATATCTACGACGATCTCATCCTGCCAGGAATCGTTCGTATACTCACCAAACGCGCGCCCGAGAACGATTCGATAGCACAGTTCACCAGCGGTATAGGAACACAGAGACGGTGGCTGAGCATCACCCCGTGCCTCCAGGTCACAGCCGGTTCTCGCCTCGAGGAGCTTCACCACCTTGCACTGAAGGGCTAGCCTCGCTGATCGGTGGGACGCATAAGCTCTTTCTCGCCGGGCGATAAGCTTCCACAGCTTATCGCCTCTGAGGTGCTGCTTCAGCATGTAGTCAACCATATCCTCGGCCACATCAGCACGGACACCAGGACCCTTGAGGTCGTCGCCATCCTCGTCTTTCAGTGGATCCTCTACGTCGAGATTTGCCTCGGTCAGGATAGAGGCTCCGGTCTGGTACCAGGATAGTACAGCCCAGTCATAGGCAGGCAGCGCAAGAGCCGACAGAATCTCCTCCAGCTTCTGCAGGAGTCTCTCCTGATGCTTAAGCACAGCATGCTTGAGAACCTCAACTCTGGCGGCCTGTGCATCCCGCTCGCGGCGCGCCTCCTCGATACCCCTCCTGATGGTTCTGATATCGCATCGAGTTCCGCTTGCTATGGACGCTTCTGATTTGCCGCTTTCATACTTTTCTAACCACTCCTTCTTGTCGACCGTAGAGAATTTCCGCGGCATTGCTGCTCACCCCCTTGACAAGCATATCCGAGCTCTGTTCAAGCTTATCATCCATATTATACAGTAGTTTGATGTTGCTGTCAAGGTACGTAATAGCATCTAGATGCAATGTAACGTTTGCTACAATTGAAGCATCAGGGTTAATGGATGCAGCAACTGATGACTGAGCCCAACGAAGCGCTTAGAATCCTGGCAAGGATTATCGCCAAGGCTTATCTTGCCGACTGCCAAGGCGAGGGCGCAAGGACGGCCAACACCAGAGAAAGGAGCAAGAAGGGTGAGAACCTACCTGGAGCCACACGAGGCAGTTCTGATGGAGAAGGCAGCCACAAATCTTAGGGACAGGTTGCTGGTTCGCCTGCTGTTCCGCTTGGGCTGTCGGATCACTGAGGCCTTGGCTTTGGCAGTTGAAGACGTGGACTTCGACCATGGAACTATTACCATCCAACATCTGAAAGCTAGCCTCAGGCTGTCCTGCATCGGATGCGGACAGAGACTCGGCCGAAGCCATACGTTCTGCCCCGAGTGCGGTATCAAGATCGAGAAGGCTCAGGCTGAGCAGCAGCAACGTCGTAGCCGGAGGGTGTTGCCAGTCGATAGTGACACCCTGGAGATGCTCAAGGACTACGTTGATCGGGGAGGGCCGATTGAGCGCAATGGGAAGCAGCTTATCTTCGCTGTCAACCGACACCGCGGTTGGCAAGTTGTTCGTGAGGCTGCCAGAAAGGCGGGGCTTGGTGCACTCCAAAGCCCCGACACAGGCAGACAGCGTGGCGTCAGCCCACACCGACTGCGCGACTGTTTTGCAGTTATGGCTGTACGACAGAACGACTCTACGGACAGCGTCAGGCTGCTGCAAGAATGGCTGGGACATGTCAATATCGGCACGACCATGCGCTATCGGAAGGTTGCGGGCGCCGAACTGAAGCAATGGTATGAGAGCCTATGGTCCTGCAAAGAGGAGGGCGATGCCTGAGCTGCTGAGACCGAGCCGGGGAGGATTCCTGCGGGTCATCGGTTGTGGCCAATTCGTGAGGGGCTTTCTTGCCGGGCGTGGTCCGCTTGGGTCACCATCGATCGACCCTGAGATCGGAGCTCCTCAGAGCTTCATCTTCCGCAGCTACAAGCTAGCACTGATGCGGGCTACCGCCTTGGACCAGGCGACGAGAGCGGAGGAGAAGCAGGCAAGGCTAGAGGAGCGTTCCATAGAGCCAGACAACATCGAGAAGCTGGCGGCCCTCTATCTGTCGCGAATGCCCTACAAGACTCGAGGATGCCGATTTCATTCCTTCATTGTATACCTGTCGACTATTCAGCGGCTAAAGTGGATTGAGCCTAGCGGATACGAGGAACCATCGAGCTTCCAGGATCATCATCCGCCGGGTCCTCCGCGGAGATACTTCCGCCTCACGACGGCCGGTCAAGAAGCCAGCGACCGGGCTTGGCGGAATCCTCATCGCGCCTGCTACGGCTGAGGTCCGGTCGACCGGATGCAAGGCCAGAAACACTTTCTGACCAATGAAACACAGAGAAGATCAGAGTAGGGCTCTCATGTTCAAGTCGCGTTCAAATGTCGGTCAAGACATCGTTCAAATGTTAGTCGCATCGTTCAGGGCCGGTTCAAATGCCAGTGGCCTGTCGGCGCAGGAATCATCGATAAAGCGAGGCCAGAAATGGAGAAGTTAACAGCAAGAAAAAAGGTCACCGTTGTCAGGCTCTACTTCTCCGGTCTTTCCTATGACGAGATTGCCGCCAGAGCCGGTGTCGGCAAAGGGACGGTGGCCAATGTTGTGGCCGAACTCAGGGCTGGGATCTTCCCTGAGGCGGCTGACGTCGGTGAGCAGACTGACTTGCTGCGTGAACTATCCCTCGATCTGCGACGCTCGAGCCTTACTCCCGGGCAGTGTGCTACCGGGCTGGCTATTCTCAGCAGGATCAGCGAATGCGAGTTAGATCCGGCCGATATCGATCGCTGGCCGATGATTCTCAGGTTAGTCCCTGACCAGGAGGATGCCAAGGAATTCGTCCGGCTAGTCTACAGCATCCAGGAGGTTCTGCAGAGGAGAGGCTTGAGCCTGGAGGCTCTCGCCAGCGAAGTCCGCGAGATGGAGAGAAAGGCCGCTGATCTGGGACCTGTAGCCGACAAAGTGAAGGAGTGCAAGAAGCAACTGGCCGAACTGACCAGGCAGCGTGAGCAGCTTGCCGGCTCAGTAGCCATGCTGGAACAGAAGAATGAACTTCTGACCCCGCGGGTCAACGACCTGGAGAAGCGCGACCAAATCCTGTCACGCCGGATCGCCGATGTGGAGCCGAAGGCACAGAAGGCCGAGGCGACCATCTCCTCACTGAAGAGCCAGACCCAGAGGCTTGAAGACATGGGGTTCTCCCTCAGTGAACTAGCTGGGTTCCAGGAGAAGCTACGAGCGATTGCCCGGCATCACGGTATCGAGCCCTCCAAACTCAGCAGTCGGCTGCTGCATGAGCTCGAGAATCTTGAGAAGGGGCTGTCACTGGAGACGCTGGTCCAGAGCCGGCGGCAGGGACTGGACAAGGACAATAAAGCCCTTGTCGTGACCAAGAACGAGATAGAAGCCGCCAGGGCAGTTGTTGCCAGCCTGACACAGGAGAAGGCAAAACTGGAGGCCAGTATCAAGGAAACGAGGGAGCAGGTGAGTCAGCAAATCGCCACGATAGTGCCGCTTGCTCAGGATGCGATCGGCAAGCTACAGCAGAATCTTCAGCGGGGCAACGACGAGGCTCTGGCGGATATGCTGCGGCTCAGGGATGAAGCCATTGAGGTGGGGAGAGAGGTCGGTCGATGGCAGGGGGTTCTTGAGGCTAACGAATGGATCTCCGACCTGCTGGCCCTGGTGCGAGGGGAGGAGAGCCTTGAAGGCAAACGGGTCAGGATCATCGCCCTGTTGGTCCTGCGGGCTCTCCACAGCTGGTTGAAGAGCCAGGAGTCCTTGTCCTTCAGGCTGCTGCCGCTTACCGCTGAGAGGTTGATCACCGAGCTTGAGCAATGGAAAGCCTAAGGTCCTGTCGTGACCATTTGAAGCAATCACACTCCCGAGCGAAGAAGCTAGTCGAAACCGGTCTCGCTCTGGATGCACTATTCGCCGGAGAGGAGACCCGCCTGAGACGGGAGAATGAAGCATCAAGATTGAGAGCCGTACGTCGCTCCATTGTGGAGCAGCTGCAGTGGCTCAGAGGGATTGAGGCCTCCGCCAGTGCCGCTCATACGGAGGTCAACATGATGCGGTCAGTGGTCGGGTTGGCAGTGACAGCGGTCGTTTCGACGAGCAAGCCGCTGACAGCCTTTGTAGGTCGTCTTTTCGATAGGCTCAACGACAGAGAGAAACCTTTCGGCCTGGTTATGGTGCGTGTTGGCCCCAATGGGCTGCCCGATGATGTGGGAGTTGTCTCTATATCGCAGTTAGCCCGTCAATCAGATCGACCGCAGCCCGAGATCGTGAGCAGACTGCAGGAAGAGGGCTATCTCCTCTTCAGCGGAGAGGCATTCCAGTTCCTGATCGACAGATTGCTCGATGATGTTCGTGAAGGAAAGCTGCGTCTACCAGTATCCAGGGACGAACTGGTGGAGGCTGCGGGAGCAGACAGGCAGGGACTCAGCCTGAAGGTTACTAGGATAGAGTGAATCGCCAGCTTGCCGCTCAGGGGAGTCGCTCACTGTCCTGACCCTGGAACTACTCCCTGCCCTATGTGTGCCTCTCTGAACGCCTCTTTCACGTCTGAGTAGCCCGGCTCTCAGCGCTGAATCGATTCCACTCATCGGAAGGAAAACGAAGCTGCCCGCCCGATATCGCCGAAATGAAGGTTCATTCTGTTGATGCACGACGTGTCCTTTTGTTGGATACTGTCTACGATCGGGTAGATCAACTGCACCTTAACAACTGAATACGGACGGGCCTGGACGCTTGCTCACCCTGGGCATATAGATATGAAAGGGGGCAAGCATGACAGGATTCTGCAGCAACTGCCACCGGGTGTGGCGATCAGAAACACGGCAAGGCATTTGCCAATGGTGTGGAAAGTTGGCCACCTGCCAGACCAGTGTAGCAAAGCCTCGCCGGCTAAAGGTTACCCGAACCAGAAGCCGAACGCAAACTGACAACGGCGGCAACGGTTATCACGAACTGCCAGACCAGCAAGGCTGGGTCGCCACGGCTGATGGCTTCCGCTGGGTAACAGTCCAGTGGGCTACGTATCACAAGGTAGCGGTTCGGTTTGCAGGCAAGGCAGTCTCTGGCGAGAAGGACGACCTGCTACACAGCATAATGGAAGTTCTGGCATCAGTACATCGGCGCAAGCTATCCGAAGGGCAGGACTTCACCGAGCCGGCGATGTACCGGACTGCCGAACACGTCAAGGACTGGTACTGGTACAGACGCTATGCGTACAACAATGGACTGGACTGCCGGCATTGCACCAGTGAGCAGAAGGCCAAGTGTAAGTATAACTGGGCACACTCGGACTGGGCCTATACCGACTGCCATCGGGCGGTACGCCTTGAAAGCCTCAACCAACC
>PULQ01000011.1 GCA_003552465.1 Dehalococcoidia bacterium
AGCCCAACGCAGGATCACCAACACGGACATTGTAGGTAATCCCGCCTGTACCGGGAAGCATGAATGGCTCACCGCTGTGCGAAACGCGATGCCTCCCCGAATGCCCGGGCCTGGATACCGTCCCCTGCACCGATATCATGACCAGTCTGTCTTTGTTCGTTTTCATAATCGTCACCTCAGCCGACATCTTAACACAGCTACGCCGCTCTTGTGTACTCCCGGGTCTGAGCGTCATCGTAGAAGTGACACATGCTACCGGCCATCCCGCCCGGGCCGGATGATAGATTTGGACCGCGGCCGCGGTTATAATAGGCTGGACAGATATGAAGGCTTTGGTACAGCGGGTCTCGAAGGCCTTGGTCAGCGTGAACGACGATGTGGTAGGCAGCATCGGCCCGGGTCTCGTGGTCCTGCTCGGCGTCGCCCGGGATGATTCGCCGGAGGACGCACGCTACCTGGCGAACAAGGTGGTCAACCTGCGCATCTTCGCCGACCAGGCCAGTAAGTTCGCCCTCTCAGCGCTGGAGACGGCCGGCGAGATCCTCGTCGTCAGCCAGTTCACCCTGCTGGGGGACTCGCGCAAGGGAAGGCGGCCCAGCTTCATCGAGGCAGCTCAGCCAGAACTGGCAGAGGAGCTCTACGTGTTCTTCGTCTATGAGATCCGAACCACAGGGCTCAAGGTGGAGACGGGGCTCTTCCAGGAGCACATGCATGTCGAGATCCATAATGACGGCCCGGTAACCCTGCTTGTGGAGAGCAAGACGCGAAACCAGTCGCTTTAGCAATCTGTTGCAATAATGCCGCCCTTCTGTTATACTGCTCTCCGGTAATGAGCTGCCACGAGGTTCTTCAGAAGCAGGGCCACCGCATGACCCTCCAGCGGATGCTGGTCATCGAGGCGCTTCACAACGCCGACCGGCACATCAGCGCCGAGGAGATCTACAGGCAACTCCGTCGAAGTCACCCCTATGTCAACATATCTACCGTATACCGCACCCTGGAACTGCTCAAGGAACTGAACCTGATCACCGAGACCGACTTCGGAGAGGGTCGCGTTCGATACCACGTCGCCGAGAAGGGCCGTCACCACCATCTCATTTGCCACGGCTGCGGCAAGACTATAGACCTGGAGGATTCTGCACTGCATTCGTTGAGAGACGGCCTGCTGCGTGAGTATGGCTTCGACGCCAGCTTGAGGCACCTGGCCATCTCCGGCACATGCAGTTCATGCCGGCACAAGAGGGAGGAATCATGAACAAGAAGATCGTACTCGGAATCGCAGCAGCAGTGTTGGTGATGGTTATCGTGGCCGGCTGCGCGCCACCCGAATCATCGGCGGACATCGTAGCCGGCAGCGCGTTCATCACCAATATAGTCAACGACATAACCAACGGCAGGATGGAACCGCATACCCTGATCAGGCCGGGTGACTGCCCCGGACACCACGATATCAAGCCGGGCGACGTCAGGGCAGTGAACAACAGCAGAGCGCTCATCATCCACAACTACCAGCAGAACTTCGACTACATACATCAGTTGAAGGAAGCCGCCGATAACCCCGGCCTCGATATCGTCGTTATCGATATCATGGGCAACTGGATGGCACCCCCCGTCCAGGCCGAGGCTGTGAGCAAGATCGCGCAGACTCTGGCAGAGGTAGATCCCGATAACGGTGCCTTCTACCAGCAGAGAGCCGCAGATCGAATGGAGGCGATCTCGGAGAAGGGTGAAGAGGTGAGGGCCAGATTGCAGGATATGGGAGTGGACGGGATAAAGGTGGTGTGCGGTGAGATGCAGGCCGGGTTCCTGAGATGGGCGGGTTTCGACATCGTGGCTACCTATGGACGACCCGAAGACCTGAGCAGCGCAACACTGGAGGAGTTGATAGCTCAAGCCACCGCAGCCGGAGTTCCGCTGGTGATCGACAACCTCCAGAGCGGGGAGATCCCTACCCTGGCAGAGGATATCGGGGCCGTACATGTGACGCTCTCCAACTTCCCCGGCGGCTTCAGGAACACCGAGACCTGGGAGAAGGCGCTGGATAAGAACCTCGACCTGCTGGAGGAAGCACTGCAGCAGATCAGCTAACGATATGGATAGCACGGTAATCAGGATTAGAGACGTGGTGGTCTCCTACCGGGAGGACGTCGCTCTCCAGGGAGTGTCTCTGGAGATGAGGAAGGGAGAATTCCTGGGCATCATCGGGCCCAACGGCGCGGGCAAGACCACGCTGCTCACCGTGATCAACGGCCTTGGTAGACTGGTTCACGGAGAGGCCTGGGTACTGGGATCACGCGTTAACGGCACCAGCCGTACCGCATTGAGAAAGCGTATCGGCTACGTGGCCCAGGTTCAGAAGATAGACCCCAGGCTGCCCATAAACGTCAGGGAGACGGTGATGGTGGGATGCTACGGCCGCCTGGGACTGTTGCGCAGGCCCACCAGGGCACAGTGGGAAAGAGTCGACAACGTGCTGGAGATGGTAGGCATAGCCCACCTGGCCCGACGACCCATAGGGCACCTGTCGGGAGGCGAATACCAGAAGGCCGCTATAGCCCGTGCTCTGGTCCAGCAGCCTGAGATATTTCTGCTCGACGAACCGACGGCCTCGATCGCCCCGCAGGCCCAGCGCGAGATCATGAGCCTGATACAGCTTATCCACACTGAGTACCGCATCACCACGCTGCTCGTCACTCATGACCTCAGGCAGTTGCCCTTGATCTGCGATCGCCTGCTCTTGATGAAGGAGGGGAAGATATGGAGGGAGGGTGCGCCGGAGTCGATGCTCGCGGAGGATGTGCTGAGCGAACTCTACAACGGTGCGACGTCGGCTGAGACCGCGTCCCTCTGCCCCTAGCTCCTGGTGATATTATGGACCTGTCGATCTTCCAGTACCAGTTCATGCAGAACGCCGTGCTCGCCGGCCTGCTGGGTGGCATCACCTGTGCCGTGATAGGCGTCTTCGTGGTGACCATGCACCTTTCGTTCATAGGCGTGTGCATCGCACATGCCGCCTTTGCCGGCGCCCTGCTCGGCCTCTGGCTCGGGTTCGAGCCGCTGATCGGAGCACTCCTGTTCAGTTTGGCCGCAGCCGCCATCATCGGACCTATGGCCGACCGTGGAGAACTGAATCCCGATACATCGATCGGCATCGTGTTCTCTCTCATGCTGGGACTGGCTTTCCTGTTCATGGGCCTCATGCCCGGAGCGAGGAGCGAAGCGTTGAGCCTGTTCTGGGGCAGCATATTGACCGTGACGCGGCATAACCTTATCTTCCTGGCGATCACCACGGCAGTCATAGTGGGCCTGGTGGTAGCGTTCTACAAGGAGATCCAGGCCGTGCTCTGCCATCGGGAGGTTGCCCTGGCCGTGGGCATACCGGCGACCTTTGTCTTCTACGGCCTGCTCTTCTCCGCCGGCGTGACCATCACCGCCTCGCTTCAGAGCATCGGCGGCCTCCTAATCTACAGCCTCATTCTGAATCCCGCCGCCGCAGCCTACCAGCTCACCTACAGCCTCAAACGCATGCTCCTGATCGCTGTTGGCTTCGGCGTCATCTCATGCTGGGCAGGACTGGCCATCTCTTACACGCTCGATACTCCTTCGGGGGCTTCAATCGTGATAACCTCCTCCGTGATCTTTGGACTGGCAACTCTTTTCTCTCCCAAGCGAAAGGTGAAACGCTGGCGGCAGGCCCGGCCGGCAGGTTAACTATGGAACTTCGAGAATACTTCGACGAAGTCGCTCCGACCTGGGATGATCTTGTCACCGAGGAGACCATGGGTCGCATCGCCGGCATCATCGACCGGCTGGAGATCAGGCCCCGGTGTCGTGTGCTCGACGTCGGCAGCGGCACGGGCATTCTGCTTCCCTTTCTCGCCACCAGCATGCGAGACGAGGGCACGATCCTCGCCATCGATATCTCGGCGGAGATGCTGCGACAGGGCAGGCGCAAGGCCTGCCCATCTATAGTTGAATTCGCTCAGGCCGATGCCATGGCCATTCCCCTGGCCGACGGCTCGGTGGATATCGCCATATGCTACAGCGTCTTTCCCCATTTCTACGACAAGCTCAGGGCACTGACCGAAATGGCCAGGGTGCTGAGTGCGACCGGCGCGCTGGTCATATGCCATACCATGAGCCGTGCCATGATCAACGAACTCCACCAGAACATCGGAGGCATAGTCGCCGACCACAGCTTGCCCGACGAGCGCGAGCTCAGGAAACAGGCGGAAAGATCCGGGCTGAGGATAACCTACTTCGAAGACCGCGCCGAACGATACCTGGTGATCGCTGAGAAGGACCGCCGCTGAGCCGGGCGGCCTGCCGAACCTGCTCCTTTCTACGATCGGATCTCTAGTTCGAGACTGATATCAAGAGCCCTGACTGAGTGGGTAAGGGCGCCGATCGAGATCATGTCAACGCCCGTCTCGGCTACACCACGGACGTTCTCCAGATTGATCCCACCCGAGGCCTCAACCAGTGCACGCCCGTGAACGGCCCTCACGGCATCATGCATGTCGACCGGGTTCATGTTATCAAGCATGACGATGTCCGCCCCCGCTTCTACGGCCTCCACGGCCTCCGGGACACTTGTGACCTCGACCTCGACCGTCAACCCCTGAGGAGCATTCTGTCTTGCCCTGCCCACAACATCCTTCATCGTCAGACCCCTGACACGCAGGGCAGCCAAATGGTTGTCCTTGATCAGTATGCCATCGCTCAAGCTTGTGCGGTGATTGTGGCCGCCGCCGACCCTGACCGCGTACTTCTCCAGAGACCTCAAGCCCGGAGTCGTCTTCCGCGTGTCCATGATCCGTACCGGCAACCCCTCGACCCTCTCAACGTAGCGGCTGGTCTCGGTGGCAATGCCGCTCAAGCGCTGGAGGAAGTTCAGTGCCACCCGCTCCCCCTTGAGAATACCGGCGATGCTGCCCGCCAATCCGGCCACAGTGTCCCCCGGACCAACCCCGGTCCCGTCCTCCAACAGCAGATCGACCTGCAACTCCGGGTCGACCCGCCGGAAAACCCGCCCGGCCAGCTCCACGCCGGCCAGGATGCCCTGCTCCTTCACTACGATACGCCCGACTCCGCACCACTCTCCCGATATCAGGGAGTCGGTCGTAGCATCGCCCCCGCCCAGATCTTCGGCCAGGGCACGCTCGATTATCTCGTCGATCAGATCTCTATTCGCCGGCATTCTTCCTGAAGACTATGTGTCGCTGCCACTCCGGCAGTGCGCGAGGAAAATCCGTACGGAAGTGGGCGCCTCTGCTCTCTTCGCGCAGCAGGGCGGCCTCGGTGATCAGCCTGGCACATAACACCAGGTTGTGCAGTTCATGAGAAGGACGGTCGCTCGGTTCGGGTAGTGACGCTTCCCACGTGGCCAGCGTCCGTGCGGCATCCCGGAGCTCCTTGCCGGAACGCATAATGCCCACCTTCTCCCACATCAGTGACTGAAGCCCGGGCAGGTTCAGCGGCGGGCAGGTGGAACATCGCTCGTATTCGGGCAGAGCGCACGGGTCATCAACTGGCAGAGGAACCAGGTCCTCTCCGCAAGCCGCCCGCTCGGTCGCCTCCACCACCCGCTTGCCAAAGACAACCGACTCCAGCAGCGAGTTCGAGGCCAGTCTGTTGGCACCGTGCACTCCGGTGCAGGCCGTCTCCCCGGCAGCAAATAACCCCTTGATGTTCGTCTCCCCCCAGCTGTTGACCCTGACTCCTCCCATAAGGTAGTGGGCGGCCGGCGCCACAGGAATCAGCCCCTTTGTGATATCGAGGCCGTGTTCCTGACAGAAGCGGTATATCTGCGGAAAACGGGTCGTGACCAGCCGGGGTGACAGGTGGGTGACGTCGAGAAAAACACTATCGCTATCGGTCTTCTGCATCTCGTATACGATGCTACGGGCTACGATGTCCCTGGGCGCCATCTCAGCCTCGGCCACGTAGTCGGGCATGAAACGACGGCCCTCCACATTTCTCAGTATGCCACCCTCGCCTCTGACCGCCTCGGAAATCAGAAAAGGAGCCACTCCCGGCAGACGCAGAACCGTGGGATGAAACTGGAAGAACTCGACATCGCTTATCTCGGCACCGGCCGCGAAGGCCAGGGCTATCCCATCCCCGGTTACCACGTCCGAGTTGGTAGTGTACTTGAAGAGGCGACCCGCGCCCCCCGTGGCCAGGATCAGGGAGCGGCAGCGATACTCCTCGACAGAGCCGATACGACAGTCGAGCGACCTTACGCCTTCGACACTGTCGTTCCGCAGAAGTATCTCGGTGGCAAGGCAGTTCTCCAGGATCTTGACCCCTGTCGACCGCACCCGGCGACTCAAGGTGACCTCGATGTGCTCCCCGGTGGCATCTCCCCCGGCATGCATGATGCGCGACACGCTGTGTGCTGCCTCCCGCGTCAGGGTTATCTCTCCATTCAGCGTGTCGAAGGGCACCCCGAATCTGATCAGATCGGCAATGCAGTCGGCAGCCTCATCGGTCAGGATCCGCACCGCGTCAGCATCGGAAAGACCATCACCCGCAGCCAGGGTATCATCGAAATGCAGGTCTGGCGAGTCGTCCCTGCCCATAGCCGCAGCAATGCCACCCTGGGCGTACCTGGTGTTGCAGTCATCTACACTGCCCTTGGTCAGGATGAGCACACTTCCCTGCTCTGCGGCCAGAAGTGCAATGTAGAGTCCGGCAATGCCGCTGCCGATGATGATGTAATCGAACTGGTTGTTCTTCATCGACTGGCAAGATCCCGGGCTTCCTCCGTTCCTCGCTCACGCAGTTTGTATCTCTGGACCTTCTCCGTGCCCGGAGTCCTCGGCAACTCGTCCATAAACTCAATATACCTGGGCACTGCGAACTTCGGCAACTGCTTCCTGCAATACTCAACAAGCTCCTCGGGTTCCAGCTTCTCACCTTCTATCAGAACCACGGAGGCCTTAACCTCCTGTTCTCCGACCTCAGACTCGACCCCGGAGATGGCGGCATCCTTGACCTGAGGATGGGCTCTGAGCACGTCCTCCGTATGATCGATGGGAACGAATTCCCCCGCCCTCCTTATGCTCTCGGACCTCCTCTCCTTGAAGACCAGTACTCCGCGCTTCATGTGGCCCAGGTCTCCGGTGTGAAACCACAGGTTACGCCACGACTCAAGGGTCTTCCCC
>PULQ01000146.1 GCA_003552465.1 Dehalococcoidia bacterium
CTGACTTCAGAACGAATGAATACGCCAACTTGATCGGTGGACATCTTTACGAGCCGGAGGAGAGAAACCCGATGATAGGCTGGAGGGGAGCCTCCCGGTACTACGATGAGAGGTTCAAACCAGCTTTTGGCCTGGAATGCCAGGCGATAAAGAAGATAAGGGACGAAATGGGATTGACAAACGTCAAGGTGATGGTTCCGTTCTGCCGTACTCCTGAAGAGGGCAGGAAGGTGATCAAGACGATGGAGGAGTTCGGCCTGAAGCAAGGGCGAAACGGACTGGAGGTGTATGTTATGTGTGAGATCCCGTCAAACGTTGTGCTGGCGGATGAGTTTGCTGAGGTGTTTGACGGGTTCAGCATCGGGTCGAACGATCTGACACAACTGACTCTCGGCCTGGATAGGGATTCGGAACTGGTGGCGGGCTTATTCGATGAGAGGAACGAAGCGGTCAAGAGGCTCATCAAGCAGGTCATTGAAGCGGCACACCGTCACGATCCACCCAGGAAGATCGGCATATGCGGCCAGGCCCCGAGTGATTTTCCCGAGTTCGCCGACTATCTAGTTGAATGTGGAATCGACTCGATGTCTTTGAACCCGGACGTGATAGTGGCCACAAGGCTGAGCATTGCCGAACTGGAGGGCAAAATCAGATCGAGATCCGGGAAGAAGCGTGCTTAACGGGAAGCTATGTGAGTGTATGGCGGGAGCGGTCTCACCTTCCGGATTTGACCGGCTTCTGTCATGGTGTTTCAATGGTCTGTGATATCAAGGCGCGCGAACGGACCGAGACGAGGGAGGAGGCGCTGTCTCCCTATGCCGCGAAGAGCAGGCTGACCCGTGGCCGCGAGAGACGGGAAGAGCCGTGCCCGATAAGAACGGAGTTCCAGCGGGATCGCGATCGCATCATCCACTGCAAAGCCTTCCGCCGGCTGAAACACAAGACCCAGGTCTTCATCGCACCTCAAGGTGACCATTACGTCACCAGGTTGACCCACACGCTGGAGGTTTCGCAGATAGCCAGAACAATAGCCCGCGCGCTGGATCTCAATGAAGACCTGACTGAGGCCATCGCCCTGGGGCATGATCTGGGACATACTCCTTTCGGCCATCTGGGTGAGGAGGTCTTGAACGAGTTGTATCATGGCGGCTTCAGACATAACGAACAGAGTCTGCGGGTTGTCGAGCTGCTGGAGAAGGATGGACAGGGGTTGAATCTGACCTGGGAGGTGAGGGACGGCATCCTCAACCACTCTAAAGGACAGGCCGAGATACTGGGCGAGGCTTGGGGGGATGCCAACACGCTGGAGGGACAGGTGTGCAAGATCGCCGACATCGTTGCCTACGTTAACCACGACGTAGAGGACGCGATAAGGGCGGGCATCATCTCGCGCGATGATCTGCCTGAGATCGTTACCTGCACCCTGGGGCGGACGCATTCGCAGCGGGTTGACACCCTGGTTCGTGATATCGCAGGCTGCTCATGGCCGGTCGGAGGCAATGGGGGTTCGTCAGTGCCGACGATAAGGATGACTCCAGCCGTCCTCGGTGCAGCCAACGCACTATTGCGGTTTCTGTTCGACAGGGTCTATAAAGCCAGCCTGGCCGTGGAGGAGGTGGTCAGGGCGGGGAGGGCGCTGCGTCTGCTGTACGTCTACTTCCTCGACCATGAAGACGGATTGCCTCCTGAGCTGTCGTGGCTGGTTTCTGACCAGGAGCGCAAGGTCGTCGACTACATAGCCGGGATGACCGACCACTATGCGCTGAGGTTGGCTGAGGAAATAGCTCCATGAGTGTAATCAGAGAGGTCAAGGAGCGAATAGGCATAGTGGAACTCGTCTCCGAGTATGTCACTCTGCAGAAAGCGGGCCGTAACATGAAAGGCCTGTGCCCGTTTCATAGCGAAAAGCATGCATCTTTCTTCGTCACTCCCGAACAACAGACCTGGCGTTGTTTCGGTGCCTGTGGAACCGGCGGCGACATCTTCTCGTTTGTCATGAAGAAGGAGGGCGTCGAGTTCGGTGAGGCGCTTCGCCTGCTGGCGGACAGGGCAGGCGTAAGCCTGAGGCCGAGGGATGCACAGGACAGGGCGGTGGCTGAGGAAAGCGATCGGTTGTTCCAGATCAACGAGGCCGCTGCCGAGTATTATCACCACCTGCTTCTGAACTCTAAGGCCGGCGAAGCGGCGCGGAGCTATCTGGAGAGGAGAAAGATAACTCCCGAAACAGTAAAGGAGTTCCGGCTCGGCTTCAGTCCCGACTCATGGGATGCACTCAAGAACTACCTGCTGGGCAAAGGCTACACTGAAAGAAGGACAATCGAGGCCGGTCTTGCAGTCGAGAAGGAAGGTGGAGGCAGCTATGATCGGGTCCGCAACAAGCTGATGTTCCCTATATGCGATATCAGGGGTAGGGTCCTTGGTTTCGGTGCACGGTCTCTGGATGACTCGCTACCCAAGTACACGAACTCACCGCAGACCGGGGTTTTCGACAAGAGCAGTATTCTGTACGGCATCGACAGGGCCAGGCCTGCCATCAGGAAAGCCGACCTTGTGATGATCGTTGAGGGTTACACGGATGTTCTCACCGCCCACCAGAACGGCTGGAAGAACGTGGTCGGTTCGATGGGAACGTCCCTGACCGAGAAGCAGGTGGCAGGCGTCAAGGGACTGACCAATAGCATAATGCTGGCACTCGATGCCGATCTTGCCGGAGAGGAAGCCACGTTAAGGGGCAGAGCGATACTGGCCAATTCAAATGCCGAAGCAGAGGTTATCCTGTTGCCGGCAGGCAAGGATCCCGACGAGGTCATCAGGGAGGATCCTGCTCTCTGGGGGAAACTGGTGGAAGAGTCCATGCCTATAATGGACTTCGCCCTCCAGTCGGTGATCGGCAAGATCGATATCAGCAGGGCGAAGGACAAGTCCCGGGCTATAGAGAAGCTCCAGGCGGTAGATGAGATAAGCGACCCGGCCCAGAGGTTCCACTACGTGGACAAGCTGGCCCGTTCACTCAAGATGGAGAGGGCGGACGTGGAGGCTGCCCTGCACAGGCTGAGAACGGCCGGTAGGAAGCCCAAGACGGTCAGGGAGACAGAACGGTCTCGTCCCGCCCGGTGGCTGGTCTCGAACACTGTGGAGGAGCACTGCCTGGCGCTCCTTCTCCAGTACCCGGACCTCCGTCCTCTGGCGACGGACCTTTCAAGCGAACACTTCGAGTGCACCGAGAACCGTGAGGTCCTTTCCGGATGGAAGGATACTCCCGATGTGTCACTGCTTGAGAGCAGACTTGACGACAGCCTCAGGGAGCACCTATGCTATCTGGTTGGCAGGGTGTTCCCGCCGGGTGTTGCGGAGGACGAGAGGAAGCGCTGCTCTGAACTCGAGTACTGCATTCTGCGTCTGAGCGAGAGAGCATCGCGTCGACTGGAGGCGGAGAAGGAAGCGATACTTGAGGCGGAGAGGGAAAAGGGAGGCGTGGAATCGGAGTTGGCCAAACTCAAGGAGCAAGGAATAGGCTCGGGGCAACAACTCCAGGAACTCTTTGTCAAAAAGGGGAAAAAGAAGTGGATACATCAAAAAGAGAGAACGTGAATGTGGACGGCGACGAGGCTCTGGCTGAGAGCATGCTCGGTGACGAAGCTGAGCCTGAATCCGAGTCCGAGTCTGAGGAAAGCGGTACCCTGACCGAGGAGACTGAAGAGAAACCGGCGATCGATGACCTCTTCGCGGATGATGCCGAAGAGGAGAAGCCTGCCGCACCGCTGGGCGAATTCGAGGTGACCGATGACTCTGCCCGCATGTATCTTCAGGAGATCGGCAGGGGGCCTCTTCTCAGTGTGCATGAGGAGAAAGTGCTCTGTCAGAAGATAGAGATGGGCAGGTATCTGGAAGGGATCGAGGAAAGCTACTTCAGGAAGTATAAGAGGTATCCATCGCCTGTTGAGACCGCAGTCCAGATACTCCATCATCTAATCAAGTCATATCCTGTTCTGCGCACTGTCGGAGAGCATACCGGAATTGGAACGTCTGGCAAGGTGGCAGAGACGATCACCGATCCCAGGCTCCGCGCTGCCATAGACGAAGTCATTGATGCATCGCTGATTGCAGCGATTGCAGAAGAGATAGACAAGGGATCATCGGCCGCTGAGGATGCCCTGGTCGGCCTTTCGATAGTGAGTCAACTGGTCCCTCCCCGGTTGCTGGACATCCTGGCCGCGGACGGGGTTTCCTGGCAGCAGTTGAAGGTGCTTGTGACCGACGAATCCTTTCAGTCCCGGCTCGAGTCTCACAGCGCTGAGTTCAGAGCCTTTTTCGACCGTCTGAAGAGCGAGGCCAAAGCATCGGAGAGGCATCTCACCGAGGCGAATCTGCGCCTGGTGGTCAGCATAGCCAAGAAGTCCATCGGCCACGGAATGTCACTGCTTGAGCTCATCCAGGAGGGAAACATCGGCCTGATACGGGCGGTAGACAAGTTTCAGTACAGGAAGGGTTACAAGTTCAGCACCTATGCCACGTGGTGGATCAGGCAGGGCATCAGCCGCTCAATCGCCGACCAGTCACGTACCATTCGCATCCCCGTCCACATGGTGGAGACGATAAACAAGTTGCTGAGGGCCACACGGCAACTGATCCAGGAGCTCGGCCGCGAACCGACCTACGAGGAGATCGGAGGCCGGCTCAACATGCCTGCGGAAAAGGTGGAAGGAGTCATGGCCCTGTTCTTCCGCGAGCCGATATCGCTGGACACGCCGATCGGTGAGGACGCGGATAGCCGGCTGGGCGACTTCGTGGAAGACCAGGGCAGCCTGGCACCCACCGAAGCGACCTCGCGGCAGTTGCTCAAGGAGCAGATAGACAGGGTGCTCAACGAGCTGACCGACCGCGAGAAGAAGGTGTTGCAGTTGAGATTCGGTCTCAAGGACGGACAGACGAGGACCCTGGAGGAAGTGGGCAGGGAGTTCAACGTAACGCGAGAGCGAATACGCCAGATCGAGGGCAAGGCTCTGCGGAAGCTACGTCATCCGACCCGGAGTCGGAAGCTCAAAGGCTACCTGGACTGAAGTCACTTCATGGGCATGTTGAACAGGCCGCCCATGTTCTTGGGCATCTTGCCCCGTGTCATCGACTTGGTCATCTTCTGCATCTGACGAAACTGGTTCAGAAGCTGGTTCACATCTCGTGGAGTGGTACCGCTCCCCCGTGCGATACGGCTGCGCCGTTTGCCGTCGATCATGGCTGGATTCCGTCTTTCCTCATAGGTCATGGAGAGGATGATGGCCTCTACCTTCTTCATCTGCTTCTCGCCGTCGACATCCGATAGGTGCGATGAGACTTTTGAGAAGCCGGGTATCATCTCACCCAGCCGTCCCAGTGAACCCATCTTGTGGATCTGACGCATCTGTTCCAGCAGGTCCTCAAGGTCGAAACCGCCGGTGCGCATCTTCTCTTCCATCTTCTTGGCCTGTTGCTGGTCGAGAGCTGTCTCCGCCCGTTCTATCAGCGTCAGCATGTCGCCCATACCCAGGATCCGGGATGCCAGGCGGTCGGGGTGAAACGCCTCCAGGGCATCCATCTTCTCGCCGGTACCCAGGTACTTGATCGGCACTCCGGTGACCGACCTGATCGAGAGGGCTGCTCCGCCCCGGGCATCTCCGTCCATCTTGGTAAGGATAAGGCCGGTGAGGCCGATACGGTCGTTGAACTCCCGGGCCACTCTGACTGCGTCCTGGCCGATCATGGCATCTACGGTGAGCAGCACCTCTGCAGGCTGCATCCTCGACTTCACCTCCACCAGTTCCTCCATCATCGCTTCGTCTATGTGCAGTCGTCCCTGTGTATCGACGATCACCCACGTTGCCCCCATCTCGCGCGCCTGCTTCAGCGCATGCTGGCAGATAACCCGGGGCGATACGTGCGGATCCTCGCTGTGTACGGGGATGTTGCTCTGTTCACCCAGTAACTTGAGTTGCTCAATGGCGGCCGGGCGGCGTGTGTCGGCGGCTACCAGCAGGGGACGCTGCCCGACACTCCTAAGTTGAACGGCCAGCTTCACGGCCGTGGTGGTCTTGCCGGAGCCCTGCAATCCCACGAGCAGGGCGACCGCCGGGGGATCGGCAACCTGAGCCAGGCGCTCGGGTTCTCCGCCCAGGATCGCGATCAACTCCTCATTGACGATCTTGACGATCTGCTGAGCGGGGGTCAGGCTACGCAGCACCTCTGCGCCGATGGCGCGCTCCCGTACCCTGGACAGGAACTCCTTAACTACCTTGAAGTTGACGTCCGCTTCCAGAAGCGCCATACGCACCTGGCGCAGAGCATCATCGATATCGCCCTCGCTAAGCTTGCCCTTGCGGCCGAGCTTATCAAAGACACCGGTTAGCTTCTGGGTAAGGGCTTCAAGCATATCGACTCCCGGCTATTCTATTCTGAGCCGGATAGCTCAGTCAAATGTACCGCTTGAGTCTTCTACGGGCCGCAACTGTTGCGCCTGTTGCACTTGAGCGCGGTTCAGAATACTATATGGGATTGATGGAACACCTGTGGGCGCCATGGCGGATAGAGTACCTCAGGCAGCCTCCCGAGAGCGGCTGCTTTCTGTGTCAGAAGCCGGCCGAGAACCGGGATGAGGAGAACCTCATCCTCTACCGGGGCAGGCATAACTTCGTGATCATGAACGCGTTTCCCTATAACCCGGGGCATGTGATGGTCGTCCCCTATCGCCACAGTTCGGACCTCGAGGAGGTCAGCGACGAAGAGGCGAAGGAGCACTTCGAGATCATCAGGGAGACCATGTCGCTTCTCAGGGAGGTGATGGGCCCGGCCGGCTTCAACATCGGCCTGAACCTGGGCAAGGTGGCCGGAGCAGGTGTAGCGGATCACCTACACACTCATTTAGTGCCGAGGTGGGGAGGTGACACCAACTTCATGCCGGTAGTCTGCGACACCAAGGTCCTGCCGGAGGCGCTGGCCGCAACATACAAGAAACTCAGGGCCAGTCAGTAACTCGAACTGATCAGCCCCTCCAGACACGAGGTGAGAACAGCATGAACACGGCGAACATCTCGAGCCTCCCCAGCCACATACATAAGATCAGGATCACCCTGGCTGCGCCGGGAAGCCAGGCGTAGTCCAGAGCGGGGCCGACTCCGCCCAGGCCCGGCCCCACGTTTCCCAGATTGGCGGCTACTGCAGAAATCGCTGTCTCCAGATCCAGCCCTGTGAAGCTGAGCGCTATCGATGCCAGGACGGCGACGAGCACGTAGAGGAAGAGGAACGATATGATATCCCGGACGATTGCCTCGGGGATGGGCTTGCGGTTGAGTTTGAGTGAGACAACAGCGTTGGGAGATACTGCCTTCCTCATCATCGCCCCCGTTTGCTTTATCAGAGTCAGGGCCCGCATGACCTTGATCCCCCCGCCGGTAGAGCCGCCGCAGGCTCCGATGAACATCAGTGCCAGTAGCACCATCCTGGCTCCGGAGTGCCACTGATCGAAGTCGGCGGTGGCGAAACCCGTCGTGGTCATGATCGAGATCGCCTGGAAGGCCGACTCTCTGTATGAACCGAGCCCCTGTGCAAGCAGCAAGAGGACGATAGCTGCCGCCAGGATCATGATGTAGAGCCGGAACTCCTCGCTCTTCAGAGCCCTCCACTGCTTCTGCAGAACCTGGTAGTGCAGTATGAACCTCGTGCCGGCCAGAAACATGAAAGCCATGATTATGTACTCAGCCACGGGATTGGAGTAGGCACCGATGCTCGCAGAGGTAGGGGTGAATCCGCCGGTGGGCATGGTGGAGAGGGAGATACAGATCGAGTCGAAGAGGGGCAGCCTGGCAAGGAGGTGGAGCAGTGCTATCTGCACGGCGGTGAAGCCCGCGTATATGGTCCATAGGATTCTCGCAGTGGTTCTGAACCTGGGGCGCAGCTTTTCGGGCAGGGGGTCGGGGAACTCCCTGTCGAAGAGCTGAGAACCTCCTACTCCCAGGCGGGGGAGTATGGCAACAAAGAGTGCGATCACGCCCATCCCTCCCAGCCACTGTGTGAGGCTACGCCACAGGAGTGCGCTTCTGGGCAGTGCTTCCACCGTTTCCAGCACAGTGGCTCCGGTGGTGGTGAAACCGGACATGCCCTCGAAGAAGCCGTTGAGAAGGCCCAGGGAGATCGGAGGCAACAGGTACGGAAGAGTGCCGAAGACAGGGATGACAAGCCATGTCAGTGCCACTATGATGAAGCCGTCGGCACGCTCCATCTCCCTGGTAGTTCTGAAGAGGTTCTCGAGAACCAGCCCGATGGCCAGGGTTGCCGTAAGGAGGAGCAGGTAGATCCACCAGTAGGCCTCGGCCGGATCACCGGCCCGGTAGTGGTAGTGCAGAGCTGCCACCAGGGGAACGGCGTAGGCGAAGGCGAAGAATTTCAGGAACGTGCCCAGGATGTGAAGGGCTAGTGCTACCCTTTGGCGAACCATTTATACATGAACTCGGCCCCCTTCCTGGCCGACTCTCTGTTTGCGATGAGAGTGATCCAGTCTCCGGGCTGTATCACGCCGTCCTCGCCCAGGTATTTTCCCTTTCTCTGAACAACGAGGACCCTGACGCCGTTCGGTGCCGAGATGTCGGAGAGCCTTCGTCCCACACACTTCATCCCCTTTTCCACTTCTATTTCGAAGATCTCTGCTCTATCACAGGTGATGAAGGCCTTAATATAAGGCTGCGAAATCATGCGGGAGATGTGCCGGGCGGCCACCATGTCGGGGTTGACCTGGAAGGTCACCCCGGCCTGTCTGAATGCCTCCTCGTGCTCCGACTCATCGACCAGGGAGATCACCGTCCTGGCGCCGACCTCTTTGGCTATCATGCAGAGCATGAGGTTCTCCGAGTCGTCACCGGCTGCGGCGACGAAGGCTGTGGAACTCTTGACCCTGGCCTCCTCGAGCACCGACTTCTGGCTGGCGTCTCCGGTGATCACCATTACGTCAGAGCCGTCGGCCATCTCGGTGCATTTCGCGAAGTCCCGATCTATGACCATTACCTCGTTGCCCTCTTTGACCAGCAGATCAGCCAGGTTCCTGCCGATGTCACTCAAGCCTGCTATTACGATATACATTGCTCCTTATAGTTGGGAGATCAGACCGTGATCGTTTCAATGGGTCGACGAGCTGATGCTGAAGAGGGAGTTGCAGCTCAGACGAGCCAGTGGACACTACGGTTGATTCAGAATACCGAGCACTCTCCGTTCAAATTCGTTCGCTACCTTAGCGCCCTCAAATTGCCCAGCGATTCTAACTCCGCCCCAGGGGCTTGTCAAGTACCCGTGTCACGTGGTGGCCATTCGTTCCCTTACCTCTTCCACCCAGGCGAGCGATTTGAGCTCCCGCTGCAGAATGTGCCTGATGTACTCGTGCAACACTCGCTCCAACTCCCGCGACAGGTCGGAGCGCACCCTTACGCGCCTTGCGGTGGCAAAGTCACTGCTCTGCCACAGGCGAAGAACCTTGAGGGCGTCGATGGAGAGAGCGAAAGACGGGCTCGTCGGGCCGGTTTCGCCCTCCTCGCGCCGCCTGCTTTCGGCAGAGATGCATTCGTGACACAGGATACCGCCCTTGTCCGGGCAGAAGTAGTTGACCGCCGGCTTGAGAGGCGAGTCGCAGCCGACACACCGGCGCAACTGGGGACGATAGCCCAGGTGATGCAGCAGGTGGATCTCGAAGTAGCGCAGAAGGGTCTCGCTGCTCTCAGGCCGGCTGAGTTGATCGAGTGTCTCGACCAGCAGGTCGAACAGCGGACGGTTCTCGCCGCCCTCACCGGTAGATGAATCGAGGAGCTCCAGGATGTAAAGGGCACAGGCCAGCCGCCACAGGTCGCTCTTCACGGCAAGGAAGCCGTTTATAGTCTGGCTCTGAGTGACGATATCGAGGTTGCGGCCCCTGGCCAGGTAGAGCAGACTATGTGTGATCGGCTGCACATTTCCCCCCAGTTTGCTCTTGGGACGGGAGGCCCCTTTGGCCACCGCCCGCACCTTGCCGTAATCCCGCGTGTAGACGGTGACGATTCTGTCGAACTCGCCCAGCTTGCTGTGCTTTATGACGATGCCCTGTGTCTGGTAGGTTCGGGGTGTACCCACTTCAGATCCCTTGTTCGCGACACCAGATGCTGGAGAGGTTCGGCCTACAGGTGCGGGAGTTCACCGCCCTCCCATTTACTGTCCTCAGTCTGCTGCCGCGCGTCTCTCGGCTTGGCTGAGCACCAGGTCGATGGCATTGGCGGCGGCTCCAAAGGAGTAGTAGACAGGCAGTCGGGAGGAAATGCACTCGTTGATGGCGGGGAGAATTGCCTCCGCCTCTTGCGGCAGAACGCTGGGTTCAATAACCATTGCCACCGGCTTGGGCAGATCGTCACGGTCTATCCAGAATCTGCCCAGCAGCATGTTTATCCGGGCTCCAGAAAGCCAGGGCAGCACGAACTGGCCCGTCCTGATAAACGTGACCACGAAATCGGTTCCCTCCCACTTTGACACTATATCGAACGCTTTCCTGGTGCGCTCAGCATCGAGCATGTTCTGCGAGTAGTCTATGGGATTCCGCAGAATGTTGCCCGCCGCCGGGGTGAACTCCTGCAGTCGTGCAATCACATCCGGGGATAGGGCGGGCACCTGCAGCCCTCTGGTCTCGAACTCATCAGCGATGAGAACACTGGCGCCGCCTCCGGCACCGAAGAGGACAGCGTTTCTACCGCCGGGAAGGGGAAGGAACAGTAGCGTGACCAGCACGTCGATCATCTCGTCCAGGCTGTGAACGCTGATGATGCCGAGCTGCCTGCAAAGGGCTTCCCATGTCGACCGGCTTCCGGCCAGCGCGGCTGTGTGACCGGCGACCGCCCTGGCGCCGCCCTCTGTTAGGCCACCTTTGAGCAGAATCACAGTCTTGTCTCTGGCCGCTTTCTCCAGGGCCTTCCTGAACCTCTTCCCGTCCTTGATCCCCTCGATGTACAGGCAGATGATCCTCGTCTCCGGGTCGCCGGCCAGATATTCGAGAAGGTCGTTCTCGTTGATGTCGCAGGCATTGCCGTAGCTTATGACCTTGCTGAAGCGAATGCCCCTGAGCGCTCCCTGCCTGACCAGGTAGACGGAGTTGCCTCCACTCTGACTGATAAGACCCACAGGGCCGCTTTCCCTGGGGAGAACCGGGCTGAAGGAGAGGCGTGACTGGGGGCAGTAGATACCCATGCAGTTGGGGCCGATGATCCTGATCCCGGTCCTGCGTCCGGCCTCTGCCAGCTCAGACTCAAGCCTGATCCTGTCAGGGTCGCCGGTCTCACTGAATCCCGATGTGCAGAAGTGGGCGGCCCGCACTCCCTTTTCAGCACACTCTTCAACCAACCGTGGAGCGGTCCGGGCGTTTACGAGGCCGATGACATGGTCGATGCTGCCGGGAACCTCGCGCAGGCTGGGGTAGACCTTGTGTCCTTTGATCTCACCGCCCTTGGGGTTGACGAGATAAAGGGGACGGTCGAACCCGGATTCTATGAATGCGTCCAGAAAGGTGCGCGTCCAGTGCAGCGGGTTGGAGGTCGTAATGCCTACCAGGGCGACGGACTCAGGGTGAAAAAGAAAGTCCAGGCCATGCCGTTCCCCGCGTTCGACGCACGCCGAGTGGAGGCAGTCTGCCGGAGGCGAATCATATGACGAGTTCACATTAGGGAGGCCGCAGGCCTACGACAGCGTGCGGCCGACAACTCCTGGTGACATATTACGTGAGATGGCCATGATGCTCAGAGCCCGGTGAGGGAAGATACAAGGCTGCCTCAGCCGGAAGTATAGCAGAAGGGCAACGAACTGTAAATTACGCTTGTACGTGAGCTTACTTCCTCGAAACAGGGGCTTCCCATTGATAGGAAAAGAGGGATACCGTCTTGCCGCTGGTCGGTTTTTTGCTGGAGCGGACGATTTTCCGACGTCAATCGGGGGGAGTTAACGGGTTCTTAACAATCAGATGTTATCATGTATTATGGTGCGAGGGCTTTCATCTACATGCCGCCGAATACACCCGGCGGGAGGATGTTCTATGGCTGATACGAGGCCGGTAATGGAGCGGTGTCCCACTGAGGTGGGGCCGTTCCGGCTTTCCTTTCGTCCTGTCAGTGCCGTTGCTATCCTGCATGTGAACCGGCCCTGTCTGTTCCCTGTCGAGATGAAGGATGGTCTCTGTTCGGCGGCTTGATGTGCACGATGAGGCATGGGTAAGCATGACGATAGGAGGTGAGACGTGAAAATGAGTTCTTCGCTGCAGAGTGTTGCTGACTAACCCGGAGTAGCTCTGGAACCAGGAGGTGAAAAATGAAGAAAGCATTGATAGCTGCAACGGTGGCTGCCTTTGTCCTGTCGTTGGTAGCCACACCCGTCCTTGCGGACGGGGCCAAGTTTCTGCGTTTTGACCTGATGCATAGGGATCTGTACCAGTCCGCTCAGAGAGCCGTCATAATGCACGGAGACAGCACGGGCAACATGACCCAGCACCTGATCCTTTCGGTCCAGTTCGTGGGTGACGCCGAGGAGTTTGCCTGGGTCGTCCCGGTGCCCGCCATACCGGTGATAGACGTCACCGATGCCGAAGTGTTTGCCGAGTTGTCCGACTTCACGGTGCAGGCGATTCCCGAGCCTCGAGGAGGGGGGTGTTCCCCGGTGCCCATGGATCCTTCTGACAGGGTCGACGTTATCGACGAGCAGGTGGTCGGGCCGTATGCTACGGCCACTCTGTCGGCAGAGGACCCGAACGCGCTGGTGGACTGGCTTAACGACAACAACTACTACTTCCCTGAGGAGGGTTACGAGGTCATTGCCGAGTACATCGAGAAGAACTGGTACTTCGTGGCCACCAGGATCAACGCAGTTGATGAAGCTACGGGAGAAGCCCTGGCGGAGGGGTCTATCGAGCCCATAGTGTTCAGCTTCGCTTCTGATGGGATAGTGTACCCTCTTCGCATAACGGCTTTGAACGCTGCTACGACAGAAGTGCTCCTGTACGTATTTGCTGATGAGATAGTTGTGCCTGAGCAGTACCCGTTTCGCATTGGCTATGGATACTGGAAGACGAACGCCTTCTTGATGGAATACGGGCAGAAGGTTTTCACCGAGGATTTCTCCGAGTATGAGATACTTGCTGAGCTGCTATCGACCTATCTGAGCGGTGGCGAGTTCTACCTGACAAAGCTCAGGGGGCGTATCAGTGCCGACCTGATGGTGGATATCGATCTTACAGAATACCGAGGGGAGTATCCTCTGCCGTCACTGACCGCGATGGACGATCTGAACGGTGGCGATATCATGGTGCTGGCGATTATCATCCTGCCCGTGATGGGCCTCTATTTCTGGAGAAGGTATCAGAGGGGAGTGTGAGCGACTCCTTCTGGGACGTGGAGACGTCCGGAATGGAAGAAAGCGATGGTGGCACGGGCAAGACGACCGCGGAGATGATGGATATCGCAACCTTCACGGACACGGAGACGAAGGGATTGGAGGAGCCATGGGACATGGTCGCGGTCGACCCCGGCGAGAGCGATGGGGACCACATCTGGAATATGGTGGATGGTGAAACCTATCCTTTTTTGAGCTGGCAGTCTTTCTTGTGCACCCTATGAGGAGCCTGTGCATTCTGTTGATAGGAGGAGAGTGATCGAAGAGCCGTCCTGTCGCGGAGGTGAAAGATGAGAAGAGAGGCCTGTTAGAGGATGAGCAGTTATGTGAGGGTAGCAGTCATCGTCCTGATTGTGGCAGCCCTGGTTACGCCGATGGCAGGCTGTGTTGAGCGCCCATCCAGGGACCTCGAAATACGGGATTGGCATGACCTGGATGCCGTCAGACGCAACATGGTAAGCAGTCACCGTCTGATGAATGATCTCGATTCCACCACCCGCGGCTATCAGAAACTGGCCGGCCCGACAGCCAATGGCGGAAAAGGCTGGGAGCCGATCGGCACACAGGCTTGGAGGTTCACCGGGACTCTTGACGGTCAGGGGCACGACATAAGAGATCTGTATATAGACCGGCCCGGCGAAGACCATGTCGGACTCTTCGGCTATGTCAGGTCGGAGGGCGTTATCAGGCGTGTAGGAGTGGTAGATGCCGCTGTGACTGGCGGTTCTCACGTTGGCAGTCTGGTGGGAGAGAACCGTGGCGCCGTTCAGCACTCCTATGGTACCGGGAGCGTGGCTGGCAATGGTTGGGATGTTGGTGGTCTGGTGGGATCGAATCTCAAACCGGGGGGTGATTGGGGCACTGTGACTAACTCTCATTTCTCGGGTAGCGTAAGAGGCTACAGCTCCGTCGGGGGACTAGTGGGATCCAATACTCGGGGCAGTGTGCGCGATTCTTCTGCAGACGGCAGCGTGACCGGCAGCACCTGGGATGTAGGCGGTCTGGTGGGATACAATCACGGCACCGTGCGTGACTCTCACTTCTCAGGGACGGTGACGGGCTATCGCCACGTGGGCGGTCTAGTGGGAGATAATCGCGGCACCCTGAGTAACTCCGATGCCAGTGGAGACGTGACCGGCGCAGACGGTGTCGGTGGTCTCGTAGGATACAACTATGGAGGCAGTGTAAGCAACTGCTACTCCGCAGGTAACGTGATAGCCGAGTGGCGCAACGTTGGGGGCTTGGTCGGGTACAATGGTGCTGGAAGCGGTGTAACACTATGTCACTCTGCTGGCAGCGTTTCGGGCCATGAGTATGTTGGTGGTCTCGTGGGACTGAACGCCGGTAACATTACCAATTGCTACGCCAATAGCAGCGCAACTGCCGACAACTCCGTCGGGGGTCTGGTTGGGGGTAATCGCGGCACCGTGAGAAACTCCTATGCTGGCGGCAAGGTGACTGGCGATCAATACGTTGGTGGGCTGGTGGCACGGAGTCATGACGGAACTGTGAGCAACTCATTCTGGGACTTGGAGACGTCCGGGATCGAAGAAAGCGATGGTGGCACGGGAAAGACGACTTCGGAGATGATGGATATCGCCACCTTCACGGACACGGAGACGGAGGGGCTGGATGAACCGTGGGATATGGTAGCCGTGGCTGACGCAGACCAGCGCAACCCCGCCCATATCTGGAACATCGTGGACGGTGAAACCTATCCCTTCCTGAGTTGGCAGGATATCTAGTGCATCCTGTGAGGAGCCTGTGGATTCTGTAGATAGGAGTAGAGTGATTGAACAGCTATCCGTGAGGTGAGAGATGAGAACAGCAGTTGGTCTGAGGATGAGCAGTTATGTGAGATTAGCCGGCATGGTTTTGATCGTGGCAGGCCTGGTTACGCCGGTGGCAGGCTGTGTTGGGCGCCCATCCAAGGACCTGGAGATCCGGACCTGGTATGACCTGGACGCCATCAGGGACAATCTGGATGGCTACCACATTCTGATGAACGACCTCGATGCAACTACGCCCGGTTATGGCAAACTGGCCGGCCCGACGGCTAACGGTGGAAGAGGCTGGGAGCCGATTGGCTACCGCGACCATGTCCCTCGTTACTCCTATCGACCGTTCACGGGCAGTTTCGACGGCCAGGGATATGAGATACGAGACCTCGTTGTGGAGCGCCCTACCGAATCGGAGGTGGGGCTCCTCGGTCTTGTTGGCGGGCGAGGGGTTATCGACAACATCAGGTTGGTGAACGCAGATGTTACCGGCGCGTCCAATGTTGGCGGCCTGGCGGGAGAGAATGGTGGTACCCTAAGCAACTCCTATGCCACGGGCAGGGTCGCTGGCACGTTGAGTGTTGGTGGTCTGGTGGGAGAGAGTGAGGGCATCTTAAGCAGGTCCCATTTCAGTGGCAGCGTTGCCGGTACGGCCGGTGTTGGCGGCCTGGTGGGAGTGGTCGTGGGGGGCGATGTGAGCAACTCGCACTATAGCTATGATGAGGTCTTGATTAACGGAGAGAGGATGATAACCGTCGGGGCTCTGTTCGCTGAAGACTTCGAGCAATGGCTTGCCAACGACAAGTCTCTAGATGTGGAAGAACGGTTTTCTCAAGAACACGGGTACTACCTGATACAGGATGTTGGTGATTTTAAACAGTTGCTCCCGTTCGGTCAGGATGGCTCACTGGGATTCAGGTTGACTGACGACCTTGATCTGGCCAACGAACCCAACTTCTACATCCCCTACCTGGCCGGTGAGTTTCACGGCAATGGTCACAGGATCTCGAATCTGGTCCTGGATCTAGGGGTTGTCTCGCAGGTTGGGTTGTTCGGATACCTTGCGTCTGGAGGAAGACTCAATCAAGTCATTGTCGAGAATGCCAGCATAACCGGCGATCCACGCTGCGCTGGCGTCCTGGTGGCGCGCAGTCGTGGCACTGTGAGCAACTCTTACTCCAGCGGCAGCGTGACTGCCGGCAGGATTGCTGGAGGCCTGGTGGCTGTCAACGATGGCATTGTGAGCGACTCCTCTCATTCCGGCCACGTAGGTGGCAAGTATTTCGTTGGCGGTCTGGTGGGAGAGAATCTGGGGACGCTGAGCAACTGCCATTCCACGGGCGAGGTGACTGCCGAATCGTCTGCTGGTGGTCTGGCGGGAGCGAATTCAGGCACTGTGAGCGACTCCTATGCCTCGGGGAACGTGACCGGTGGGTTTAGTGTTGGAGGCCTGGTGGGAATCAACTTGAGCTTCGTAGGCGAGTCCCATTCCTCAGCGAGCGTGATTGGCCTTACGTGGGTCGGTGGCCTTGTGGGGCAGGACTTTGGAGGCACTGTGCGCAACTCGTACGCCACTGGCAGCGTTACCGGTGAAAGCGATGTGGGAGGCCTAATGGGACTCAGTGATAACAGCACCATCAGTAATTCGTATGCTGCGGGCAGCGTTAACGGTGAGTTCGGTGTTGGCGGGCTGGTGGGCAGCACCTCGGGGAGTAGTGTGCGTAACTGCTACTCCACCGGGACTGTGATCGGTATCACGCGAGTTGGCGGACTGCTGGGATCGATGTTCATGGGCACCCTGCGCACATCCTACTCGGTCTCCAGCGTCACCGGTCAGGAGTATGTCGGTGGGCTGGTGGGACGCAACAACCGCGGTGGCGTAAGCGATTGCTTCTGGGATACGGAGACCAGCGGACAGGCTGCTTCCGACGGTGGAGCGGGCAAGACGACGGCGGAGATGATGGATATCGCCACCTACATGGACTCGGCCACCGAAGGCCTAAATAACCCATGGGACATGGTTGCGGTCGCGCCCGGCGAGAGCGATGGGGACCACATCTGGAACATAGTCGACGCCCAGACCTATCCCTTTCTGAGTTGGCAGGATGTCTAGTGCACACTAACAGGAGCCTGTGCATTCGATAGATAGGAGGAGAGTGATCGAGCAACCATCCGTTAGGTGAGAAATGACAAGAGCAATTGGTTTGAGGATGAGCAGTTATGTGAGATTAGCAGGCATCGTCCTGATTGTGGCAGCCCTCGTTACACCGATGGCAGGCTGTGTTGAGCGCCCATCCAAGGACCTGGAGATACGGGACTGGTATGACCTGGATGCTGTCAGGGATAACCTGGCCGGCCACCACCGTCTCATGAACAGCCTCGACGCTACGACACCGGGATATGATGAACTGGCCGGCCCCAGAGCCAACGGTGGAAGAGGCTGGGTGCCGATTGGAGCATATGATGACCCGTTCGTGGGGATCTTTGACGGCCAGGGTCACAAGATAAGCGACCTGTTCGTCGGCCGTCCTGAAGAGAACTGGATCGGGCTGTTCGCTGCCGTTGGTGAGGCAGGGGTCATCGCCAGTATCGGCGTTGTGAATGCGGCTGTGAGCGGCAGTCTGGGTGTGGGCGGTCTGGTAGGAGAGAACATGGGCGCTGTGGTGGACTCCTATTCCTCGGGCAGCGTGATCGGCGGCTTGGGTGTCGGCGGCCTGGTCGCGGGTAATCTGGGCACTGTTACCAAGTCCTATTCCGCTGTGAACGTGACCGGTAACCTGGGCGTCGGCGGCCTTGTGGGCATCAACTACGAGGGCACTGTAGACAACTGCTATTCCACGGGGAGCGTGAGGGGCAATCTTTGGGCCACTGGTGGGCTGGTGGGAGGCAATGATGGTACTGTGGTTAACTCCTATTCCACCGGTAGTGTGGCTGGCGATTCGTTTGTTGGCGGCCTGGCGGGACACAACGCCGGCACTGTGAGGAACTGTTACTCCAGCGGCAACGTGACTGGCGAAACTGACGTGGGCGGCCTGGTGGGATACGATGATGACGGCACCGTGACCAACTCATTCTGGGACGTGGAGGCTTCCGGAACAGAGGAGAGCGATGGGGGCACGGGCAAGACCACCGCGGAGATGAAGGATATCACCACCTTCACGGACACGGCCACGGAAGGTCTGGACGAGCCGTGGGACATAACCGCGGTCGCGCCCGGCGAGAGCGACCAGGACTACATCTGGAACATCGTCGACGGGCAGACCTATCCCTTCTTGAGCTGGGAGTCTGTGCATTGAGGTGGATCGTGAGGGCACGAAGGACAGCGAAGGGGACTGACAGGACCCGGTCGGCTGATCTACTATCTGGTTGAAGAGGAGGTCGGACATGAAGATAGCGTTGAGTTCGGGGAGACACCGCTACATCAAAAGAGCTGGTAGCTTTCTTGTTATGGTGGCCTTGATTGCAGGGATGGCAGGCTGTGTTGAGCGCCCTTCCAAGGACCTGGAGATACGGGACTGGTATGACATGGATGCAGTTAGATACAACCTGAGAGGCCACCACCGTCTGATGAATGACCTCAATGCCACTACGGCCGGGTATGAGGAGTTGGCCGGCCCCACAGCCAATGATGGAAAGGGCTGGCAGCCGATCGGGCCCGGGGTCATTCAGTCTGTCGGAAGGTTCGACTTCAGTGGAGGTTTTGACGGCCAGGGGCATGAGATAAGAGACCTGTTCATCAATCGGCCTGATGAGAATCAAGTAGGGCTGTTCGGCTCCGTTCTTGCGGGCCGGATTGAAAACGTTGGGCTGTTGAACGCCTCTGTAACTGGCAACCGCAGGGTTGGGGGCCTGGTGGGAGACTACCTTAAGGGTACCGTAAGCCAATGCCGTTTCAGCGGTAATGTGACTGGCGAGGGGATCGTCGGTGGTCTAGTGGGAAGCCACCATTATGCCAGTATCCGTGATTGCCATTCGGCAGGCAGCATGACCGCTCGGGAGGTGGTTGGTGGTCTCGTGGGTGAAAACGAGGGTATTGTGGAGAACTGCTACTCAACTGCCGTCGTAACCGGTGACCGCCATGCTGGAGGTCTCATTGGAATGGGCGAGCACCCTGTGAGCAACTCCTTCTGGGACGTGGAGGCTTCCGGAACAGAGGAGAGCGATGGCGGCACGGGCAAGACCACCGCGGAGATGATGGATATCGCCACCTTCATGGACACGGCCACCGAAGGCCTAAATGACCCATGGGACATGGTTGCGGTCGCGCCTGGCGATATTGATGCGAGCTACACTTGGAACATAGTGGACGGCGAGACCTATCCCTTCTTGAGCTGGGAGTCTGTCCATAATGGGTTGATCATGCTCGCTGAGCCTGATGTCATAGGATGTACGAGTACACCGAGGTAGCAGATGAAGACATGGCTTAGTACAGGGAGAGACCATGCTAGGAAGGCGGTTTACCTCCTGTTAACCGTGGCGGTTCTCGTTTTCGGGATCATGGGCTGTGGCCCGATCCCCGGTCCGTCGGTTGATCTCGAGATCCGGACCTGGTACGACCTGGACGCCATCAGGGACAATCTGGATGGCTACCACATTCTGATGAACGACCTTGACTCCACTACTGCTGGTTATGCTGAACTGGCGGGTTCATATGCGAATCAGGGAAAGGGGTGGGAGCCGATCGGCACTCGGGACGATCCTTTTGTCGGCACCTTCGACGGTGAGGGGCATGAAATCGGAGACCTGTACATCAACCGCCCTGAGGAACACATGGTGGGACTCTTCGGTTCCGTTAGTGGCATTATCAGGAATCTGGGTCTGGTGCATGCCGATGTAACCGGCCGCTCTGATGCTGGAGGGCTGGTGGGGCACAACTACGATGGGCAGGTGAGCGACTCCTACTCGAGCGGCAGCGTGACCGGCGATTCGAGTGTTGGTGGCCTGGTGGGACTGAACCGGGGTACTGTAAGTGACTCCTACTCCATCGGCAGCGTCACCGGAATCTCAGGTGTCGGCGGTCTGGTCGGGTTCAATGATGGCCCCCGGGGAATGCCGGTAAGGCCCTTCGCCGAGGTTGTCGACTCGTATTCGGTCAGCGCGGTAACTGGAGACGAGAGTGTGGGGGGTCTTGTAGGATGGAATGCCGGCCGTGTAATCGACTCCCATAGCAGCGGTGCGGTGACGGGCTCTCAGCATGTAGGAGGCCTTGTCGGAGGCAATCACTGGTGGGGCCAGGCAGACGGTTCCTGTTCCACCGGCAGCGTTACGGGTGATGAGGATGTTGGAGGGCTGGTGGGATACAACTATCAGGGTATGGTGAGCGACTCCTATGCCACGGGCAGCGTCACTGGCGTCTCAAGCGTTGGCGGCCTGGTGGGAAGGAATTCCGGTGCTGTGGTGAGCAACTCCTATTCGGCAGGCAGCGTGATCGGGGGTGAGTCTGTTGGCGGTCTGATAGGAGTTAACCTAAGGGCGGAGGTTAGCAACGCTCACTACAACTACCATGAGGTCGTGATTAACGAGCAGAACATAATCACGGTTGGAGCTTTGTTTGGTGAGGACTTCGAAGAGTGGCTGGCTAATGGCATGTTCCTGGATGTGGACGAAAGACTCTTGAAGGAGGACGGGAACTACAAGATTAGCGGCCTCGCCGATTTCGAGCAGCTCCTGGCGTTCGGTCAAGATCCCACGCTGAAGTTCAGGCTGACTAAGGACATCGACCTATCCGGGCATCCCGGCCTTCACATCCCTTACTTCGCCGGGGAGTTTGACGGCAACGGCTACGAAATCTCCAACCTGAGTTTCGGTTCTGATTTCGTGTCAAACGTTGGATTGGTCGGGTACCTTGCACGAGACGGCAAGGTCACAGGGCTGAGTGTCGGAGACGTCGACATAATCGGCCACCTGTATGTGGGCGGCCTGGTTGGCCAGAATCATGGGGGTGCCGTGGACAGCTCCCTCGCCGCCGGCAACGTGACGGGAACTGAGCATGTCGGCGGCCTGGTGGGAGCCAATCTTGGTGGCTTTAGTACGGTCACTAACTCACGGGCAATCGCCAGCGTCACAGGAGATGTGCATGTTGGTTGCCTAGTAGGACACAGCTCCGAGGGTTACATTCGGGAGAGCTATGCCTCCGGCACCGTGGTCGGCAGATCAAATGTCGGCGGCCTGGTGGGCCACAGTGCTTTCAGTACAGTAATGAGCGCTTACTCCACCGCGAGCGTAACCGGCGACGAGCATGTTGGAGGTCTCGTCGGACAGATACGGTATCGCCGCATCGTAGACTCCTACTCCACCGGAAGCGTGACCGGGAATGAGTATGTCGGTGGACTGGTCGGGTTCAGTGATAGAGGTGCCGTCATCGATTCCTTCTGGGATGTGGAGACGTCCGGGATGGGGGAGAGCGATGGCGGCACGGGCAAGACCACCGCGGAGATGATGGATATCGGCACCTTCACGGACACGGCCACCGAAGGCCTGAATAACCCATGGGACATGGTTGCGGTCGCTCCCGGTGAGGCCGATACTGAGCACATCTGGAACATAGTGGACGGTCAAACTTATCCCTTCCTGAGCTTGCAGATCGATTAGCCTGGGGGCGGCTTTGGCGGCTGAGCGAGGGGATACGCTGATGGGGAGACTGGCAGCCGTCGATGCCCCGCTTGACCTGTGAGCGCACAGCGCATCGCTCTGCGCGGCCTACTCCGTGTGCAGAGTGTGTGTGCCCTGACCACAAAGACTTAGCCCCTCGTACGAGGGGCTAAGAAGGTATGCGCTTCGGGCTGAGATCTCAGGCCAGCCCGATCTTCTGAGCCACGATCTCCCTGTGGAAGTCGGTGCTGCCGAAGGCAGTGTCCGCCGACTTGCTTCTGCGGTAGTATAGAGGAATATCGTGGTCGTCGCTGGTGGCGATCGCGCCGTGCAGACGGATCGCCCACTTGCTCACATCGCGGTAGACTTCATTGACATAAGCCTTGGCCATCGAGGCCTCTTTGGTGCAGGGCAGGCCGCTCGACTCCATCCAAGCTGCCTCATAGACCAGGTAGCGGCCGGTCTCCATGGCCGTCCACATGTCGGACATCTTGTGCTGAAGGGCCTGGAAGGCCCCTATCTGCCTGTCGTACTGCACCCTCTCCTTGGCGTAGGCGACCGTCATGTCCACGCAGGTCTGTACCGCGCCTATGGATTCGGCAGACTTGGCGATTGCGCCCTTGCGCAGCATGTTCTCCACGATGGGCCAGCCCTCGCTCAGCTTGCCGAGCATGTTCTTCGCGGACACCGTCACGTTCTCGAAGCGCACCTCACAGAGCTTGTCCTGTGCCGTGGTGGGCATCACCTCCCACTTGATCCCGGGAGTCGAGGCATCCACTATGAAGAGTGTGATCCCCCGGTCTGGTGAGGCACCTTCATCTGTCCTCGCCACGCAGATCATGTGGGTGGCCACGTTGGCCATGTCGACGAACAGCTTGGTGCCGCTTATCACGAAGTCGTTTCCCTTCTGCGTTGCCTTGAGGGCTATACCGGAGGCATCGAAGACGCCTGCGCCTTCGAGGATGGCCGTGGTCAGGATGAGTTCGCCTTGCGCTATGCGGGGGAGCAGTTCCTTCTTCTGTTCGTCAGTCCCCGCCTCCATTATGGGGAAGGTGGCGGTGACGGTTGCCATGAACGGTCCGGGCAGTACGTTCCGGCCCATCTCTTCGATGAGGACGGTGAGGTCCTGGAAAGTGTAGCCTATGCCTTCGTATTCCTCGGGTATGATCAGTCCCATCCATCCCAGCTCGGCCATCTTCTTCCACAGTTCGGGTGAGTGTCCCTCTTCACTTCGTTCCAGCTCCCTAACGAGGGTCTTGGGACACTCTGTGGCCAGGAAGTCACGGGCGGATTGCTTCAGTATCTCTTGCTCTTCTGAGTATCTTAGATCCATCATTCCTCCTTACGAAGCCGGACTCACCTCATCCTGGGAAGGCCGAGGCCGTACCAGGCGATGATGTTTCTCTGTATCTCGTTGGTGCCCATGGAGATGGTGGTTATGAAGTGCTCGTGGAACATCTTCTCCCATATCCCGTTCAGAGGAGCCCACCGGGAGCTCCTGAGCTGGCCGTACGGGCCAAGTATATCGCAGGCCAGGTAGGCGAAGCGCTCGCCCAGTTCGCTGAAGAAGATCTTGCCGGCCGAGGCGTCCATGAGCGACATCTCGTTCCTGTTCTGCAGGTCGGCAACGCGGTATGCCAGTGTGCGCGCGGCTTCCAGTTCACAGGCTATTTGGGCAAGCCGGTTGCGGATGATAGGGTCCTTGGCCAGCGGCCGCCCGTGTCGCTCGGTCTCATTGCAGAACGCCACCAGTTGTTCCAGTCCGCGCATCATGCTCATGATCTCGTTGATGCCCGACCTCTCGAATCCCGCGAGGAGGTTGACAACGGCCCAGCCTTCGTGCTCCTGACCGACTATGTTCCTGGCAGGTACACGAGCATCGTCGAAGTAGACCTCACAGTAGGGTGCGCTACCGTCAAGGTAGGGAATCGGCCTTATCGTGATGCCGGGAGTCTTCATGTCGAGCAGCAGGAAGGTCATGTTATGGTGCTTTCGGGCTTCGGGGTCGGTTTTGAAGACCCCGAACCCCCAGTCGGCCCGATGGGCGCCGGTGTTCCAGGTCTTCTGTCCGTTCAGGATGTACTCGTCACCCTTCTTGACCGCAGTCGCTGAGAGGCTGGCCAGGTCCGAGCCGGCATTGGGCTCGCTCCAAAGTTCGCACCACATCGCCTCCCCCCGGGCGATGGGAGGCAGAAACTGCTTTCTGATCTCCTCGCTCGCCGCCTGAAGCAGCGTCGGGGCCAGCATCTGCACTCCGAAGATATCCACTCCGGGGGTGCCGTAGTATCCCCTGGCCTCGGAGAAGAGGACCCGATCCATCATATCGCCGCTGCCGCCGTACTCCGAAGGCCAGCCAAGGGCAAGCCATCCCTTCTTGCCGAACTCCCTGGCGCAGTGCAGGTTGTACTCCCAACACTCGTCCAGTTCATAGATGGCCTCGAATCCGACGAGGCTTGATGGCCTCTTCCCGCCGAGTTCTTTGCACGTGTCATAGAACTCCTTGCTGTGGCGTTTCTGCTCGTCTGTGAGAGAGAAGTCCAATGCACACCTCCTTAGGGTCTGTGGCATGATTGTAGCAATTGTTACGCTCAGTTGACAACGGGCATGAAGGCCGCAGGCGTGAGAAGATCGGTTCTAGCTGTCAGCGCCGACGAAGGCACGAGGACGGGTGTAACAGCACCACAGCAAGAGTCTGATCAGCGATCAGTGAAAGGCGTAATCGGTTGTGAATCGGGGACCGGTTGACGTGAGGCCGACCTAGATGATCTCCAGTCTGACCCGGGTCTCTTCCCTGGCCGCTTTGACACGAAGCAACGTCCGCAGTGCTTGAGCTACGCGACCCTGCCTGCCGATGACCCTGCCCTTGTCGTCGGGAGCTACCTCCAGCTTAATGAGCAGGCCTTCATCGCTGTTTTCCTCGGTGATCTTTACCTCGTCAGGCTCCGCCACAATCGCTTTGACTACGTACTCTACCAGGTCTTTCATTGTGCCTCCTTAGTAGTTAGTTCTGGCTCGAGGCCGGCTTGAATTTTTCCATGATGCCTAGCTTACCTAGCAGGCTTCGCACTGTATCCGTAGGCTGGGCTCCATTATTGAGCCACTGCAGAGCCTTCTCCTCATCGATTACGATCGTTGCCGGGTCGGTCAGGGGATCGTAATGACCTATGACCTCTATGAATCTGCCGTCGCGGGGAGAACGACTATCGGCTACCACCACGCGATAGGACGGCCTGTTTTTCCTGCCCATTCGGCGCAATCTGATCTTTACCATCTGATACGGTGATTATCTCCTAAGTGCGGGTATTTGTCAATGTCCCGGAGCCCGGTACACGACTCTTTCTGCCAGTTTTCTGTGGAACTCCGGTTGTCGGCCTGTGACTCCGGTGATTCAAGGACAGCATGCCCGGTGCACAGTCGTCACGAATCATAAGGTGACTCCGGCAGAAAACACGTACACGGTTGTCGTCTTGAGCCTGGCTCTGAGCAGGGCCAGCTGCGGCCTGTATATCCTTATCCTTCCCTGTTTGCAGGCCACCTGCATACCGATTATCCTTGAGATGACCGCGCTCTCCAGTTCGCCCTCGCACAGCACCGATGTCTCGCCATCGTCTCTTCCCACCTCCACGATCATCGGAAGCAGCAGTTCCTCCTGCTCAGCGGCGTCGGTGATGGTCGCCAGGTACTCGAGTTCTTTCCTCTTGAAGGAGTGGGTGCTGCCGTCGTTACACAGCACGTGGGGGCGCCTCTCCTTCAGCAGGTCGGATAACGTTCTCCGGGCCCGGGGCAGACCGGTGTTGACAAGCCTTAGCTCGGCCCTCAAGGACTCCCGCAGGACGTTCTCGTAGGGAGCCTGCCCCGACTGCATGGAGTGGATGTCATCCTGTGGCGTCTCTCGCATCCCTCTACTCCCGGGCGACCAGCACCTTTACGCGCTTGAGCCTCGCTTTTTCCTCCCTGTCCCTCTCCTCGAACTTCATGTTGAGATAGCTTATCGTGGTCAGCAGCCCCGGGACCACTATGTACTCCAGGGCGTTGGTTATCCTCTTGGTCCGGTTTATCTCCATCGCCAG
>PULQ01000077.1 GCA_003552465.1 Dehalococcoidia bacterium
GATACTATTACTGCATCTCTCATGTTCAAACCTCCTTGTGCGAGGACTAGTTCCTCAGGGGCTTATTGGTGTCCAGCATGTGCTTCATCCTGGCCTGCGTCTTCTCCTCTCCACACAGAGATAGAAATGCTTCCCTCTCGATGTCGAGCAGGTACTCCTCGCTGACCAGGGTGTTGTGATCGACGTCGGCGCCGGTCAGCACATGCGCCAGCTTTTTGGCGATAAGGACGTCATGCTCGGTTATGTATGCCGCCTCCTTCATCAGGTAGACAAAGACATCCAGCACAGCCCTCCCGGTTCTTCCGGGAACCCTTATCTCGTCTCTGCGCCTGGGCGGCGTGTACTCCGCTTCAGCGAGGGCCAGCACCGCCTTCTTGGCCTGGTGCAGGAGATGGTCGTAGTTCATGACTATTCGGTCGTGCGGCATCAGGTAGCCCAGTTGCCTGGCCTCCTGGGCGCTGGTGGACACCCTGGCCATGGCTATGTTCTGGAACACCCCTGCCACGAGCGGGGTCAGGTCGGGTTTGCCCCCGCCGGCGATGGGCGGCAGCTCCTCGGGCAGCCAGTCGGTAGCCCTGAAGAACAACTCCTTGTTGCCTCCCGCGCCGGGGATGAGACCGACCCCCAGTTCCACCTGTCCCATGTAGCACTCGGTGTTGGCGACTATCTGGCTTGTGTGAAGGCATATCTCGCATCCACCGCCCAGCGTCATGCGGAATGGGGCGGCGACGACCGGCCGCTGGCAGTACTTGACGCGCATGACCGCTTCCTGGAGGGTCTTCACCACAAGCTCCAGGTTCTTCCAGTCCTTGTTGATAGCAGAAGGGTAGACCTGTCTCAGGTCTGCCCCGACGCAGAAGTTGGCCCCCTGGCTGCCGATGACCATTCCGTCGAAGTTCGCCTCCACCTCGGTCACGCTGTCATGCATCATCTGGATGAGGTCGGGATCGATGGCATTGTTGCGGGAGTGGATCTCGAGGCAGGCCACGCCGTCGCCCATGTCGATCAGGCTTCCGCCCGCGTTGGACTTGACCGGAGCTGTCTTCTCCTTGAGTGCCGAAAGAACTATGGTGTGGGGTTGCTCGGCTATCTCGACGTAGTCGCCCCTGGCGAAGTCGAAGTAGTACTCCCTGCCGTTGCGCGTCTCGTAGAAGCTCTCCTTGCCCGCTGTCAGCATGTTCTCGATATTGGCGGGGATCTTCTCTCCCTCCTTCTTCATCCTCTCCACCGACTTTCTCAATCCTATGGCATCCCAGGTCTCGAACGGGCCCAGTTCCCAGTTGAAGCCCCATCGCATGGCCCGGTCCACGCTGACCACGTCGTCCGCGATCTCGGGCACCCTGGCCGCGCAGTACAGAAGCGTCCGTTTCACGGTCTTCCAGGCGAACTGCCCGGCCCTATCCTCCGAGTAGACCAGCTTCTGCAGGCCGGCCTTTCTGTCCATCTTCTTGAGTTCGTCGAGGATGGGGAGATCGGGCTTCCTCTGCGGCACGTACTCCATCGTGTTGTAGTCCAGCGCGTGTATCTCCGACCCTGCGGCACCCTTCACCTTCTTGTAGAATCCCTGCTTTGTCTTATCGCCCAGCAGCCCGTTCTCCACCATTTTCTCGACGAAGTCGGGCACCTCCAGTTGCTGCCTCTCCTCCTCTTCGGTAGCGGCGTCGTGGACTGTCCTGATGACGCTGACCAGCGTATCCAGTCCCACGATGTCGGCGGTCCTGAAAGTAGCGCTCCTCGGCTTGCCCATCGGAGGGCCGGTTATGGCGTCAGCTTCCTCTATTGTGTAGCCATCCTCCACGATAGTGCTCATGATCACGGCAAGGCCGTGTGTACCGATCCTGTTGGCGATGAAGTTTGGAGTGTCCTTGGCGAACACCACGCTCTTGCCCAGCCTTCTCTCGCAGAACCGGGCCATAAAGGCAAGGATGTCCTTGTCCGTGTGGGCTCCCGGTATGATCTCCAGGAGCTTCATGTGCCTCGGAGGGTTGAAGAAGTGGGTGCCCAGGAAGCGGGTCTTCACGTCCGGCGAGAAGTCCTCCGATATCTTCTCGATTGACAGTCCCGAAGTGTTGGTGCTGAGAATCGCATCCGGCTTGAGAAAGGGTTCAACCTTGCGGAGCAGTTCTTTCTTGATGGGCAGGTTCTCGATCACCCCTTCGATGATCCAGTCGGCATCGGAGAGCCACGACAGGTGGTCTTCGAAGTTGCCGGGCGTGATTAGCCTGGCGTCATCGGCTACGAACATGGCCGGCGGCCTTGCCCCGATAGTGCCCTGAATGCCCATCTGGGCCAGCTTGTTCCGGAAGGCCGGGGACTCCCTGGTCAGCCCCTTCTTGATGTCCTTCTCGTCCAGCTCCTTGGGAACGATGTCCAGCAGGTAGGTGGGAATGCCCACACCTGCCAGAAGAGCAGCTATCCTGCTCCCCATCACTCCGGAACCGAGCACCGCCGCCTTTCTGATGTGTCTGTTCTTCATAGCATGTGACCTCCTAACAGTTTGCTTCGTGTGGCAGGCAAGAATTGCCCGCCGCATTATATCAGGTAGGGAGGTGTCTTGCTACCTGAATTGGCAGGTGGCACTGAGCTATCGGCGCGTGCAGATCCTGCCCTGATGTAGCCCGCCGGCCGGATTCTGCCTGGGGGCGGGTCTTGTACCTGCCCTCTCGCGTCGTTGCGAGCGCTGATGGAATCGGCGCGTGGCAATCTCGAAGACTCGTGGTTAGTGGGGAGATTGCTTCACTTCGTTCGCAATGACATGTGAAGGCGGGTGAGATGACATGTGAAGGTGGGTGCAATGACATGTGAAGGTGGGTGCAATGACATGTGAAGGTGGGTGCAATGACATGTGAAGGCGGGTGTGGTGACATGAGGAGGTGTGCCCAACGACAGGTGGGGGTGTCTGTGATGACATGCTGGGACACAGAACGATTGGCGAGGATGGTGAAGCAAGTTGGAGGTATGCTAGTTCGACATGGGACTCATGGTCAAGCCTGCCTGACCGCCGAGCTCTAATGTTGATTGCTGAGCGCTGACTGCTGACCGCTGCTGACCCTACATCCCCAAGTACGTGGATCTGATGGTCTCGTCTTTGAGCAGTTCCTCGGCGGTTCCCTGGGCGATGACGTGTCCTCTTGACATAACGTAATTCCGCTGGGACAACTCGAAGGCAAAGCCGACGTCCTGCTCGGCCAGCAGTATGGTCACTCCCAGTTCCTGGTATATCTCCTGGACGCGCTTGAACAACTCGTCCTTTATCTTGGGTGCCAGGCCACTGGAGGGCTCGTCTACCAGCATGAACTTGGGGCGGCGCATGAGCGAACGGCCGACGGCCAGCATCTGTCGCTCTCCTCCTGATAGCGTCCCCGCCATCTGCTTCTGCCTCTCCCTCAGCCTGGGGAACAGCTGATAGACCTTCTCCAGGCTTTCGTGGATCTCCTGCTTGTCCTTGCAGAGGTGCGCGCCCGCCAGTAGATTCTCTTTGACCGACATCTCGACGAACGGTCTACCCATCTGGGGGCAGAGCAGCAAACCCTTCTTGGCTATCTCATACGCTGAAAGCCTGTCGATCCTCTCGCCCTCAAACTCGATGGTGCCTTCCAGGACGACATCCTCCATCCTGGTTCCTTTGAGGACTTCCCTGTCCCAGTTTATCAGGCCTACGATGGCCCGAAGCAATGTTGTCTTGCCCGCTCCGTTGGGCCCCACCAGTCCCACCAGTTCGCCCTTTTCCACTCTCAGGCTCGCGCCGTCCAGCACGGTGGCGGTGTCGTAGCGAACGGTAACGTCCTTTGCCTCAAGCAATTGGCACCTCCTTGCCTGTGTAGGCCTCGATGACAGCCGGGTCTCTGACCACTTCTTCAGGTGGCCCCCATGCGATGAGCTTACCGTGGTTGAGGACGATCACACGGTCCACTATCTTCATCAGGTCACTGAGCTTGTGCTCGATGATGAGCATTGCCGGTCCTTCACTGTGAAGCCTGCCGAAGCGGCCCCCCTTGTGCAGTCTGGCCATGGACTTGGCAACAAGGTCTGTCTCAGCCGGGTTAAGACCCCCAAAAGGCTCGTCGAGGATCAACAACTCCGGCTCGGTTGAGATGGCCCTCGCGACCTCCAGACGCTTCAGGTCGCCGTGCGACAGATTTGAAGCAGGCTCCAGAGCCCGGTCCATAATGCCCACGAACTCCAGCGCATCTCTGGCCTTTACCGGGGTGCTCTTCACCCACTCGCCCCTCCTGGTGATCCGCGGGCAGAGGCAGCCGACCATGACATTGGCGATAACCGGCAGGTGCCGGAAGGGCTTTACGACCTGGAACGTACCCGCCAGCCCTGCCTGGACGATCTTCCATGGTCGCCATCCGGTTATGTCCTGCCCCTTGAACCTTATCTTGCCGGATGTGGGGTTCAGAATCCCCATTATGCACCGAACCATGGTCGTCTTGCCGGAACCGTTGGGGCCGATCAACCCCACGATCTCGTCGCGCTCGATGGTGAAGCTCACGTTATCGACGGCAGTCAGTCCGCCGAAACGCTTGGTAAGGGTCTCTGCCTCAAAGAATGCCGCCATTTGCAGCTACTCCTCTCTCAGTTCGCGACGCGAGACCTTGCCCACGTCCGTCTTGGGTACCTCGCCCCTGAATTCGACTATCTTGGGCACCTTGTAGTGGGCCAGCTTTTCAGCTGCATATTTCATTATCTCCTCTTCGGTCACCCTCCCCCTGGCCTCTCTCTCCAGCACGACTATGGCTTTGACCCTCTCGCCCACATCGGGGTCGGGGACTCCAATCACGCCCGCCTCCCTGACCTGGGGATGGGAGGACAGAACCTCCTCTACCTCCCTGGCGAAGACTGCCAGCCCCTTGTACTTGATCATGTCGCGCTTCCTGTCGTAGAAGAAGAAGTATCCTTCTTCATCCATGCTGGCCAGGTCACCGGTGCGCAGCCACGTTTCGCCGTCTATGTCGACGAACATCTCCTGCGTTGCCTCGGGCTTGCCCCAGTAGCCCTTGACCACCGTCGGTCCCTTGAAGACCAGTTCACCTACTTCTCCCACGGGCAAGAACTTGCTGCTGTCCTCTGCATCCACTACCGCTGCCACACAGCCAGGCATGGGTACGCCGAACGATCCTATCTTGGCTCTCCCGTAGGGGCTGACCACGCCCACAGACGTAGTCTCGGTCATGCCCCAGCCCTCGTGAATCTGAGCCCCGGTCCGCTTCTCAAAACCCTTAGCTGTGTCCTCCAGCAGGGCATCGGCACCGGATATGAGAACTTTGATTCGCTTCCAGTTGACCCTGTTGGTCTTCTCGTAATCGATAAGGTGCTCGTAGAGGGCGGGTACGCTGTAGAAGATAGTCGCCTTGAAGTTCTCTATCGCTTCCAGGATATCGTCGGGGTCCGGCGTGGTCAACAGTACCTGTGTGTAGCCCTGGCTGAGACTGCCCATCATGACCACCGACTGACCGTATATGTGGTAGAACGGCAAATAGGCGATTATCGTCTCCTTACCCTCCTTGACGATGTCACCCCAGAATCCCTCGGCCAGTTGCCGGGCAGCGCCGAAGTTGTAGTGGTTGACCATCGCGCCCTTGGGCATACCGGTGGTGCCGCCGGTGTAGGGAAGAGTAACCAGGTCCTCCCTTATGTTGAACTCGACCTGAGGGGGACTTGGGGGGTACTTCTTGATCAGGTCCTGGAACCTGTGGACTCCCTCCCTCTGGAACAACTCCACAGGCGGAGCGGCCATCTTCTGGTACACTGCCCGCAGTACGCTGCTGCCCAGGAATTTCTTCATCGATGGCAGGTATTCGCCAATGCCGGTCAGGATGGCAGCGTCAAGCTTCACACCGCTTCTCTCCACGCTCTCATACAGAATATCAAGGCAGACGATCATCTTGGCCCCGCTATCCTCCAGTTGATATTTGATCTCGGGGCTGACGTACAGAGGGCTGATAGCGGTGAGTGTAGCTCCGGCCTTGAGGGCCCCCATGTAGGCGATGATGAACTGCGGTGAGTTTAGCAGCAGAAGGGCGATCTTATCTCCCTTCCTGATCCCCAGATCATGCAGGGCGGTGGCGAACCTGTCCACCTGGTCTCTCAACTCCTTGTACGACATCTTCCTGCCGTAGAATGTGATAGCAGTCTTGTCCTTCCACTTATCGGTCATCTCGTCGAAGTTCTGCACCACGGATTTCTCCTCAACCTCGACATCCGGGGACACACCGGGTTGGTACCACTGCACCCAGGGCCTGGCCTCATACGCGGCCTTGTTGGGATCGGCTGTCATGTAAATACCTCCTGCCTTCTCTTGTGTCTACTCAGCGATTATAACACAGCACCTGTGAGGCTGCCACAACTCGCACGAGTGAGCAGCGAACCTGGAGATCACGGGCTCACCACGGGCCGGCCCGTGCGTCTATGTAGCCTGCTTGTCGGCAACATGGCGCAGGGCGGCCCCACAGGCCCGGCATTCACTACGCAGAGCGAAGTTGGTCAGCTTACAGCGGGGACACTGCCTCTCGATCTTGTGTCGGATCCGGACTGCTATCCCCTCTGGCATGAAAAGCAATATCACTATGACCATGCTGGCCATAATGAGGAAACGGTAATCGTGAACCGGAGTGCCGCGGAGCAGTTCCACGAGGGGATAGAGCGTGAACACGCCTACTACTGATCCGTATATGCTGACGATACCGCCGAAGATCACCCAGATTATGGCCTGGAATGACATCATGATACCGAGGGTGCCCGGACCGGCGACCGTCAAAAGATGGGCGTACAGAGCGCCGGCAATGCCCCCGAAAAAGCCGCCGATGGCGAAGGCCAAAACCTTGTATCGTATCGTGTTTATCCCCGTGGCTCGGGCAGCAATCTCGTCCTCGCGGATGGCATGGAAGAGGAGGCCGGTGCGTACGTACTTGCTCCCGGCATCGGTGAGTTTCCACATCACGAGGACTGCCACGAGCATTACAACTGCACAGAGGTAATATCTGCCCATCGGCGTCGCAGCAAGGCGGGGCAGCCCGGTTATGCCCACGTACCCGCCGGCGATCTCGGGAGGAATGGCGCGCACTATCTCAGCGAGGAGCAGCGGGAAGGCAAGCGTGAGAAGCGACAGGTATGGTCCCCTCAGCCTGAGTGCCGGAAGACATGTCACTACGCCGGCCAGGGCCGCGATCAGAGCTCCCAAGGGCACTGTAACCGCCGGGTCCCAACCCAGGAACCGGTAGAGAAGTCCCGAGCTGTATGCGCCTACGCCGAAGAAGAGGGCATGGCCGAAGTTCACCTGCCCGGTATAGCCCGACAGGACGTCCCAGCTGACGGCGAAGATGGTGAATATGCTGGCCAGGGTGATCATGTGGAGCGTAGACCGGTCATCGGTGATCAGGGGCAGGACGAATATGATCACAAAGAAGGCAACCGCTATCACCCTGCCTGGTACGGGTAGCACGCCCCACCGGAAATTACCGAGAAGTCGTCTGAACAAGCTACAGTCTCTCCTCTTCGAAGATAGTGCCGAACAACCCGCCGGGTCTCACGGAAAGGACCACAATCATGACAAGCAGTGCGAATGCCATTCTCATGTAGCCATACTGGGGTATAAGAAATATGACCAGGTTCTCGACCAGCGCGATAATGAATGCCCCGATGACACTTCCCTTGATGCTCCCCAGACCTCCCAGGACGACGATCGCCAGGACCATCGTGAGTGGTTGCATCCAGACGTGCGGATGGAATACCCACAACGGCGCCGTCAGGACGCCGGCCAGAGCCGCCAGACCGGTGCCGATGCCCATCGTTATCAGTAGCGTCCTGGAGACGCTTATCCCCATCAGGTTTGCGATCTCGGGATCATTAGCTGTGGCCCTGATGGCAATGCCCAGCTTGGTCTTAGATAGTAACAGCCATAGGCCGATCATGACGGCTATCACAACACCCACGACAAGCAGGCGTTGGTAGCTCACCGTCTCCCCCAGTATCTCTACTCCTCCCTGGATAAAGGGTTCGCGGATTCTACGCGAGTGACCTTCGAAGCTGAAATCCATGATCTCCTGGAATACCATGGCCAGGGCGATGGTTATCAGCAAGACCACCTGCGCGTGCTGGCGGACCCGGTCGAGGAGGAAGCGGTAGACCAGTAGCCCCAGGCCGGTAACGGCTACGATGGTGACGATGATGGAGGGAAGCACCGGCCAGCCCGGACCATCGAAGGCGACCTGGGAGATACGGGTGCTTGTGAAATAGAACACGCCGAAGGAAGCGAGCATGAAGAAGGCCGTATGAGCCAGGTTGACGATATGAGCTACACCGAACAGCAGGGTCATGCCCGACGCGAGGAGGGCATAGACCGCCCCCCGGGTAAGTGTCCTGATCAGGATCGGTACGATCATGGCGCTCTCATCTCCAGCGCCCTGCTCGGGCAGTTTGCCTTCGCCCTCTTTCCTGTCATGATATGCCTGTGTCAGGGGCCATCACGCCGCCCCGGTTCGGGGCGGACGGGAGGCAGCACTCAGTCAAAGCCATGGTTGCTTGCAACAAAGTAAAGGCGGAGACAAACTCCGCCCCTGTGCTGATTCTGGACTGTCCGGTGCATGTCGAACCCTCAGAAGCCTTTCACGTTTGGCACAATTGTCGGATAATATATAGCACCCTGTCACCGGTTGTCAAGTTCTCGCGTGGCCGAAAGAGGAGTCCGCTGGTCCATGGCGTGCGAGACAGGCTGATTACACCGCCAGCAGGTGGCGAGGGTGGTCGTGGCAGTACACCGCCGGCGTCGCCGGCAATCGAACCGACCGGTGTGGCACGAAATGAAGGGCGGTGACCCCGGGCTAGCCCGGGGTCACCGCCCCATCCGGGAAAGGTCAGAACCTTTGTGCTGCCGATCCCCTGATACTATGGGCTGGCATGGGCAGCTATCCAGCTGTCGGGTATGATTAGCGACTGAGTGCCGGGGTACTGGAAGTTCCAGTCGCCGAACTTGTCAACAAGCAGGTCGCCAACCTCTCCGAGGTACATGGGCCAGACGGCTACCTTCTTCCAGGTGCCGTCGATTTCCTGCCACTGGGCGCCGATACCGGTCTGCCAGCCGGGACCGTACACGGTGTCGTGGGCGATGAACCCACCCTCCAATGTGAAGTCAGCCGGGTCGTACTGGAACTCGCCGGGCCCGGGATCGGACTCTACCAGGTGAGGATAGAGAGGAGAGACCTGCTCGAAGGTTAGATATGGTATGTCGCCGGGCAGCATCCCTCCGGGCATCGGGTAGTAGGCTGCCTTGGCGCCCACTCCCACCCTGACCGAGGTCTCCAGGTACTGGATCAACTCATCGATGTTGCCGTGATCGACGACATCCGCGATGCTGTCCCACCCGTTGGCTGCCGACACCGCCTCCACACCCTCCACCAGAGTGTGAACCGCATCGTATGAGGCAGCGCAGTAAGTCGGGTACCTTCCCGTCTTGGCGACCATAGCGTTGAACCAGTCGAGCGCGATCGGGGTCACCTCTACGAGTTCGGCCCAGGTGTCCAGGGTCATGTGGTAGTCAGCTCCGGTATCTGCGTGGTAATCGATATCCTGAGCTTCTACGTTGATGCCCAGCGAGAAGGCATTGGGCAAGAACTCCGACTGCTGCAGGCCATAGGCCTTGCCGGGCGGGCCCGAGAGGATCGTGAAGACGATGTGCGGGTCCCCTGCCGCTAAAGCCGAGAGCTGAGCCTCAAGGTCCGTCTCAAAGCTGGTGCACTTCTGAGTGCCTATGTGCTCCAGCCCGAGCTGAGTCAGCGTTCCTACGACCGGTAGCTCCATGGGGTTGGACCACTCGGCATCCTCCATCATGAGGCCAAACCTGAGCGGTTCGATGTCACCTTCGTCCACATCCCGTACGGCCGCCAGCGTTTGCCTCATCACTGAGTGGACGATTCCGGTGTACTTCAGGGTGCTGGTGGCCAGGAACACCTCGTTGTAAGGAGTCACCTTGAAGAAGTATTTGTAGTTCTCGTAGTCCTGTACCACCGATGCCTGCAGCGCTGCCGTGGCGGCACCGCAGTTCATGAATATCTTGCCTGCCCCGTCTGGCCCTACCGCCACTTCCCTGTAGACAAAGAGCGACTCCGTCCGAAATCCGCCGACGACGAAGTCGACATCGTCTATTACTGCGGTAAGGGCAGAGGTGCCATCGGCACCGGTGACATCGAGGATCTCGTTAGTTTCTACCTGCACAAGGTCGACCATGTGGGTCACTCCCCCAACATTCACTCCGCCCGCGTCATTGATCTCCTCCTGCGCCTTCTGAGCGCCTTCCCAGTGGTCCTTGCCCTGGATAAAGGTCATCGGACCCGTGACGGCAAACGTGATGCTGGGAACCTCCTTGAAGTTGGCGGTCAGGGTTACTGCCTCTCCCGGCATGGTGTATGTCGTGCTCGCTTCATCCGGGTTGGCGGCCGAACCTACCGATGCTTCCCAGTTGTCGAACAAATAGCCGGCGCTGGGTGTGGCTGAGATGTTGACAACATCCCCTTCCGCATGCTGCGTTGTGCCTGTAGGAGTCGTAGTTCCGCTCCCGGCGGGAGAAACGGTCATGGTGAGGTTGTACTCGGGATCGTCGGGATCCGGGACGTCGACATCATTACAGGCGGGTACCACCAGCAACCCTATCAACACCAGGGCAGTGGTGATCATAAAGAAAACCTTTTTCATTGCCTAAACCTCCTTAACTTGCTGCGACATGGGTGCATCTTGAATGCCGGAAGGAACCGGGTGACTGCCGGCGGCCTCCGGCAAGTCAGCCCCTAGGCTATGTCAATTCTACCACCCCCTTTCTGCTTCCGGCCTAACAGGAGTACGGGCACAGGCAGACCGAGAAAGCTGTACAAAAGATTGACCTCATTCTGAGAGTAGCATAGAAATGTTAAAATTCTGTTAAGCGACCGCAGTTGATACCGGCGAAAACTGCACAACTCGCAAAGGAGCCCGCCTCCTTGAACCGCTCATCCTCGTTAGTCATCGTCTTCCGGAAACCCGCCCTGAGACACCGGTTAGGTCCCCGAGGGTCTTGGCGTGACTGTACCGATGGTCTGCCGGTGTGGTGAGGAATGTACAGCACCACCGGTGCGTTGTCAAGTGCTCCGTTGTGCACTCTGCTCGTCACATGCACGGCGTGCCTTCCGGGATTGCAGGTCTTGTTCGAGCCCTGTTGCGCTGGTATAATGGGTTATCAACCAAGGGTCAGGCGGTCAAGTGTGCGCCAGAGATTGGTCCAGTCCTTCCGAGTTCGCCTGTGACTTGCAGGCAGCGTTCTTCCGTTCCGGTTGCCATGAACTGGCAGATCCATTGTAGAGTGTGCTTCGCAGGCCAGACCGCCCCTGGATCTGCGTAATAGATCGCGAGAGGAGGTGATATACCGCTGATTATCGAAACTAGGATCAAGACCAAGGATAGGCAAAACGAAAGGAGGGCAAAAGGTACAATGAGAAGAGTGTTCACGGTGATGATCAGCATCCTGGTGCTGATAGCCCTGGTAGCAGTACCCGCGTGCGCGCCCGAGAACGATGTGACACCTGTAATACCCGAGATACCGGAGTACGACTTGACCGTCGTGGCTTATCCGGAGGAGGGTGGTACTGCAATTGACGTGACTGCAGGCTCGCCTTATGAAGGAGCCACTATGGTGGACATACAGGCGACGCCGAACCTGGGGTGGGAGTTCGTCAACTGGACGGCAACTGCGGGCATAATAGTCGATGAGAACGACCCCACGACGCAGTTCATAATGCCGAATGCGGACGCCACCGTAACTGCCAACTTCGCCATGCTCCGCGCCACCATAATCAGAGACAGCTTCGGCGTGCCGCACGTGTTCGCGGAGACGAAGGAAGGCCTGGCATTCGGAGCCGGCTATGCTATGGCCCAGGATAGACTGTGGCAGGCCGACGTTATGAGGAGGCTCCCGTCGGGACGCCTTGCTGAACTGGGCCTGGCGACGATCGAGGAGGATGCCGAGATGAGGGGTCTGTGGTACGGGCAGGAGGAGTTGCTGGCGATCTACGATGAGTGGGACCCCGGGGAGGGGTACCGACACCTCAAGGACATGATCGAGGCTTATGTTGAGGGCATTAACCAGTATATCGATGAGGCGCTGGCCGCGTTTTACGGTGGTGATTGGTCGCTGTTGCCCATCGAGTATGTCGCCGAGGGCCTCGTTGCCTACCTTGAGCCGTTCTCCGTTGCGGACGTGGTTGCAGTTACGGTCTTGATGGCCTGGCAGTTCGGAGGTACGGGTGGTAACGAAGGGGATTTCTACGAAGCTCTGCTGACACTCCAGGGGATGCACGGAGAGGAGGTGGGAGGAGCGATCTGGAGCGACCTGTTCCCGCTGGATGATGCCGGGGCCCCGGTGACGATGCCGGACGAGGTCTATGGAGGCGAGGCTCTGGCGATGCCGTTTGGAGACGTTTGGGACGACTTAGGCGGTCTCTTTGCGCAGTACGCCGAGTCCCTTGCGATCCAGGAAGAGCTTTTTGACTCGGTGGGCGTACCGGCCAAATTCGGCAGCAACGCTGTGCTTGTCAGGCCGGAGCTATCGGCAACAGGCAGTGCTCTTCAACTCGGAGGACCTCAGATGGGGTATTCCGTCCCCCAGATAGTGTACGAGATAGGGCTGCACGGCGCCGGCATCAACGCGGTTGGCATGGCTATGCCCTGTGCCGGACCGTTTATACTTATCGGAGTCGGCGAGTACGGGGCATGGACCTCGACCACCGGTGCCTCCGATGTCATGGACATCCGCGTCCTCGGCTTGAATCCGGAGCCGGCCAACCCGGCAGTGCCGGAGTACTGGTTCGACGGAGAGTGGGTTGAAATGGAAGTTAGGACGGAGACGTTCTACGGTTCCAAGAAGGAGACTTCTGAGGAGAGGACGTTCTACCGCTCCCACTACGGACCCATCGTGGCAATCGACGGATTGCAGGCCTTTACACTGCACACCCCCTTCTACCGGGATGAGATTGCCGCCGAGCAGGGCTGGCAGCTCTTCCAGGAGGCGACGAATATCGATGAGTTCGAGGCAGCAGTGGAACTGGTACAGCCTTCTCACAACTTCTTCTGGGCTGATACCGAAGGCAACATAGGATACTGGCACGCCGGCACATACCCGATTAAGCCGGATACTGCCGACCGCAGGCTGCCGCTGGCGGGCGACGGATCGCAGGAGTGGGCAGGACTTACCGGACCCGACGAGATGCCCAGATCCATCAACCCCGAGCAGGGCTGGCTTGTGAACTGGAACAACAAGCCGGTCGCCGGCTGGCCGTACGCCGAGAGCGACTTCCACTGGGGCGAGGGTCACCGCGTGCAGGTGCTGCTGAATGCGATGGCGGTCATGGCTCCCGGACAGGACCTGACCACGGGCCACCTCAACCAGCTTAACCAGGTGGGAGGATATCACCACACTGCCGGGATGAGTTTTGTGGGCGATTTGATACCGGTTGCTATGGCGAGCGGCGACCCGGTTCTCGAGGCGGCAGGAGCCTATCTGGCGGACTGGGGCACCGCGACGCCTCTTCCTGCGAGCTACGTCGACTTCGAGTCACCCAGCTGGCCCGCTGATCCCAACCCGACTTACGACCATCCGGGGCTGACTATCTTCGATGCCTGGTACGACAGGATCGTCCCCAAGGTATTCGACGGGATCCTGCCGGCGAACCTGATACCGAGGGTCAGGGGCAATGCGAGTCTCCTGATAAGGGTGTTGAGGGAGGATGAGAGCCTTCTCTACCCTGGATATCCCTCGGGCGAGGCACTGACGGCGATGATCGTCGAAGCGCTTGAGGAGGCGGTCGAGTATCTGGCCGGCGAGTACGGTGAGGACATGTCCACCTGGCTTACTCCAGTGAGGATGCAGGGCTACGACGCACAGGGAGCCCTGCCGGCAGTGAACCCTGAGACCGGGCAGCGCTGGCACCCCGTCATGAACCGCGGTACGTATAACCACATCGCCCAGTTGTCCGCGCCACTTCCTCAGGGTGAGAGCGTCATCCCTCTTGGACAGAGCGGCCATATGTGGCTACAGATAGTCAACAATACGCCTGATCCCCAACCTAGCGTCCATGCCTTCGACCAGGTGGCGCTCTACGCAAGCTGGAACTACAAGCCCATGCACCTTAGCCGTGAAGCAGTCGAGTCTGTTGAGACGTGGCGACGGGATTTCTCCCGGTAGAGCCACGAACGCGATAGGCGGAGGCCCTGAGGGGCCGCCGCTGAGACTGAGCTAGAAGGGCCGGGGCCGAAGGGCCCCGGCCCTCGCTCTCATCGGTGTCACAACGTTAGCCCGGACTTTTCCCCCGTCGTCTGTTGCGGCCGCCTGCCTTCTGGGTGGCAAGCATATAGACGGTGGCTCCCAGCGCCGCAACTCCGCCTATGAATCCTCCGATCGCAGCCCAGTTGGTCCGGCTCATCTGGAAGATCGCGTACACCCCGTTATCGAACGACCCGAAGTAGATGGTTCGGTCATCTCCGATCGCTACCGAGGAATGGATCCAGTCGGCTGTCGGGAAACTCCATTTCTCAGAGCCGTCGGGGTTGACCGCGTAGAGACGGTTATCGCGGGAGCCGATGTAGATGGTGCCGTCTGAACCTGTGGTGGGCGAGGCGAAGATATAGTCTCCGGTCTGGAAGCTCCACTTCATACTGCCGTCCGGGTTGAGAGCGTAGAGGTTGTGATCACCGCAACCTACGTAGATGGTACCGTCCGTGCCTATAGCAGGCGAGGAGGTGATCTCCCCGGTCGCGTTGAAACTCCACTTCTGATTGCCATCCGGGTCGACAGCGTAGAGTTTGGCATCTGCGGCGCCGAAATAGGCAGTGCCGTCGCCTCCTATCGCGGGAGAGGAGAGAATCGAACTCCCGGCGGCAAACCTCCACCTCATTGTGCCGTCGGGATTCAGAGCGTAGAGGAAATGGTCGGTAGATCCGATGCATATAGTACCATCGGCACCAATGGCAGGAGAGGAGAAGATACCCCAGTCCGTGGTGAAGCGCCATTTCTCGGTGCCGTCGGGGTTGACAGCATACAGGTTATTATCCTGCGATCCTATGTAGATGGTGCCGTCCGCCCCTATTGCAGGTGAGGAGGCGATCGCGCCTCCCGTGTCCAGCCTCCATAGCTCAGTACCGTCGGGGTCGACAGCATAGAGGTAGCCGTCGTAGGAGCCGACATAAATGGTGCCGTCACCTCCTATAGCCGGAGAAGACCCGACCACGCCGTCGGTATTGAACCTCCATAGCTCGGTGCCGTCCCTGCCCAGGGCGTACAGCCTGTTGTCGGTCGAGCCTACATATATGGTACCGTCAGCGCCCAGGGCAGGAGACGAGGCTACATGGTCGCCCGTGGTGAAGACCCACTTGAGGTCGGGAGTCCGAGGTCCACTGTAGGGGCTCTGGCCGGTGCGCTGCGGGTTGCCGCCGAACATCGGCCAGGGGCTATCGGCGGGCCGGGCAAGCGTAGCGCTCTCCGGGATCAGGAGCACCATCCACGACAGCAACAGGCAGGCGACAACACTGAGAACCACCAGGGCGACTGACCTTTTCATGGAACACCTCCTCTAGTCTCTTCGGAAACCATAGAAGTTGCGGTTGCATCATGCCGGTCGCCATTATAGCAGTGCCTGCGGGACATGCGGCAAGACGCTTGACGCCTGTCCCTGCACTGGGTAACATTCGGGCAGCCAACGGCGAAAGGAGGACGCAATGCTAGAGGTATTCCTCACCGAAGAGCGCAGGAGGTTCCGGCAGGAGGTCGGGGACCTGGTCAGAAGCATACCGCGTCAGCTTATCCTGGACATGGATGCCGACAAGGTGGAGTTTCCCTACGAGTTCGTGAGGGAGGCGGGCAGGAGGAATCTGCTGGGCATCAGGTTCCCCGGCGAGTACGGCGGGAGGGACCTGAAGTGGGTCGATGAACTCATCGAGGTAGGTGAGGTGAACAAGCTCGGTGTGCCCTTCGCCTGCCTGGTCTCGGTGACTTCCATCGTGGGAGAGGGGCTGAACGTATTCGGAACCGAGGCGCAGAAGGAGAAGTACCTGAAGCCGCTGATCTCCGGCACGCAGTGGGCGGGTGAGGCACTGACCGAACCGAGGGGAGGCTCCGACTTCTTCGGGGCCACGACGGTGGCCCGCAAGCGGGGAGACCACTACTACCTCACCGGACAGAAGCGTCTCGTCGTCGGCTCGGAGGGGGCCGACTTCTTCCTGGTGTTTGCCGTGACCAACCCCGGAGCCGGACGCGACTCGCTCAGCGCGTTCATCGTGGAGAGGGATATGGGGGTCGAGGTGCGGCACGTGTACGGGTTGATGGGCTGCCGCGGTACCGGAACCGGCAGGCTGGTCTTCCGTGACGTCAAGGTGCCGGCCGAGAACCTGCTGGGCAGGGAGAACGAGGGGGCTAAGATATTCTACAAGCTGATGGTGCCCGAGAGGCTGCTATCAGGAGGAATGGCCGGCTCAAGAGCCATCCTGGAACTGGCCGCCAGGTACGCCAACAAGCGAAAGGCCTTCGGGCAGACGATAAGGAGCTTCGAGGGAGTTAGCTTCAGGATAGCGGACTGTATCACGAAGATCGATGCCGTAAGCGCGCTGGCCTATGCTGCAGCCAGGACCATCGATGAAGGGGTAGGCACGGCCGGCTACCAGAGAAGGCTGGTCTCGGAGGTCAAGAAACTGGCGACCCAGACGACCTGGGAGGGGGTGAACGACGCCATGCAGATACTGGGCGGCATCGGGTACACCAATGTCTACCCGGTGGAGCGGGCGCTCAGGGAGGCCAGGCTGATCATGATCTGGACGGGCAGTAACGAGATCATGAACCTGATCATCCAGCACGAGTACTACAAGGAGATACTGGCCAGGGCGATCGAGGGCCGGGATATCGAAGCCGACGTTTCGTTGACCGACGCCCAGCTGGCCGAGGAACGGATATACGAGCCGGAGCCGATAGAAGACCAGCCATGAACGATCCCCATCCTGTCGTTGCGAGGGTCGATGCTAATCGACCCGAAGCAATCTCCGGGGTGCGGGGAGGAGTTGATCTATGACCGCGCTTGAGGGCATCAGGATACTCGACCTCAGCTACCAGGGCCCGGGCCCGTTCTGCACGGCCGTTCTAGGCGACCTGGGCGCCAGCGTGACCAGGGTAAGCCCGCCTCCGGCCGCCGGAGCCCGCCAGGCAACCCGGGAGGCCGACCACAGGCAGGCCGCCTGGTCGGCATCGAATCGCAACAAGAAGAGCATCCTCCTCAACCTGAAGTCGGAGGAGGGACGCCGCATCTTCCACCGGCTGGCGGAGAAGGCCGACGTCATCGTCGAGGGGTTCAGGCCCGGGGTTGCCAGGCGCCTGGGCATAGATTACGAGACGATCTGCGCCGTCAACCCGCGGATCATCTACTGCTCGGTGACCGGCTACGGTCAGGACGGTCCCTATGCTCAACTGCCCGGACACGATATCAACTACATTTCCTTTGCCGGCGTGCTGGGCCTCGTCGGTGAGCCGGACCGGCCGCCGGGCATCCCGCTGAACCTGGTTGCCGACTACGGTGCCGGGGGCATGAGCGCCGCCATCGGCATACTGAGCGCGATCATCGCCCGGGGGAAGACGGGCAGAGGCCAGCACATCGACATATCGCTGACCGACACGACGATCTCGCTCCTGACGCAGATACTGCTGGACCCGTACTTCATGACCGGCCTTGCCCCGGGGGGCGGCGAGCATTTCCTGAGTGGCGCCCACCCCTGCTACTCCATCTACCGCACCAAGGACGGCGGCTACGTAAGCATCGGCTGCCTCGAGCCCTGGCTGTGGGAGAACCTGTGCCGGGAGATCGGCAGGGAGGACTTCATCCCCTACAACATGACGCGCACGCCCGATTCGAGCGAAGACGCAAAGTGGCAGGAGATACGGGACTATCTTGAACAGCTCTTCCTGACCGGGACGCGTGACGAGTGGTTCGAGCGGATGAAGGAGAAGAGCATACCCATCGGCAAGGTGCTCTCCCTGAAGGAGGTCTTCGTCGATCCCCAGGTGCTGCACCGCCGGATGGTCATGGAAATGGAGCATCCGGAGGAGGGGAAGGTCAGGCAGGTCGGCATAGGGATAAAGCTCTCGGACACTCCGGGCGCGTTCAGGGATTTCGCCTCGTCGCTCGGCGGCGACACAGATGAGACGCTCGAGAGCCTGGGCTACAGCGTCGAGAAGATCGTTGAGTTGCGCCGGGACCGGGTGATATAGTTCAAGCGGCCGTTAGCCGGGGGCCGGATAACCGCCCGCCCAGGGCGAGGCCTGCTCAAAGGCAAACGCCGTCCTCAGCACGGTCAGATCGTCCAGAGGCCTTCCCACTATCTGCAGACCGATGGGAAGCCCATCGTCGGTCCATCCGCAGGGAACCGAGGCGGCCGGTTGCCCGGTGATGTTAACGGGGTAGGTAAATGGCATCCATCCGAGGGGCGACAGTTCCTGACCCGCTATCTCCCTCACCCTGTACCTGCCGATCTCGAAGGGCGGCACGGCCACCGTCGGCGTCAGCAACAGGTCGTACTCCTCGAAGAGGGGGCGAATGCCGTCCCAATACCCCAGCATCTCCGAGCGGGACCTGAGATACTCCGTTGCCGTGACGTCCTTGTGCGCCTCAACGAAGCGCACCAGGCCGGGGTCGATCCTGTCCCACCACTCATCCAGCCTGTCCTCCAGGAAGGACGCCAGGTTCACAGCGACCACCCTTGAGAATGCTGCCTCGGGGTTGGGCGGCAGGCAGGTTGCCTCATCCACTCCGGACGACAGGCTGTCGAAGACTCCGACCGCTGCCTCGACCACCCGCACCATCTGCGGGTCGACGGTTGCATAGCCGAGGTCTTTGCTCCACGCTATCCTCAGTCCCCGCACATCGCCGTCCAGGGACTGGAGGTAGCTCAGGTCGGTCTCCGGCAGCGAAAGGCGGTCTCTGTCGTCCCTGCCCGCGATGACCTCCATGGCCAGGGCAGCATCGGCAACGGTCCTGGTGATAGGCCCGGTTCGTGAAAGAGTTTCCCAGGCCCCGAAGCCCGGGCCCTGGGGCACCCGACCGTACGACGGCATGAACCCGAACACCCCGCAGAAGCTGGCCGGTATGCGAATCGATCCTCCGCCGTCGCCTCCGATGGCCAGCCCGCCCATGCACGTGGCTACCGAGGCTGCCGCTCCGCCGCTGGAGCCCCCGGAGGTCAACTCCAGGTTCCACGGGTTGCGTGTGGGGCCGAAGAGAGAGTTGTCTGCTATTGCCACCCAGCCGAATTCCGAGGTATTGGTCTTGCCCACGATGGTGGCTCCCGCCCGCTTCAGTCGTTCCACCACGACGGCGTCCTCCTGCGGGACGAAGTCCTCGTAGATCCTCGAGCCGCCGGTGGTTCGTATGCCTTTCGTGAAAGTGAGGTCCTTGACCGATACCGGGACGCCGTGCAGCGGCCCCGTATGATCTCCCCTCATGACCGATGCTTCGGCCTTGGCTGCCTGCGTGCGGGCACCCTCCGCGGCAACCGCGCAGTAGGCGTTGACCACCGGGTTGATTTCCTCTATGCGGCGCAGTACGGCATCGGTTATCTCAACCGGAGAGATCTTCTTCGTCCTTATCGCCTCCACCGTGTCGATAAGGGACAGACAGCAGATGTCGGATTCCTTCATGGTATGCTGCTTGAGATGTAGAGCGTTCGCAGGCCCACCCGGCAGTCAGCCCACCCGGGCCGCGATCGGGCCGTGTCTCCCGGCGTGTTCTCCTTTCAACCGCTGAAAGAACGCCTGGAAGGGCATCGAAGTGATGTCGTCGGTGCTCATGATAATGGCATCCTCTCCGTTGCTCGAATAGTACTTCGCACGCCTTCCCATCACCTTGAAGCCGTACTTGCTGTAGAGCGACTGGGCGGCGGTGTTGGAGGCACGCACCTCGAGGGTGACGACGTTGGCGTTCAGCGTGGCTGCCCTGTCGATGGTCGCTATCAGCAGGGCCTCCCCGATGCCGATCCGCCGGTAACCCTCTCTCCCTCCGATGGCGATTATGTGTGCCTCGCGCAACATCATCCAGAAGCCCGTGAAACCGATGATGGTCTCGGCCCGCTTGAGACCGCGTTCCTGTCTCAGGAAGCGCTTGAACCACGGCAGCCTGGGCGCTGTCTGTACTTCGGATGGAGGAGGGGCGCCGGCCTTGCAGGCAACTATGTAGTGTATCGACGAGTTGTGGAGATCCTTTCTGTAAGATGTCTGGGAGCGAAAGGCCCATTCACCGGGGAAGGCCTCCCGGTCGATCTCCGATACCTGGGAGACGTCTCCATACTCCATGGTACGGAGATAGTACTGCAGCCCGTGCATGACGGCGAATTTTACCATAAAGGTCTCCGGCATCGTAGAACATGCAGCAGTCAGAATGCATATCCGGAAGAGGGAATCAACCATCCGCGGAAGTGCGTGTGAATGGGTGCAGACCGTCCGTGATCCGCCCGATAAGTGGATTCTGCTTCCGTCATGGCAGCGCGAGCGAGGCGAAGCAATCCCAACCCGGCACGGAGATTGCTTCGGGGCTTCGCCCCTCGCAATGACACTCAGAAAATGAGTCTATCGTATGGGAACGTGCCAACAGGGGCAGCGCAGCCGGTCTTGACCTCGCGATCGGTGAACTGGTATCTTCATATACATGTACTGGGAGGTGCTATGGCGAGGATGTTAGTAGCCGAGGCTGAGGTCTTCCGTTTTCGGTTCAGGCTGAGCAAGCCGTTTCGCATTGCGCTGGGCCAGACCGACGAGGTGGAGGAGATCATCGTGCGCCTGCGTACGGACGGAGGACACGAGGGGTGGGGCGAGGCCTCGCCCAGCGAGCGCATCCTGGGCAGCACGGCGGAGACGACGCTGGCCGCGCTCGAGGTTCTTGTGCCGGCGGTGCTCGGTCAGGATCCGCGTCGTATAGGGTTCCTGGTTAGCAGGATGGACCTGGCCATTTCCGGCCTGGCGGCGGCCAAGGCGGCACTGGACATAGCCCTGCACGACCTGGTGGGACGGATCACCGGCGAGCCGGTCTGGCGGATGCTGGGCGGACACCGCCCCGAGGGGGTGGATACCGACTTCACCGTGGGCATGGACGAGCCGATGACTATGGCATCAGAGGCGAAGCAGCTTGTCGGCCGGGGATTTCGCACGATCAAGGTGAAGGTCGGTGAGGAGCCGCCGGTCGATGTGGAGCGGGTCAGGGCGGTACGGGAAGCGGCGGGACACGACATCGCCATCCGCATCGATGCCAACCAGGGCTGGACGGGGCCCCAGGCAATAGCAGCGCTGCGGGCAATGGCCGGCCTTGACGTGCAGCTCGTGGAACAGCCGGTGACTGCCGACGATATGGAAGGCCTGGCTTGGGTACGGGGGCACTCGCCGGTACCGGTCATGGCCGACGAGGCCGTGCACTCTCCCTCCGATGCCCTGCGGGTCATCCGCGCCGGGGCGGCCGATTACGTGAACATCAAGCTGATGAAGGCGGGCGGCCTGCGCCGGTCGCAGGAGATCGCGGCGATCTGCCGTGCCGCCGGAATTCGCAACATGATAGGCGGTATGGTGGAGTCCAATATCTCGGCCACCGCTGCCATCCACTTCGCCATGGCTGAAGAGAACGTGGTGTTCCGCGACCTGGACCTGGCCGAGCGACCGGAGTCTCGGCTGGTGATAGAGGGGGCCTCTGAGCTCCGTGGCGACAACCAGGTGCTTGTGGATCCTGATGCGCCGGGGTTCGGCTTTGGCCGCGTCCGGGATGAGTGGCTGGAGCCGGTTAAGACCTACCGCATGGACGACAACTGAGGATGCAGTACGGAGCTTTAGATCCGTGCTCACTTGCCACGGCCATTACGACGGGGAAATCCGGGTGCACGACGCGGGGATGAAAGAGTGGAAGTCTGAGCGCCTGGCGATCATGATATCGACACGCTGCTACAGGAGGTGAACCGACATGAAAGGGACCATTCGAACAGAAGACAACAACTGGGACGGACTCGACGAGTTCGTCCGCGAGAGGATGGGCAGGACGCGGCTTCCCGCCGTGAGCCTGGCCGTGGTGCGTGGCGACGAGGTCATATACTCGCGGGGCTACGGGTTCCGGGACCTGAGCCGCCGGCTGGCCGCCTCGGCCCACACCGTGTATGGTATCGGGAGCGTCAGCAAGTCGTTCGCTGCACTGGCCATCCTCAAGCTGGCAGAGGAAGGGAAATTGTCGACGGAGGCCCCGGTGGACAGGTTCCTGCCGCTGAACATTCGGCCGTACGGAGAGCCGATACGCATCTGGCACCTGCTCACCCACAGTAGCGGTATCCCGGCCCTGGGCTACGCGGAGGCTGAGATACGCTCCGGCCAGGGCACGGGCGGTCGCTACGTCGGCCTGTCATCGGTGGAAGACTTCGCGGCATGGATGAACGGGGCTGAGGACTGGATCGAGGCCCGTCCCGGCGAGCGATGGCTGTATTTGAACGAGGGATACATCCTGCTCGGAGGAATTGTCGAGAAGCTGACCGGGCAGACCTTTCCTGAATACGTTCGTGAGCATATCCTGGAGCCGCTGGGCATGCACGAGACCGGCTTTCTGGGTGATGATCTCGGTTCCGAGGTCGCCGTGCCGTACACCATACCCCGCGAGGGCAAGCCCAGGGCGGGTGAAGTCCTTCCCATGCCCATCGGGAGTGATGGCGGCCTTGCCAGCAGCGTTCTGGACATGGCCCGCTACCTCCAGTTGTTCTTACGTCAAGGGAAGCCGCTGGTGAAAGCCGGGTCCTACGGGGAGATGATCAAGCCCAGGGTGCCCGTGCCTCACCTGCCGGCGTCCTACTCAGGTGGGGACCAGGGCTCGTATGCCTACGGGCTCATGACTCAGCCCTTCCTGGGCCGGACGCTCATCGGTCACGGCGGGAGCGTGCTTGTCTACACGGCCTACATCGGCTTCGTGCCCGAGGAAGGACTGGCGGTAGCTGTGCTGGCCAACGGTTCCGGTTATCCCTGTACCCAGTATGCACAGGCGGCGCTGGCCTGGACGCTGGGTGCCGACCTTGAGCAGCTGCCCTTTGTGCAGCTGGATGACCTCGACGAGGCGCTGTCCGGGAGCTATGCTACGTACCGCGATACCATGCGCGTCACCGTCGTTTCACAGGGCAGCGTCGTGAGGCTCACCATTGAGGATAAGGAGACACCCCAGACGGTGATCCTTACTCTCGACGAGCCGGGCAAGGATGAGATCCGCTACCGGGCCCACCTCGGCGACCGCCACCTCCCCGTGGTCTTCCGCCGCAGGGGGAAGCAGGTGGAACTCCTCTACGAGCGCTACAAGCTGCGCCGGGTGTAGGGCAGATCAAGGCTTCTTACCAGGCTGCTTGAGCCGGTGTGCCCAGCGCTGGCGGAAGCTGGCCACCTTGGGCGAGATCACCGCCCGGCAGTAGCCCTGGTTCGGGTTACGCGAGAAGTATTCGCGGTGGTACTCCTCGGCGGGGTAGAACTGGTCGAGCGGTACAACCTGTGTCACTATCGGCCTGTCCCACAGTTGGCGGTCGTTGAGTTCGGCGATCAGCGACAGGGCCACTTCCTTCTGCTCTTCGTCGTGATAGAAGATAGCAGAGCGGTACTGCGTGCCGACATCGGCACCCTGTCGGTTCAGAGTGGTCGGGTCGTGGACGGAGAAGAAGATCTCGAGGATGTCGCGGTAGGAGATGACGGCCGGGTCGAAGGTGACCCGGACCGCCTCGGCGTGGCCGGTCCGCCCGGAGCACACATCTTCATATGAGGGGTTACTGGTCGTGCCCCCGGTGTAGCCGGAGATGACATCCTGGACGCCCTCGACCTCGCGGAAAACCGCCTCGATGCACCAGAAGCATCCGCCGGCCAGCGTGGCTATCTCTGAGGGGGCATCACCGCTCACAGCTTGCTCTCCGGCACGAACCTGATTGCCAGGCCGTTTATGCAGTAGCGCTTGCCGGTAGGCGGCGGGCCGTCGTCGAAGACATGTCCAAGGTGGGCATCGCAGCGGGCACAGAGCACCTCGGTGCGCACCCGCCCCAGGCTGAGGTCTGGCTGCTCGGCGAGGTTCAACTGCGAGACGGGTTCATTGTAGCTCGGCCAGCCCGTGCCCGAGTCGAACTTGGTCGAACTGCGGAAGAGGTCGGTATCGCAACGTATACAGCGGAAGATCCCCGCCTCGTGTACCTGCTCGAACAGGCAGGTGCCGGGAACCTCGGTTCCCTTCCTGGTGGTGATCTCGTGCTGCTCTTCGGTCAGTATCTTGGCCCATTCCTCATCGGACTTCTGTATCTTATCCACCTCAAGCACCCTGTCCTGCCCGGCGTCATAGATGCGTACGGTCGTCATAGTCACACCTCCCGCTTGTCGTCGTGGACGTATTATAGCAGAGAGGGTGAGCGGCATGGAGACGTGCCCGCTATGCATCCGGGACAACCCGTCTCCCTGGCTGTTCAGTGCCACGAGTATCGAGAACACTGATGTGTGGTCAGAATCTCCTGCCGAGCCCCTCGTTGATTGCCTTCATGGCGGCCTCCGGGTTCCTGGTGGAAAACACCAGTTCGTGGTGCTTGCCCGTCCGCTTCTCCACCACCACCCTGGGAGCGCCGATGATGTTGAAGACGAGCCTTCTCTTGCCTCCCGCCCAGGCGGTGCGGATGCCCCAGCCGCCGTACCTTGCCGCCGAGAACTCGTCGGGGCGGCAACCGACGATGTTACCCCAATCGAGGTGATGACGTATGATGCCATAGCCCACGGTGATGCCGTCTACCCTCACCTTTATGCTAAGGGTCGAGAAGTTGATTCCGAGCGCCACGAAGAACAGTATCATGCCGACCAGCAACGCGTCGGGAGCCGGCTGGGTGCCCAGCGGGCCGACAACGAGTTGGTAGATGAGCGCTGCCAGCAGGCCGAGAACCACGATGGACATGATGACGATGTTCCGCCTGGATAGGATCTTCTCCTCGTACATTGTCGCTTCCATCTGTTTCTACCTCCATCAGGGTGGCGACGTCGGCTAGGCACCGGCAAGCGGGACCTCTGCGGCACGCCGTCCATCCCTCCGTGTATTTGGTGCAGGGATTGTAGCACGTTGCCTGTCGCAGTTGGCCCGTAAGCTGCGGCATTTATTGACTGGAGATACGGCCCACGATACTATATGGGGTAGCTCATGCCGCCGCCCGAGCGAGGAACCCGCTGAATGGAATACGTAGAACCGGCCAGCAGGATCGTTCTCATCGTCGTGTTTTCCCTGTTCTCGATCATCCGTGTCCTGTACTACAGGAAGGCAAGAAGCGCCGGCTATGCCACGGTGATCGAGGAGAGCAGGCGCTACTCGATATGGCTTAGTGCGTTCATCTGCTACGAGGTGTTCACGTTCTTCCTGTACATCTGGTTTCCGCAGACGCTGGCATGGGCCGCCGTGCCCTTGCCGGTATGGTCCAGGATAGCAGGCATCGTCCTGGGGATAGCCGCCCTGCTCTGGTTCATCTGGATACACAGGAGTCTGGGGACAAACCACTCGGCCAGGTTGAGGATCAAGGACCGGCAGGTGCTGGTCACCGACGGCCCGTACAGCAGGATACGGCATCCCATGTACTCGGCGTTCTACCTGCTGCATATCGCCGTCTTCTTCC
>PULQ01000027.1 GCA_003552465.1 Dehalococcoidia bacterium
GCAACTCGGATGTAGACAGGTTCTTCACCCACCAGGTGAGCGCCGTGCAGAGCAAACTGTTCTTCAAGACCCTGGGACTGGATAAGTCTAAGGACTTCCCTACTGTGGAGTATCTGGGGAATATCGCCTCGGTTTCTCTTCCGATCACGATGGCCATCGGGATTGACCAGGGTCGGGTTAACCCCGGTGATAGAGTTGCCATGCTGGGGATCGGCAGCGGCCTGGTCTGTCTGATGCTGGGTCTCGAATGGTAGCACGGGACGTGGCCCGTCTATCAGACCAGGCAGTGTCTTTCGTGGTACAGCTTCGCCTGGTGTATAAAGGCCTCTATCCTTGTCTTCGCGTTGGTCTGCTGTAGCCCATCGTATATCATATTGAGCACCGGAATGCGGTCGTGCTCACTCTGTATCCCTCTGTAGATGGCAGTGGACACAGTGCCATAAAGGCAGTTCAGGATGATGAGATTGGCAATACCACTGCAGCCCTGCAGGGCATAGTTCTTGGCCTTGGCGACGTTCACCGTGACCACCGGGTCTATGTCGTCACTTACATAGGGGGCGGCAAGCATGATCGTCTCCTCAACCCCGGGGATCCGGCAATCCTGAAGCTCGTTGTTCATCATCCCCTCAACCCTTCTCTTCCACCGCATAAGCGGAATCCTTCTGAGATAGTAATGGAGGGCAGACAGGTATCTTCTCCTGGAGAAATGAGTCTCCGGATACACCTCATTGAAGTATGCCAGGTAATCAGTGGTGGTCGGCCCGAGTCTGACCTCGGCGCCCAATGACTCAAACTCCCTGACAATGTCGTTGTTAGCCCAGGGATTCATACAGGTGTAGAACTCCCCTACTACACCTATGATCGGTCTATCCTCATGACGAACCTGAATCGCATCCATGGCTGCCATTGAGCGGTCGAAAGCCGGCCAGAAATCCCCGTTGATGATGCCGGAGGCCACCTCCTCTGTGGCGCGTGCGTAGACCCTGTCGCTCTCGCCTTCGTTCGCTTCATAGGGGCGAACATGGAGCAACTTCTTCAACAGGACATCGGTCGCGAGCCAACCCTTCCAGACGGCCTCCCCCCACTTCAGTCCAAACAACTCTGTGCACTCATCATGCCAGATAGAGCTGACCGGGGCGATTATGGGGACATGCCCCAGACCCAATCTCTTGAGGACCAATCTGTGAGACAGGGCATACTGGCTCAACCTGCAGGAACCATCGAAGTTAAGCATCATGAACGCTGCCCTGTCGGGGTCGAAGTCCTCAAGCTCGGTCATCCTCACCAGATCCCCTGTGGTGAGCAAGTAGGGATGGCACTCCTTGCCGGAGACATATCTTCTTCCTATCTCCTCCGATAGGTGATCAGGCTCGGGCAGAACCCGGGCGTCCAGACCCACCGAGTTGAGAGCAGCAGCCCACATGACGGAGTGCTCAGATATGTAGGGTATGTAGATGGTCCTGTCCATTTCTCTGACGATCTTCGACGGTCTGAAAATGCTGATCCCGCCGGAGGGTCTGATAATGCTGAGCTTTTCCTGCCTGTCCTCCTGCACCCGTGCCTTCGGTCTGCCAAGGGTTTCAAGAAAGGCTTCAACCCTGGTGGTCATTCCAGCATCACCGCTGTGGTCATCCACCTCCAGAAGCAGATAAGGATCCTCCTCCATGGTTTCCTCGAGATACTTCCAGAAGAAGGCATCGGGACCGCAGCCGTAATTGGTGATCATCACGGGATTCAGGCCGGGGTTATTCTTAGCCATCAGCGCTGCCCTCAAGAGATTCTGTTCATTCTTCCAGACCAGATTCGAGTAGTGAGGCGGCAGTTTGACCTTATCCAGCGGAAGCAGGTCATAGGGGATGGCCAGCAGTCCAAGATGTCGCAGCTTCTTCGCGATGTTGAGATTCAGACCCGGATCATGAACGTTGTAGGGTTTTCCTACTACTACCACGGCCTCATTATCCTCAGTAAGGGCCTTGAGTATCTCCTGCCCCCTCTCCTGGCGCATCCTTGTGAACTCCTCCTGAGCCGCAAGCGCAGCGGTAACGGCTGAGGCGATCTTCCCGCTCTCAAACCCGAATCCCCTGCCCACCCTCTCCAGCTGCCTCTTCAGGTTATCCCTGTCCCGCGCCATGAACATGCTGGGACTCATGATTTCCACTTTGTCCTTGAACGCAGGTCTGAGCATGAACGGGATGCCCTGGATCAGGGGGCAGTTGTAGCTCCTGCCTACATCGTCACTCTCCTTCTCCAGGTCTATGACGCTGGGCAGGAATATGCGGTCAACACCTTTCTCGATAAGATCAGCCACATGTCCGTGAGCAACCTTTACCGGATAGCAGGCTTCAGCGAGAACCTCTCGAAGGCCCCTGTGAATGAGCCGCTTGTTAGTCTTATCGGAGAGCACCACTCTTACTCCCAACTCCCCAAAGAACGCAGCCCACAGTGGAAACTGCTCGAAGAACATGAGCATTCGCGGAATGCCTATTACGGGAGAACCCGGGGCGAAGCCATCCTCCCGATAATAGCGCATGAGCATCTCCTCTCTCTCCCTAAAGAGATCGGGGAGAACCCGGTCGGCGGCCTTTCCTCCGTTCTGCTCATATCTGTCACAGATTCCGCCGTAGAAGGACCTGAACTCGCCTCCGACGGATATCTTCCTGATCTGGCAGTTGTTGGAGCAGTGCTGGCATTCAAAGGATGTGACATCATATTCGCGGTCGGTGAGGTCGACCCCGACGAACCGGCTTCCTCCAATGCTGGCTTCCCTCTCCATGGCGATCAGTGCAGCACCTATGGCACCGGTTAAGCCGTGGCTCTGCGGGACGGTGACCTTCTTCCCCAGGATGCTTTCGAAGGCAGCCACCACACTCTTGTTACCGGCTACGCCTCCCTGGAAGTATATCCTCTCGCCGATCCTCTTATTCCCCACCACTTTCTCAACGTAGTTATTGGCAATAGAATAGGAGAGGCCCGCCAGGAGATCGACTTTGGGCGACCCCGCCTGCTGGTGGTGTACCAGATCCGATTCCATGAAGACGGTGCAGCGGGTCCCAAGATCAACAGGAGATCTTGAGTCCAGAGCAAGTTTTCCAAACTCCTCCTCAATACTCACATCCAATCTATCGGCCTGTTCCTGGAGAAAGGAGCCGGTTCCCGCGGCACAGACCTTGTTCATCTCGAAGTCCACGACGGCACCGTTCTTCAGGCGGATGTATTTCGAGTCCTGCCCCCCGATCTCAAAGATGGTGTCCACGGTACTATCGATATCTATAGTCGCCTTAGCCTGAGCGGTAATCTCATTCACCACTGCATCGGCACCAACGAAGTCTCCCGCAAAGTAGCGTGCACTGCCGGTGGTCACCACAGCCCGAACGTCAACAGGTTCTTCCAGTTCACGTGCTATGTCCGCCAATCCTCTCTTAACCGACCCGATCGGATCACCTTCGGTCAAGAGATACTTCGCCGCCAACTGCCTCTTGTTCTCATCCAGAACAACGATATTTGTGCTCACAGCGCCGACATCGATGCCCATATACACCCCGGGCCTGTGCGGCTTTTCCAGAGCAGGAGGTTGATCCACAGGAGTGGAACCATCCCCGTTGTAGATCAACCTCTGTAGATGGCGTACCTCAGATTCTCCGGCTTTTTCGGCCAGATAGCTGATCAGGGCTTCCTTTGCCGCCTCAAGTGTGACAGGCGCTTCGCTGCCACTCTCCGAGGCCGTGACCGCTGCTCCGAAGGCTCCCATGATCTTAAAGTGCCGAGGGATGATCAACTCCCCGGGCTCGAGCTCCAGCAGTTCCTCGAAGGCCCTGACCACTCCCTTATTGGCGGCGACTCCACCCTGAAAGGCTACCGGCTTCACGAATCTTCTGCCCTTACCCAGATTGCTTATGTAATTCCTGGCCAGGGCGTAGCAAAGGCCCGCTGTTATCTCTTCCTGTGATGTCCCCTCCTGCTGCAGATGAACCATGTCAGACTTGGCAAACACACTGCACCTTCCCGCGATGGTAGCAGGAGTCTCAGCTCTTGTGGCCAGACTGCTGAACTCATCTATTGAGAGCCCCAGGCGATATGCCTGTTGATCGAGGAAAGAGCCGGTTCCCGCGGCACATATCTCGTTCAGGGCATGGTCAACGATGACCGACCTTCCGCTCTTCTCATCCCAGTCCAGGAAGATCAGCTTGGAGTCCTGCCCCCCGATCTCGATCACCGTCCTGCCCCCGGGATGAAAGTATGCGACGGCCTTTGCCTGAGTGGTGATCTCGTTCTCCCTGTCTACACCAATGATATCGGCTATCAGGCTTCGCCCGCTGCCCGTGCATACTGCCCCACACATTTCAGGGAAGTTCATCTGGAGGCCCTCAAGAACACGGATCAGCGCCGGGATAGGTTGACCCCTTGTCCTCTCATAGACGCTCTCGATCAACTGCAGTTTCTCATCGACCACAGCTATGTTCAAGCTGACCGAGCCGATGTCTATCCCCATGAACATCCGGCTTCTGCCTGTCATTCCACTTCCTTGATCTTCCTACTTGCTACCCGGGCGATCCCGGCTAAGACCCTCTGCCCACCGGGGCGCACCAGCCAGGCCGGCGCCCGAAACACCCCCGCTGATGGCGATCCGCGCCGGGCATCAGGGTCAATACTACTCTCAACCCTCAGCCCTGCCGCACTCCTCCTGCGTAGTATCCTGAGTATTATAACGCATAACGAGTTCTCATGGCCTCGCCCGACAGTAATCTCTCAACAGCCCCCGGTATTGAGACCGGATCATCATCAGTGATATAATTGGTCTACGGGAGCACCCGAGAATCGCATGCCGATGACACTGTATCCGGTAGTCATGCCCGTTGCCGGGGAGGGAGACAACCTATCCGGTGAAGAAAGCGCAGCCCGTCTAAGCCAGTTGGCCCGCCAGGCCCTGATGGTTAGCGCCGACAGGAGCGGAGTCAGGCTGGGAGAACCGCTCAAGGACGAAGAGGGGAGGCCGTGCCCTGACTCAGGCAGCTACTGGTCGGTCTCGCACAAACCGTATTGCGTGGCGGCTGTGGTAAGCCGCGACCGGGTCGGGATCGATGTCGAGGAGATCAGGGCCCGCACCGAACCCCTCTTGTCCCGCGTGGCGGGGGACGAGGAGTGGGGGCTGGCCGACAGATCCTGGGACACGTTCTATCGCTACTGGACGGCCAAGGAGGCGGCGCTCAAGGCGATCGGTATCGGCATCGGCGGCCTTAAGGCCTGCCGTGTGGCTGCGCTCCCGGATGAGAGCCACGTCGTTCTGGACTACAGGGGCGACTCCTTCCTGATCGAGCAACTACGATACGGCAACCACATCGTCTCCGTGGTCAAGGGCGCCAACGAAATCGAGTGGGTGGTACTGGACAGGTAGTCTCCACGATCAGACCCGCGTCTCCTTTATGGGAAGTGAGTTCTGTCGAATCCACCGGACCGGGCAGCCTGTGCCAGGAAGTAGACGCGCCCACACATCATGCTCTAGGGGCCGTGCGGAGGACGGGGGAACGGCGGGCGCCGATCGGCGGCATACTGACGAAGCCCATCCGACAGCTCGGGAGCAGTGAGACTGCTCCGGTGGATGTCCGCCTCCAGCCTGATCCCTTCAACGATCGGCAACGACAGGCCTTCATAGACGGCCCTGCGGTCGTTCCTCAGGCTTACCCGGGGATATCGCGACATCGCTTCAGCCAGTTCCAGTGCCCTGGGCAGGGCCTGCCCATCAGGGACGACCTCCTGCACGAGCCCCATCTGCAGTGCGCGGCCGGCGTCGATCACGATCCCGGTTTCGATCATGTAGAGCGCGTTGCCGAGGCCGACGATCCCGGGCAGGCGCTGTGTGCCGCCGTCGATGAGAGGAACGCCCCAGCGGCGAGCCGGGTCGCCGAAACTGGCGCTTCGGGAGGAGATGCGGAAGTCACACCAGCAGGCGAGTTCCAGTCCACCGGCCAGGCAGTAGCCGTTGACGGCAGCTATGGTAGGCTTGTCCAGGTCCGTGATGCGACTGATACCCATAGGTCCCGACTCCTCGACACCCGGCCGTGCCGCCAGGCTCTCCACGTTCTTCAGGTCGGCACCGGCACAGAACGAAACGTCGCCGGCTCCTGTCAGAACAAGCACATCGAGGTCGGGATCTCTGCGGAAGAACTCGACGGCCTCAAAGAGCAATTGTGCCGTCTCACCGTCCACGCAGTTGCGAACGTCGGGACGGTTGATGGTCACCACGAGAGAGCGCCCTTTGCGCTCGGTTTCGACCCTGGCCATGATACACCTCCTGCAGCCCGGTCAGACCGGCTGCTGTCAACAGCACCCGACTCGGTGCGTCATTGCTGAGAGATGCTCAACGCACGGTCATCTCTTACACACCCGTAAGCTATCAGGAACAGGGCCAGATAGTACGTGATCATGATGAGATAGCCGGAAGCGGGCACATCGACGGCGAACCTATCTATGGCGATCAGGGAGTCGGATACGATGAAGGAAATCGCTCCGTAGAGGACGAGTCTGCCCTCTGCAGAGCGCAGGGCGGCGAGTACTCCCATCCCCGTTATCACCGCTATATAGACGAACACCGGCACCATGAACTCGCCGAGATAAGGCTGGAGCAGAATCGCCATGATCACCGCATAGACAACGAGGGCGATGACGACGGGGAGCCTCGACCTCCGCATCTTCAGGCTGCGCGAAAAGGTCGCTATCAGGAAGACCTGGGCGATCAGGAAGAAGACCAGGCCCATGACGAAGAACTGATCGCCTTCGAGGGCCAGTGCTACGTCTCCGGCGGCGCAGAAGAGCAGAGCCGTGAACAGGAGCTTGCCGGTGAGTCCGCGTACCGCCACCAGTGCCATGACGGACAAAGCTACCGCAGGTACGGCCTTGACTGCGAAGTGACCGGGGTAAGGGGTGAGCGTCAGCAGACCGACATAGATAACGGCCACAGCGAGTCCGCCATACAGCAACGCCTTTTGTGTCGTCGTCATCGTTTCTACCTCCCGATGCCAGCAGCAGCGATCTGTTCAACCAGATGAGAGATCAGAAGACGGTCGTCCGGGCTACCGTCTCCACGATAGGATGCGGCATGCACGATCATGCCCGATAGTATATCACGCCCCCGAGCAGTTGGGACTCTGCCGGCCATCACCGCATCTCTCCATTCTGCTGACGGTTGAACCCCTGCGTATGCAGCAGTCCATGCCCGACTGCCGACAGCGGACTTTCAGCGTATGTATGAACCCTGTACACGGTTCTTGACGGCTCCACATCCCTCTAGTAGACTGTCGGACGCCGGATACACAAATGGCGAATCCTTTCTTCATTATAATACTTACCGCCCTGCTCGTCGAGCACGCGATAAGGATCGTTGCCAATCTGCTCAATCTCAGATACATGAGGGCAGAACCGCCTTCATCCCTGAAAGATGTGCAGGATCCCGACGACTACCGCCGGTCTCAGGAGTACCTGCGCACGAACACCCGTTTCCATCTGATAACCAGTACGTTCAGCCTCGCAGTTGTGCTTTCCTTCTGGTTTTCCGGCGGCTTCAACTACCTGGACCAGGCTGTCCGTTCCTGGGGTTTCACCCCCATAGTGAACGGGCTTCTCTTCATCGGCATCCTGGCGACGGGCTACAGCCTGATCCGTCTACCCTTCAGCATCTACCGCACCTTTGTGATCGAGGAGCGCTTCGGCTTCAACAGGGCCACGCCCGGCACCTTCGTCACAGACGTGTTCAAGAAGATGGTCCTCGCCGGTCTTCTCGGCGGAGCTTTGCTGAGCGGTGTGCTGGCTCTGTTCCAGCATGCCGGGCAACTGGCCTGGCTATACTGCTGGGTTGCCCTTACCCTGTTTGCGCTGGCCCTGCAGTACGTCGCCCCAACCTGGATCATGCCACTCTTCAACAAGTTCACTCCCCTGGAACCGGGTGAACTGAGAGAGGCGATACTGGGCTATGGCCGTTCGGTGGGTTTCCCGATCAGGAACGTCTTCGTGATCGACGGCTCCCGGCGCTCCACCAAGTCGAACGCGTTCTTCACAGGATTCGGCCGGAACAAACGAATCGCCCTGTTCGATACGTTGATAAGAAGACACACCGTGCCGGAACTGGTAGCGGTACTCGCCCATGAGATCGGCCATCACAAGAAGAAGCACATACTGCAGGGCACCATCATCGGCATCCTTCACGCGGGGTTCTTGTTCTTCCTGCTATCGGTCTTCCTGGGCAGCCCCGGACTGTACGAGGCATTCTACATGGAGCAGCAATCCATCTACGCCGGCATAGTGTTCTTCGGGCTGCTCTACACACCGCTGCAGATGGTGATCTCGCTTGTGGTGCGCGCGCTGTCCCGGAGGAACGAGTATCAGGCCGACCGCTTTGCCGCCACCACTATAGAAGACCCGGGGCACCTGGTGGAGGCGTTGAAAAAGCTCAACGCCGGCAACCTATCAAACCTGACACCGCATCCCTTCTACGTATCGCTGAACTACAGCCACCCACCCCTGTTTGAGCGTGTGCGGGCGATTATGCAGCAACAGGCCTGACAGGGGCAGGACGAACTCTGCTACACTCTGATGGTTGGGGAGAAGACCCACAAGGAGGAGTTAATGGAACTGAAGAAGTACGAAGTACCCGTTGAGAGTCTGCGCTGGGAATGTGATCCCAAGCTGTTCGATTTCGAATGCACCGGGGACCTGGCCCCGCTACGGGAGTTCATCGGCCAGGAACGGGCGACGCGGGCAGTGGAGTTCGGCATAGACATGGTCGACAAGGGTTACAACATCTATGTCGCCGGCCTCAGCGGAACCGGCAAGACCAGTATGGTGAAGGCCTATATCGAGAGGGTGATCAAGGAGAGAGAGTCCGCGGGTCAGACCGCCGAACTGCAGGACTGGTGTTACCTCTACAACTTCAGGGAGCCCGATAGTCCCCAGATAGTTGCTCTGCCGCGGGGGAAGGGAAGGGCTTTGCGTGATGAGACGAACGAACTGCTGAAGAAGATCCGGCATGGACTCGGGCAGGCGTTCTCGAGCGATGAGTACAAGAACCAGAGACAGAAGACGGTAGAGAAGGTGCAGGCTCAGCAGCAAAAGCTTTTCGAGGAGATATCGAGCGAGGCCCGGCGCGAGGGATTCGTCCTTCAGATGACCCCCTCCGGTCCGGCCCTGATCCCCATCAAGGACGACCGTCCCATGCAGGAGCAGGAATACCTTGCTCTCAGTGAGTCAGACAGGAAAAAGCTCGAGTCCAAGCAAGCTGAACTGCGCAAGAAACTCCAGACAAGCCTTGAGGCGGCCACCGACATGCAGGCAAAGGCGACCGAGCAACTGCAGAAGGCAGACAAGGACATCGGGGAGTACACTGTATCGGGCCTGTTCGGCTCGCTATTCGAGCAGTATTCAGATGTTCCCAGGATAACACAGTACCTGTCTGACCTTAAGGACTACACACTGGACAATCTGGAGCTTTTCAAGGCAACAGACGAACCTGCACCGACGGTACTGGGTGTCCCGGTTACGCAAGCCATGGGAGGAGGAAACCCTTTCTTGCCGTTCCAGGTGAACGTCTTCGTCGATAACGAGGAAACCAATGGGCCTCCGGTGATCCTTGAAAGCAATCCCAACTTCGTTAACATGTTCGGCGCGATCGAGCGACGGTTTCTGCTGGGAGGGTACCTCAGCGACCATACCATGCTTAAGGCGGGCGCTCTCAGCAGAGCCAACGGCGGCTATTTGATCCTCGGGGTGAGGGACGTCCTTTCGAACCCCGGCGTCTGGCCGGCGCTCAAACGGGCGATCAGGAACGGCGAGGTCAGAATAGAAGACCCTTTCGAGCAGTTCGGATTGATAGCGCCTCAGGGACTGCGGCCGGAACCCATGCCCATACAGGTCAAGGTGATACTAACCGGTGATGCCCTGTATTATCAGATGCTGTCGATGTACGACGAGGACTACTGGGAGATATTCAAGGTAAAGGCCGATTTCGACTCTCAGATCGAGAGAAGCGAGGAGAACCTGCTCGCCTATGCGGCCTTTCTCTCGGGATGCTGCGAGGAGTGCGAGGCCAGGCACTTCGACCCCAGCGGGGTTGCCAAGGTTGTCGAACACTCATCAAGGATAGTGGCCGACCAGGAGCGGCTGTCATCGAGGTTCGCCAAGATCAAGGACTGGATCGAGGAGGCCGACTACTGGGCCTCGAAGGACGGCGCCAAGTTCATCTCAGCCGGTCACGTCCAGAAAGCGATCGACGAACGGCTGTTCAGGCACAACCTGCTCGATGAACGGATTCGAGAGATGATAGACCGCGGTACCATCATGATAGACACCGAGGGCGAGGTGAAGGGGCAGGTCAACGGCCTGAGCGTCTACTCTCTGGGCGACATCGCGTTTGGCAAGCCCTCGAGGATAACCGCCAGGACATTCCTGGGACGGGGAGGGGTGATAAACATAGAACGTGAGTCGCAACTCAGCGGCCCGATTCACAACAAAGGAGTGATGATCCTCAGCGGCTATATGGGGTGGAAGTATGCCCAGGACAAGCCACTATCGCTTTCCGCGAGCCTGTGTTTCGAGCAGTCCTACGAAGGAGTCGAGGGAGACAGCGCCTCCTCGGCCGAGCTGTATGCCATTCTCTCCAGTCTCTCGGACAAACCTTTGAAGCAGGGTATAGCCGTGACGGGATCGGTGAACCAGATGGGGGAGATCCAGCCAATAGGCGGCGTCAACCAGAAGATCGAAGGGTTCTTCAGAGTGTGCCAGGCGCAGGGACTCACCGGCGAACAGGGTGTGCTGATACCGCAACAGAATCTCAAGAACCTCATGCTACGCGATGAGGTCGTGGAGGCCGTCAAGCAGGGCCAGTTCCATGTCTACTCGGCCCGGACGATCGACGAGGGCATCGAGATCCTGACGGGCATCGCCGCCGGGGATAGACAGGAAGACGGCACCTATCCCGAGGGCACCATCAACCACCTGGTCGATAGGCGCCTGGAGGGGATGGCCAGACGGCTCAAGAGCTTCTACGCCGATGAGAAAAAGGAAGGCACCGAGGGCCGAAGCTCCTAGCAGGCGGATCGCTCTCTGAGCGTCGCCGGTTGCCGCATTCTATTGCTACAGCCGCAGGTCTGCCTCGTGGCACGTTTCCAGGAAGGCAACGAGCAAATTGATCGCGGCCTCGATGTCTGCCTTGTGCGAGGTCTCCACCACCGTGTGCACGTACCGGGCAGGAACCGAGATGGTAACCACGGCGACACCTTCACGCGCAGGCTGGATCGCGCCGGCATCGGTTCCGCCCCGGGGCAGTATCTCGAGCTGGTACTGGATGCTCCGCTCCTCAGCCAGGTTGATCAGGAACTGAACGAGGCCGGTGTGGGAAATGGACGCCGAATCCTTGAGCTTGATGGCCACGCCCTTACCCAGGCGGGGCACCTGCTCATGTGCCGATACCCCCGGAATGTCGCAGGCGATGGTCGAGTCCAGGGCCACTCCGATATCCGGGGCAACGGCGAAGGCCGATGTCCGCGCTCCCCTCAATCCCCCCTCCTCCTGCACCGTGGCCACGAAGTAGATATCCGCCTGGTGTTTTCCCAGCCTCCTGGCCGCCTCGATCGCCACGTACACACCCAGGCGGTCATCGAGCGCCTTGCCCGTGACAAGCTCTCCTATCTCCTCGAACGTCTGCACAAGGGTTACGGGGTCGCCGACGCGCACCCGCTCTTTGGCATCCTTACCCGCAAGTCCGATGTCGACGAAGAGGTCCTTCATCTCGGGCACCTTCTTCCGCTCTTCGTCGGTCAGGACATGCACCGGCTTGGTACCGATAAGCCCGCAGAGACCACCATTCCGTGTGTGCACCATCACCCGGTGGGCGATGAGCGTGCGGGGATCGAATCCGCCGACAGGCGCGATGCGCAGGAACCCTGTCTCCTCGTCGATGTGGGAGACGAGGAACCCGATCTCGTCCATGTGTGCGGCTACCACCACCTTCGGCCCCTTGCCCTTCTTGTGTGCGATCACGTTCCCCAACCGGTCAACTTCTATACCGTCGACGTGGGCTTCCAGGGCCTCCCTGACGATGACCCTGATCGCCTCCTCTCTACCCGGGATTCCCGGAGCCTCAGAGAGCTGCTTCAAGATTTCCATCTGTCCTCCTTCTGCGATGTATGCGGCATACGGCCATGACGCTGCGAGAATTGTATCAGGAAGGCTGCCATTCCTCTACCCGACCATTGCCGGGGCGAGGTCATCAGCGGACACTCAGGATGAGTTGACCCGGAGGAAATTTCCGAGGGTTCTCGACCTACTCAGGAGCAAAACTTGACAAGCCTTTTACCGGTGTGATACTATACAAGATACCCCAAGCAGCCAAACAAGTGGTTGGTGGACGAAGAACCGAGCCTGAGTAGGCGAGAGTCGAAAGGACGAGGGGAGAATACCAAAGAATGGGAGGCCGCTTGGGGTTCTTCTTTTTGCTATGACCCGCTTGCCCTTTGCGGCGGCCAGCGCCTCGACAACACGGGGTTCTTTTTTGTCCGCCGCGCGCATCCTGTGAACCCCCCCGATTATCGAGTAGAATACCGAACGTCTGAGGGAGGTAGGAATGAACACGATTGAGAGAGCATTGATGCACGCCCTGTTTGCCCACCTGCATCACAACATAGACCAGGCGGTCGACTTCGGAGCATTCGCAGAACTGAACCGCATAATCGGCGAGAAGTGGCCGGGAGCACTGGTGGTAGGCCCGGGAGACGATGCTTCGGTATTCCGTATGCCCGGTATAGAGGGCTGTTTCGTGGCCAAGCAGGAGAGCCATTGTTCTCCCTGTGTGCCCAGGCCCTACGACGCTGCGGCGACCGGGGCGGGAGGCGCCATGCGGGACATCACCGCCATGGGAGGCCGGCCGCTTTTCCTCATGGACTTCATCGGAACGAGACCACTGGACGAAGAGGTGCTGGTCGGCCCATGCGGGTTCTCGGGCAAGTGCACCTGCGGCCAGTGCAAGACCATGACCAGCCAGGAAAGGCTGAACCTGATGATTCAGGGCATACGGGATATGTGCGCGGCCATGGATGTCTTCATAATCGGCGGAGGTCTTTCCACATCCTTCAGCGATGTTGTTCCGGCGGTGGTGGCCGCTGTGATCGGCAGGCTGGTAACCGAAGAACCGCTGACCAAGCCGGCCAAGGCAGCAGGAGACAGGATTGTCATCATCGGCGAGACAGCAGAGGATGGCAACGATACGCTGTACCGCGCGGGAATAGTGCTAGAGATGCGGCCGGCGAGGGCCCAGTTCGAGGAAGAAAGAAGGACTATGGAAGCCAGCCTGGCTGCCTTTGGCACCGGAAAGATCCACGCCTGTTCGGACCTGGGCGCCGCCGGCATCGGTGCGGCGGTCTGCGAATCTGCCAGATACGGCGGACTGGGCGCCAGAGTTGATCTGTCGGCCGTGCCCGTCAAGGTGGAGGGGCTCACTCCGGAGGAGATCCTCATCTGTGAGACCCAGTCCCGAATGGTGCTACAGGTTTCCCCCGCCGATGTCGACGAGGTGCTGACCGCCATTCGCTCCCAGGGCGCCGTCGCCGCGGTCATCGGCGAGATCACCGATGATGACAAAGAGATCTTCGAGTACGAGGGGCAGAACATAGCCACCATTCCCAACGAGCCATCGGCCGATATCGTGAGGACATTGAAGGAGGGCAGCGGGCCTGCTCCGGGCGTGCAGCCTCCCCCCTAGAATGATCATCGTCTGCTTCGTCTCCGGCTCGGGAACGAACTACGAGAGGATCGTGGAACGGGACCCGGCTCACCGCTACGTCGTGTTCACGAACCGGCCCGACTGTGAAGGTGTGCAGAAGGCCCGGGCCAACGGCCATGTCACCATCGAGTTGAGCCACCTTCCTTACCTGCAGAACGCGAGGGAGAAGCACGGTCTGGGGTCTGTTCCCAGGAACTGCCCGGAGAGGCTGCAATACGAGCAGGAAGTCTGGCGCCTGATAGAAGACACGATCGGAGTCGCGCCCGATCTCATCTGCCTGGCCGGCTATGATCAGTGGTTCACCGACTGGACGGTAGACAGGTACTATCCCTGGATACTGAACGTTCATCCCGGCGACACTACCAGGGGCTACGCCGGCCTCTACTGGATACCCACAGCGAAGGCGATACTGGCCGGGGACAGGGAGATACGGTCAACCCTCTTCATCGTCGACAAGGGAGAGGATACGGGTCCTGTGCTGGCTCAATCCAGGCCCCTGCAGATAGTCCCGACACTCGAGGCACTCGATTCGGAGGGAGCAAGCGACCTGGTCGGCTCCTACGACAGGGTCGTGGATTACGCAGCAGGGCAGGGCATTACCTCCTACCTGGCTTTCGAGGCATCGGCCGATGCCGAACACAAGGCGGCGATGAAGGTCGTATGCAAGAGCCTCCAGGACGCCCTCAAGAGGGCAGGCGACTGGACGGTGTATCCTTTTGCCGTGCACGACCTGATAGCGCGCGGGCGGGTGCAGGTCGTTGATCGCGCGGTGTATGTCGACGGGCTTCTAATGCCCGACCACGGGTACAGGATGGACCTCGAACCTCCGGGGTGATGGACGCGACGGGAGCGGAAGCATAGCTGACCGGAGTTGTGGGTTTCCACGCCTTCCCAGTAAACCTATCGTTTGTCACAGCGGTATGAGGAAGAACATGCTGAACAGGTAGAGGAATGCCGGGATCGAGCCTATCGAGACCAGGAAGCTGACAAGCAGGAACTGGCTGCCGATCCTCCTGTTCCCTCCGCACCGTTCAACCAGAATCGGTATCGCAGTTATCGGCGGCACGACGGCCTGAAGCATTATGATGAAGGCGACGTCGAAGTCGGGCTTGAGCCAGAGCAGGAGGCCGAGGAAGACCAGAGGGAAGGCGAAGTTCTTGATCAGGACGAACTTGACCACCTCCCGAACCTGCCACCGGTGGCCCTCCTTAACCCTGTACATAAGGTCGTTGTATATGTTGCCTCCCAGTATCAGCATGAAGAGGGGCGTGGCGATGGCTCCCACCATGGTCACAATAGTGACGACGAAATCGGGAATGTGATCGGTGGCGGAGACAAGGCCGATAACCAGTCCGACAACGGTGGCGATGAGGACCGGGTTCACGATTCTGCGCCAGCTGATGCTCTCCTTCTGAAGGCCTTTGCTGAAGAACAGACGGTATGTGCTGAACACCAGAGAGGGGAAGAAGATCATGAACAGGAACAGGGTCACCAGGTAGGTGCTACCCTGACCGAATATGCCGGTGATGATCAGGATGGGAAAGAACAGTCCGTTCTGATAGAGGAGGCTGATGGTGAACTCGCTGCGGATGTCTTTCTTCACGAGGAACGATGCCGACACGGACAGGCCCAGAGCTACCGCTGTGAACCCCAGCCACCACAGCGGCATGAGCCACCAGTCCGGATAGTCTCGCGGAGAGAAGTCCAGTATCAGATTGCCGAGCACGAGCAGAGGCAGAGAGATATCGATGGCCAGTGTGGACAGGAAGGCCAGCGTCTCCGATGGCACACGTCTTCTGCCGATGATCCAGAAGCCCAGCACACCGATGCCGAGGAGCGCGAACACCGCCTGCAGGGTGATCAGGAAGACGTTCATACGGCCCCAATTCTATACGGCACAGGGCACGTTTACAAGGTGCTAACGTTTTGACAGGGAGCCCGGCAGGATCATATAATGTAGAGTATACATCACATCGTACAGGAGGTGGACAATGGATGTCGAGAATCTGGTCAAGACGACTGTCGACGAAATCCAGAAGGTGCTCAGCAGCACCAGCGTCATGGGTGAACCCAGGACGGTTGACGGGGTAACACTGATCCCGGTTGTCAGCACGGGGTTCGTCTTCGGCGCCGCCGGAGGCACGGGAACGGCCGATAAGAGCGGCAACCCGAGCAAGGCTGAAGGTAAGGGCGGCGGCTCCCTCGGGGGTGCCGGGATCAAGCCCGTAGCCGTGGTGGTCATCGACAAGACCGGCGTCAGGGTGGAGGGCATCAAGGGCGGACTGGCCACAGTAGCGGAGAAGCTGGTGGACAGGGCACCCGAGTTCATAGGGCAGATGACGGCCAAGGGTAAGGAGCGCAAGGAACCAGAGAAGCAAGGATAGTGGCAATTGACCGCCGGCATAATTGCAGCGATTGTCGTCGGGGTCATAGTCCTTCTGCTCAGCATCCCCCTGGATGTCAGTCTTCGCCTGAGAATCGGGGAGCAACCTCCTTTCGGGTTCGGCCTCAGATGGTTTTTCGGCCTGGTCAAGAAGGACTTCGCCGGCAAGAAGCGCGACGGTGAGAAGAAGCGGGCAGACCTGAGGAAGGCGGGTAAGAAGCCGAAGGTGCGAAGGGGCCGGGGAGTTCTCGGTCTAGTCCGGTTCGCGGACTTCCTTCCCGACATATGGCGGCTCGTGCGAGGCATCCTCAGGCGTGTCAGGATCAAGAGCCTGAGCGCGGACCTCGCTATCGGACTCGACGACCCGGCCGACACCGCGCTCGTGGTCGCGTCGCTGTGGACACCCATCCTTCTGATGTTTCCTTCCCACGCTCATGCCGTAAGGCTTCAACCCTCGTTTGACGATGGCGTGGTCTTTGCAGGGCACGCCTGCATGGAACTGAGACTGCGCCCGATTCGGATCGTGCCGCCTATAGTGAGGTTCGGTTGCTCAAGGTCCGGAAGAAGGCTTCTCGGAGGTCTCATCTCTGGCAGATGGAGAAGAAAGAGCTAACGATCGAAGGCCCCGTCACAGCCGGGAACACCAGGGTATACGTGGCCGGTGAGACCCGCATCACCTGCGATAGCCAGGGTGAACGGTTGATGTGCTCCGCCACCAGGGTCCCGACCTACATACTGATCGTATCCGACTCCGGGAACAGAGCCTTCACAGCAGAGGGAGAAGAGGTCGCCATGGAACGCGTGATGGAAGACGTTCCGGGCATAGAAGAGCTGCTCGCCGACAGAGACAGTTGACGCGCCGGCCACTTCACCCTCCCATATCCTACCCCAGAGGCATAACGCGGCTGACTGCTGCGGCACACCGCTGCATGTAGCCACCACAGGGTGACAACAGAACAAGTTGTTGCTTCAGGGGAGACAAGCATGGCCGATTCGAAGGAAAGCCAGTTTTCCCTCTTCTATCACACAATAGGCTATTGACAAATTTCATAATGATGGTAAGATAGTACTATACGGCTAACACAGGGTTGGTGGCTAAATGTTTCCATCAGGGGGCTGCAGTGGTTACCACGGTGTTGAGCCGGGCACATGTGAGTATGTGAACCCGGTCCTTGTCTTTCCACAACAACGAAGTCCGTCCTCAGTCTGCAGACGAAAGGATGTTTACACGCGTGCTTGCCTTGCTGATTGACCAGTGCCGGCGAAGTCAAGGCAACTGCAGAAGAAGACACAATTGGCCGGCCGCCAGGAGGAGGTGATGCCTATGTGAAATCGGAGCCGGCTTCGGTGCTTGCAGGCAGCCAGAGGGCCGGCTGACTCCAATGAAGCAGCCTGCCAGACTAAGGTGAAAGGAGACTAGTGATGAGATTCATGGTAGTTCGTACCTGGGAGCCTCACGAAAGCGCTGAGATTGCAGCGAGGAGGATGGAGAAGGGACGAATGGCGCCCGAAGGCATAAAGATCATTGGCGAATGGCTGGCCACAGATGGCGGCACACAGTTTGTTCTGATGGAAGCTGATTCCGATATGGCATGCTGGAAATGGTGTTTGCACTGGGGTGACCTTGGCAAGAACCGGAGTTTCAACGTGGTCGAAGTCAAGGATGACAAAGCGAAACAGATAACTTGACCTCGAGTCGCCAACCCGGACGGCGACTCGATCGCTGATCCCGGGATTGAGAACAGCTTACCACAGTAGCCAGTGCCGTGTCGCTATCGTCGCCAGCGGGCACGAATACTGGCGACCCTTCCCAAGAAAGGCATAATAGCACGATAAGGCGCATTAGAGGAGGTGAACAGATGGCGAAGTTTCTGGTCTTGCATACCATAGACCTGAGCACCGCGGATGCCGCGGAGTACTCGACCGAGGCTCAGATGGCAAAGGTGAATGACAGCCTGGCAGCCTATACAGCCGAGACCCACTGCATAGAGAGCTGGGTAGCGGCAGGAGCCGGGAAGATTGCCTGCCTGTGGGAAGCACCCACCGACCAGGCGATAATAGACGCCTTCGCCAAGATACCGCACAGAAAGCAACTGCCCGTTGATGGGATCTACCCGGCTATGGTCATCGATTGGCGTGAGATGAAGAAGTAGCCGGCATAGGACAGGTACTCTGGCTTCACAGAGGTCATGCACGTTAGGGTGGGGGCGGTGGGAGTGCAACACAAGTGACGGGAGCGCTGTTTGATGGTGATCCCCGGTACCCCTGGCAGTCACGTATGAGAGTTCTGGAGCGAAGGGGGTGACGCCTATCGGAGAGAGTAAGCATGCAATGGAAAAGAGAGGCGAATTCTGGTTGAGCCACTGATGTAAGGGAGGATACCATGCTGACAGGACAAGCGGCAGACCTGTTCAAACTCAGTACTGGCCTCGATGATGAGGCGATGGCACAACTCCATCCTGGATTGGAGAAACTCTACAGGAATATTCCCAAGACTATAGAGTATCAGCTAGTTGCCGAAGTGGTGAAGTCCCAAGCTTGTTTCGCCGGGATCGAGGTTGGTAACAAGTTGGTCTTCGACCCGTTTCTCAATCCTCAGAAGTCAACGGGACACATGTGTCCGAGAGCTTTGCTTCCCGTCCTGCTCGAGATAAATGCACTCTGGGAGACGAACATGGAATGGGCGGAATCAGGGAAGGAGGAAGTGCCGGAAATAGTCTGGCGCAATGTGCGATGTCTTGACCCAGGAATTGAGAACGGAGGAGTAGGAGGCGTAGTCTATACTATCCGTATGGAGAAGACAGCCACCTGATGGAGCTACAGTTGAAGGACAGCACCTGATTCCTCACCGCCTGCTGAGTCCAACAGAGGCTCATTGTATTCAGCCCGGGCGACAAAAGCACAGCTTGTTCAGACCTGGCAACAGGGATCTGTTACGTGTGATTTGAGAGATGAGGAAACGGGAGATAATCTGATCTGGAACACCCAGCTCCTTGTGGTTTCCGACGGGAGCAGACTATGACGTCTCTTGTGCAGCGTTATGATGGCGGTCCTGCAAGGGCTGCAATAGCCAGAGTAGGCCGTTTCACCATCAAGAAATGGCCTCTAGTAACGTTTCAACCACCACCTACCACTCTTTCATGGCCTCTCACCTCTCCAGGTCTGCGGACATCAACCAAAAAGGTAGGTTCGGGTGCGGCCCTTTCTTGATGGAACCGTTGAATATGACTCTACACTTCGTGCCCGAGAGTGAAGACCGCTGTTGGGTCGACATACACGCTCCAGGACTTCACGAATTCCTTGCCTGCATCAGTCCCCATGAAACCCACCATCGCGTCCAGGTCAGATACCTCAATCTTGGCAACATAAAGGTACGGAGGTTGTGCGGGCAATGGCCCCTCTGGTTCGGAAACGGCGGGGCCAAGAACCCTGTCGACCTTCCAGGTCTTGAACTCTGTGCACCAGGGTGCTCCTCTGATCCCCGGAATCTTGGTCTTGGTCAAGTAGTTGTCGTATTCTTCAGGTTTCTGGTCCTTTCTGAGATTGTATACAGCAAAAACAGTTGGCATAGTGGCACCTCCTTGTCGATCTACTGTGCCTGATCAGTTATCCATGTGGGGCCGCACCCCTTCTAACTCCGGCACACTCATACTCTATCAGAAACAACACAGTAATGAAAGAGCCAAGGCGACACTGAAGGCCGCAGAAGAAGGCTAGGAGCCAACCAGTGAGTTACACACTATGCCTATTCGTTACCCGGGGACTCCCAAACAGGGAACTATGCCTTCAGTATCTCCTTGTGTCGTAAGGCCCGCTCCAGGGCGGGCTGCATCTTCATGTCGCGGAACTCGGGGATGCAGAAGGCCAGATGCTCCACCGCCTCCTTCTTTTCATCTGGATAGTGCTCCAGGATCAGCTCGGCGAGTTGGAGTCGGGCGAGCGCCAGTTCGGGGCGGAACCTCATCCCCGTGCAAACCTTGATGGCTTCCTGATAGTATTTGCAGGCTTCGTCATGCCTCCCCAGGAGGGCGGCTGCCCCGCCGAGGTGGCGGGCCACGCAGGTGAGATTCCACATGCCATGTGTCTTGAATGGCGTATCGCCAAGCAGAGTCAACAGCATCTCTGCCCCACGAGTATGGTTTGTCAGCACCGCCGTCTCCAACACCAGTATCTCTACTCCAAAGGTATCCTTGATCCTCTCTGGTTCAGCAGCATATTGCTCGCATACCTCATCAAGAATAGTCTTTGCCTCTTCAGTCTGCCCAACACATGCCAGACGATATGCCCTGTCGGGCTGCCTGACAGGAAAGCCGAGCGTTTTCGCCCGCTCATCCAAACGGCTGAGTCCTTCTATCCCCCAGCCCAGATACGCGCTCAAGCGACGCTCACAATAGCGAGCATAGATCTCCGCACTTCGTGCCGCGCCCAGTTCAACACCAAATCTAAGAATGTCGGCGTTGGATTGTGCCGCTTCCTCAAGCTGTCCCTCCATGATCTGATAGCAGGCACGTATCACTGGCAAAAAGTATTGTGAAGCCGGCAGTCTGGCTAGCCGTTCCGACTCAGTTTGCCCGCGATGTATCTCCTCAGCCTGTTGTCTCTCTCCCAGGCTGAGAAAGAAAGAACCCACAAATAGTGTTGCCCAACCCATAGCCCAAAGATTAGCTCTATCCCACATTGCTTTGATCTCATCGGCTATTTGCCGCCCCTCTTCTACATACTCAGCAATGGATGGGCACCAACACAGATAGATCCCTCCAGCATGAACAAACGTGCTTTCATCCCCCAGCTTGCGTGCCAGCAGTGCGCCTTCGCGAAAGAGACGTACTGCTCCAGCAGTATCGCCCGCTGCTGCCTTAGTGGCTGCAATACCAAAGTCCGCCCAGACGCGGTGCACTGTATCGGGCGAGGCATAACGGTCGTATGCCTCGACCCATTCAAGCGCTTCGGGTGTACTGAAAACAGGGATCATTCCAGTACCTCCCAAAGCCGATCCCGCGATATCACAGGCCTGGCAGGCGCGCTCCTTATCTCCCAACTCTTCGGCTAACGCAAACGCCATGGGCGCCTCATTATCAAGGACGTGCTGAAACTCATGGTCGTAGTAACGCGCCCAACCAAGCTCAAGTAACAGGTCGCACCGCTTCTTCTTGTTTGCAGGGGCCAGTATCTCCTGCCCTTTGAGGGCCTGCTCGAGCAGTCTGGCAGCCTCTCCAAAGGCGTAGACAGCAGTGGCCCGTTTGGCTGCCATCTCACCATAGCTGATGGACTTCTCCAGATCGGCGTTATCCGATGAATGGGAGAAGTGTTCGGCAAGCTCAGCGGCGTGCTCCTCCAGTCTGTTCTTGTATACCTGCTCCAGGGCCAACGCCACTTGCCGATGCAGTCGTATCCGCCTGGGAGCGATTATCTCTTCATACAGCGTCTGCCGGAAGAAGGCATGCGAAAAACGGTAGCTTACCCTGGCACCTACCCCAGTCCTCTCCTCAACTACCGCCATCTTCCTGGCCTCGTTCAGCGCCGTGAATAGCTCGTCATCTCCTATCCCGGCCACGCTCTGCAATGCCTCCAGCCGGAAGTCTCTGCCTATCACGGCCGCCACTGAGAGCACCTGATTGCAGGACTCACTCAGCCTGGAAAGGCGCTTGCCTATCACATCCCTCAGCCCGTCCGGTATCCGCATCTCCACCGGCGTATCGCTCCTGGCCCGCCAGCGCCCCTCCTCACGCATGAACACCCCTTCCTCGACCAGGTAGCGCACCACCTCCTGCACGAAGAGAGGATTGCCCTCAGTCTGCCTGTGTACCGCTTGCGCCAGTCCCCAGGGCACTTCCTGCCCGGCAATGCTGGAGAGCAGCCTCCTCACCTCGTCGGCATTCAGTCCCCTCAATAGTAGACGCGCAAACCCGGGCAGCCGCCTAAGCTCGGCCAGCGCTGCCGATAGAGGATGCGTGCGGTCCACTTCAACATCACGATATGTCCCCACTATCAGCAGCCTCTTGTCAGCCAAGTTGCGGCCAACATGCTCCAGCATCTCTAATGTCCCCTTGTCGGCACTGTGCAGGTCCTCAAGCACTATCAGTAGGGGCTGTGACACGGCGGCATTGCCCAGGAAGTCACTCACCGCCTGCAACAACTGGTATCTTTCCTCTTCCGGGTCCCTTTCCGATTTTGGTTCTATCTTCAGTCTCTCCCTGACATCCGAGACAATGCGGGCCACACTGACTGCTCCCGTACCCAGCTCCTTCCTCAGCCGACTGACGTCACGGGCCTGTGCATAGCTTCTTAGCGCCTCGACAAATGCCAGATAGGGCAGCGACAGCGAGCCCTCTTCATAACAGTGGCCCACCAGCACACGCCCGTTCCTCAGTGAAACATAGGTGCCTAACTGCTCCGTCAGGGCGGTCTTGCCGATCCCGGGCTCTCCCACGACCATGAGCACCGAGCCGTGCCCAGATGCCACCCCGTCAAAGGCAGACTGTAGCTGTCGTAGCTCGGCCTCCCGGCCCACGAATACCCGCCGGTACAGCGGGCTCTCCGCCAGCACCCTGGTCGCCTCGGCGGACAGTTCAGCAGCCTTTCCCGCCTCAATGGCCTCTATTACCTCAAGCACCTCCCTGGCTGTACCCGGCCTCTTGTGGGGGGCCTTCTCCAATAGCCTCATAATCAGCGCCGCCAGCGGTGGCGGCAGGTCGGGTCGATGCCAGTTGGGCGACACAGGCGGCGTGTTGATATGCTGCCCGATGATGGCCACGGTATCATCACCCATGAACGGAGGTCTCCCAGTCACCATCTCATATAGCATGGCACCCACCGAATAGAGGTCGGCCCGGGGCGTGATCTCACCGCCCAATGCCTGCTCGGGTGGCATGTAATAATAGGTGCCCACCATCATGCCCTCTCCGGTGAGACGTGACACATCCACCGCCAGAGCCAGGCCGAAGTCGCCCACCTTCGCCGCTCCATCTCCGCTCAGCCAGACGTTGCCCGGCTTGATGTCACGGTGGATGATCCCTTTGGCATGGGCGTGCTCCAGCCCTTTGCACACCTCGCGGATTATCTTGATGGCCTGTTCGATAGGCAGCCGGTGCTCGGGAGCTTTCTCGATCAGGCCCTCAATATCACCACCGGGCATCAGGGGCAGCACAACATACGGCTGCTCGCCCACCTGCCCGATATCATAGATGGTCACTATGTTGGGATGGTCCCCCAGCTTGCCCATGGCCTTGGCCTCCCGGCTAACCCGCATCCGGGAGGCATCATCCAGCTTCTCGGTCTTGATAAGCGCAAAGGCCACATCTCGGTCCAGGAGCGTATCGTAGGCCAGGTAGACCTTCTTCTTGCCACCCTCGCCCAGGAACTTCTTCACAGTGTAGCGGTCGTTGACAAACGAGGTGGGGATGGACGACGGCGGAGTCACAGGTAGCGTTTCTCTGACCAGACGATGGCCACACCGATTGCAGAATTCGTTGTCGTCCGGGTTTTCGTGGCCACACTGAGGGCACGTTGGCTTTGTCTGGAAGGATTCGCCACATTTCCCGCAGAACTGCGAACCCTCAGAGTTCTCGGCGTGACACTTCGGGCACTTCATCACCACTGCCCCCTGGTAAACCTAAGTCTATGAGCCCCATGCAGGAATGTCAAGCACTACAGGGCTGAACAAGCTGACGAGATGTGGCCAACAGTTCTGACACCTGTTCACCCGCCTTGTTCTGCTCCCATCTACCTTGCTCCGATAGGGCTGGTGACGTAGAATGGAGCCGGCAGGGGAGGTGATGAGAGAGCAGACCCCGAGGGCACGAATGGAGAATTTCGTCGTTTTTGACCCGGCTGTTCACAGGTCAGCGGTCGTTGATCTGTGCGAGAGCTATTTTGACTGGATAGCTTGTGAGTTGCAGAAAGACCATGGCATTGATGTATATCTTATGATAGGAACAACCATGCGAGACTACGTGAAGAACAATGTTGATGAATTCACGTTCTCCATCTCAACAGGGGGGATATTATACCTCATACAAGTATAAGAGGAGATCGTTGGAATGGGTGCTCTTCGTAGAGTGAAGGAGGGCGTTGGAGAGATCAAACGAATGTACATCAAACCGGAGTATAGAGGAAGAGGACTCGGGAAGAAAATGCTGGAGCTTCTACTACGTGAAGGTAAGAGATGCAGTTTCTCCAAAATCTATCTTGAAACCGGATCTTTCATGACGACGGCACAACGTCTATATCGCGCGGCGGGATTCCACAGTAGGGAGGTGTACCCGGAGACTGAAATGCCACCGCAGATTCGGCATGCCTACCTGTTTATGGAGAAGGTACTATAACAAGCGTATCCTCTCACATTCAGATCTACCCAATAGTCCTCGGTTCTGACAGTTAAGGCCTAGATCGTTGAGCTATGTAAGAGAACCTATGCGGGTTAGGCGACGCCTCCTAATAGGGTGTTGACGGCCTGTTGAGCACGTTGTATAATGTATGTGAGGTTCTAGTACGCTAGGAGAAGCCAAGATATCACGATAACACATCTGCGAACGGCATCTGTTTGATGCCTTATAGCCATAGCGAGCAGTACTTTGGAAGACTTCTCAACATCAGCACTGGTCAAGGCTATCGAAGCCAGTGTTTGCCAATACGCCATTCACGCAGGTCAGTCATCTCAGGTAGAGGTAAGTGATGAGACGGACATGCTATGGTATACAACCGAGATCGCGACTCCGGTCTGGAATGGTGTGTTACGTGCAGAACTGGCACCGACTGAGACAGATTCGAGGATAGCCGCTGTAGTAGACTACTTCAGATCACGCGGATTACCGATGATGTGGTGGATTGGTCCAAGCACACGACCGCTTGACTTAGACAAGCGTCTGGAGGCCCAGGGCTTCTTCTTGGTGGGCGATAACGCTGGCATGGCGGTTGATCTGGCGGAACTGGAGGAGCGCTCGGCTTCGATTCCTGATCTTGTAATCAGGCCCGTCCGAGACAGCGAGACACTCAAAGAGTGGGCCCATCCCTTCGGGGTTTCCTTCGGGTTACCTGAATCTACATCAGAACCAGGATGCCAGCTTCTGGCCAGTCTGGGCCTGGGTCCGGGCGATCCGTTACAGCACTATGTTGGTTTGCTGAATGGCAAGCCTGTCGCCTCTTCATCGGTATTCCTTGGAGCAGATGTGGCAGGTATCTACAATGTCGGCACACTACCGGACCATCGCAGGCAGGGCATTGGAGCCGCTATGACGCGTGAACCTCTATACTACGCCAGAAAGATGGGGTACCGTACTGGGATTCTGCATTCGTCACCGGCGGGATTCAACGCGTATCGCCAGATTGGATTCAGGGAATACTGTAAGATCAAGACTTATGTCTTGCTACCCTCGGGGTCTTGTCAAAAGGTGTGTAAAAAGGGTTAGGCGACGGCAAGTACCTCCTCCCGTTTGGCTTCCTGAATCTCATTTATGTCAATGCCGAGGTAAACGAACTCGAGCTTCTCATGGGC
>PULQ01000041.1 GCA_003552465.1 Dehalococcoidia bacterium
TCCCACCCGACGACGATCTTCGGCACGGTTCGCCCGAAGTAGTGCGACGGATCTTCGTCACTAACCTGATCGCCGTTGTGATCACCTACGACATAGCCGATATTGGCATACTGCCCTTCCTCGGCGGTGCCGGTGGCGGTAAGGGTCTGGGATTCGCCTACAGCCAGCAACGCAATGTTGCCGATCAGCCCTTCCTGGTCGTCCGTAACGACAATATCGGTCAGGGGAACACCGCCGGTGTTCGTGACAATATAGGTCCAGGTAACTGTAGCGCCTATAGTAATGGAAGGCCCGGGCGGGCCGTCGGCGTCCACGCCGTTGGTGCGCTTCTGAATGTCAATAGCGGGCCCCAGGCCGAAGTAGTGGCACCAGTCTTCAGCGTCGACAACCGGCAAGCCATCCGGTGTACCGGTGGCCGTCGCATTGTTACTGTGCTGTCCCTGTGCCCAGGGCAGCTCGCCGAAAAAGGTCCGCGATTGATTCTCGGCCAGGGACACCGGGAAGCTAGCCTGGGTCGTGCGCTCGAAGTTGGTATAGAAAACCCCAATCTCTGAATCCTCAAGCTCTACACCAGTCAACTCGATGTTGCCGTCGTTGGTGATCACGAAGCGAAAGACCACCGGATCCTGGAGAGATGTCAGTTCCGGCCCGATAGGCGTGTCTGCGTCTTGCCAGGTCGCCCCATCCCAGACATCCTTCTGCAGACTAATCGATGGGCCCACGCCGACGTAGTGGCAGTCGTTGCTGGCAGAAATCACGGCTTCATCCGGAGGCGTACCCGTGGCCGTCGCAGTATTACTGTGCTCTCCGAGGGACCAGGGCAGCCGGCCATAGACTGTCTCCGACTCGAGCGGAGACAGCGCTATGGGGAAGGTAGCCAGGGTAGTGAGCCCCTCGTCGGTGTAGAAATCCGATATATGGGTATCACTCAGGGTAACACTGGTGAGAGGGACATTGCCGTCGTTGGTGATCACGAAGCGGAAGACCACAGGGTCATGGTCGGATGTCAGTTCCGGCCCGGTCTCAGGAGTATCGGCGGGAAGCCAATCCTCTCCGTCCCACACCGCCTTCTCCAGGTGAATCGACTCATCGGCTTCGAGTATTACCTCGGCATCATCGCTGTGGCTGACCACGGCTACTTGAATGGCCGGGGCAAAGTCCTCGGCCGTGCCGGTAACGGTTGCCTCGTTGACAAGCGGCAGGTCCCCGGCCTGGATAGTGTACGTTATGTCCAAAGGCGTCGAGGAGGCACCAGGGGCCAGAACTCCATCAACCGGTAGGTGAGCTGCCAGGTCATCTGTCAGCCCACCGAGTTTGTCGTCCTCCAGAGTGATGTTCTCCAGCGGCCAATCGCCGGTATTAGTGATGGTGAAGGTGTAGGTCACAGTGTCTCCCACCTCGGCCTGTGCAGGATGTACCGTCTTTTCTAGCTCGATTGCGGGTTCGATCACCCGAACCGTCTTCGCTTGAACGTAGTTCACGATATTCTCATTCGGACCCTGCGTGCCCGACGCCACAAGCTGGTTCATCCAGACGTTGTAGTCGACCAGCGGGTGAATCAGAACGCCATCCCTCTTGATCTCGTACTCAAATGTCCCGTGCCAGGACGCATTCGGCGGAATCGTCACAGGATCAGACTCTGTCGGAAGCCATACATCCGTAGCATGCCACCAGTAAGTAGTCGTCACACCTGGAATCTCCGCCAAGCTGGCAGGGTCCATGGGGATTCTGTCGCGGATCCTGACTGTCATATCCTCCGCGGAACTCAAGTTGTCCACCCTCAGCGAGTAACGGACTGTCTGACCTATGATGTACACGTCTACCGGATGCGGCTCCTCCGCGGTCTGCACTGTGATATGGCTCCCACCGATTCCCGCGTCGGCCATTATCGGCGTCGCCATTGGTAACGCCATGCCGAACACCAGCGCCAACACCATGATGGAATACAGTACTCTCTTCTTCATTTTACTTCTCTCCTTGCCATCCTGACTGAGTTGTACTGCCGGCCTCGTTCTGCGCTATCAATATGCTCCGGCTGGTCATGAGTTGTCATGGAAGACAGTTACACCTCTCGCAACAAGCGCAGGTATGTGTACATCCCTTGATGTGGGGCTCAGCGGATTCCCACTGAGCCAGACTGTGTCTCCCACACCCAACCCATCATTGTGTACCAGTGGTTCAATGTCAATTATGCTGTTGTCTGATAGGTCGAGCCTGATCAGTCTCGTAAGGCCCGCCAAATGGGATATGGCAGTTATGTCGTTATCGTTAAGGTAGAGCCATGCCAGTCTCGTGAGGTTCACAACAGGCGAGATATCACTTATCGCGTTCGAGTAAAGTATGAGCCTTGTCAGGCTGGTCAGGCCCGCCAAAGGCGAGATATCGCTTATCTGGTTCGAATGGATATACAGATATCGCAGATCAGTGAGGTTGGCCAGAGGCCCGACACTGGTTATCTGGTTCCTGGACAGGTAGAGCCACCTGAGGTTGGTGAGGTTGGCCAGATGCGAGACGCTGCTGATTTCGTTGTAGTCAAGGGTCAGATAGGTCAGACCCGTAAGGCCAGCCAGGGGCGAAGTACTGGTTATCCGGTTGTTGCGAAGGTCTAGCGACGTCAGGTTAATGCAGTACTCCAGCCCGGTGAGGTCGGCAATACCTTTGTACGTAGCCGAAAGCGACGTGAGCCCTTCCAGATCGGTCTCGAAGATCGGTCCCGTGGGTACGCCGGTGGCCTTTCTGATCGCTGCCTCGAGCGCGGCATCCGGGAACTTCACCTCGCCTTCTATACTGAAGCTGGCAGTGATGGAGTAGTTGCCCTGCATGGCGAAGCTCGTTGCAGCGTCGGTGACACCATCCACAGGCGCACCTATCCAGTTAGCAAACTCGTATCCCGCGCCAGGGCTGGCCACCAAACCCACTCCCGTATTCGCCCCGATGCCGGACACGGTCTTAGTCTGACCTGCCCCGACCGTGGTCTGCTGTGCATCTATGGTGACGGTTACGGACCCCCCGGCGCCGCTGGTGATGGTCAGGCCATACTCAGGCTCCGCTTCCACGAAGTTGGCTGTGATGAAGTGGTGGCCCTCAATGGTGATGGAGGTTGAGGCCGCATTGTCATCTAGGATGCTATCGGTATCGCCCGTCCAGTTCACGAACTCGTAGCCGCTGTCGGGGGGGGCAACCAGGTCGACCACGGTGCCGACCGTACGGGGGAAGATACCCTCGCCCGGGATAGTCACCGACCCTCCGCCGGTGCTGAAGATGGTGAGTACGTACTCTCCTTCCGCCGCGAAGCTAGCAGTGATGGAGTAGTTGCCCTGCATGGTGAAGCTCGTCGCGGCGTTGGTGACACCATCAACGGGCGCACCCGTCCAATTAGCAAACTCGTATCCCGCGCCGGGGCTGGCCACCAAATCCACCCCCGTATTCGCGGCGATATCAGATATGGTCTCGGTCTGACCAGGACCCACCACGGTCTCGTCCCCATCGACGGTGACGGTTACGGAACCTCCGGTGTTGCTGGTGATGGTGAGGTCATACTCCGGCGTCACATCGGCCTCGAAGTTGGCGGTTATGGAGTAGTCGCCGTTCATGGTGATGGTGGTTGAGGCAGATTCGCGATCGTCAATCGTACCCACGTTGCCGGTCCAGTTAAGAAACCGGTAGCCGGAGTCCGGTGTTGCCACCAGGTCCACCACCGTTCCGGGTTCATAGGAAAACGTCGCCTCGCCGGGAGATGTTACTGAACCTCCGGCGCCGCTGGAAATCGTGAGTTCATAGTCTGCTATTTCCTCGAAGTTGGCGGTGAGGGAGTAGTTGCCGTTCATGGTGATGGTCGTTGAGGCCGCATTGCGATTGGCAACGGTGCCCACGTTGCCGGTCCAGTTGATAAAACGGTAGCCGTCGGCTGGCGTAGCCACCAGGTTCACGGACGTCCCGGCATCGTAGGTAAACGTGTCCTCGCCGGGAGACGTTACGGATCCTCCTGCAGTGCTGACGAGGGTCAGATCATACCGCGCAGGGGCGACAGGGTCAGGATCATCATGATCAAGGTCGAAGGTACAGCCTATCATGCCGGCAATCAGCGCTGCCGCGACAAGAGAGAGGCCCACCCTTGTCAGGCAATGGCATCTCCTCAGACCGCGTTTCATTGTCATGGCCTGCCCTTTCTCCGCTTGCCCGGTGAACCGGGCAGCGCTCCTATAGGGCCCTCCTTTTCGAACAAAAACCCGGCTCTCAACCTCGTCCGAGAGAAAGCCGGGCACGCATCGCTATGCTTGCCCTGCCGACCGTACCCGGAACTGAGATAATCCTCCGATGCACACACTTGATCACCGACCCTGTGGACACCTTATGAAGCCATTTTATCACCACGTACCGAAATGTCAAACTGAGGCGCAGCTGCCCGAAAGCTCATGTGGTTCGGAGCCCCCCACTGTCCGTGGAGCTTAGCTCCGACCCCGGCGGCTCCTAACATAGACAACAATGCCGGCTATAACCACAGCCAGGGCAAGCCCTGGTAACACGATGATCAGAGCGTTCATAGGGTAAACGGTGCCTCCGACTGGTATGTCGATTTCAACTTCGGCGGTGGCGGAGAAGGAGACCACCGCAGCAGCGAAGACGTCCGGGTCAAAGCCCTGCGCCGTGCCCGTAACGGTTGCCTCGTTGATAAGCGGCATGGGATCGTCGGACTGGATAGTGTAGGAGATGGGGGGATCAACAACATACTCCTCACCTGGACCCAAGACTCCTGGAACATCATACGACAGCTCGAGAAGCGCGTCAATAAGCACGATGTTCGCTAGCGGCCAATCGCCGGTGTTGGTGATGGTGAAGGTATAGGTGACGGTCTCGCCGACTTGGGCCCCTACAGGCTCTACAGTCTTCTCCAGCTCTATTTCCGGCTGGATCACGCGGACGATGTAGGTTTGGTCGACATTGAAGTCATCAGGGATATCGCTAAGAATGCTGCCGGTAGCCAAGATCTGGTTCACTACGGCTCTGGCACCAGCGATAACCGGGTGATCGATGAGGTGATCCTCATTGATCACATGGCTGAAATCCACAGTCCAGGAGGAATCGGCGCCGATGGAAAAAGAAATTTCCGGATCTGCCTGCACCCAGTCCGGGTCCAGCAGGCCATCGTTCCACCAGTATGTACTCGTGCCCGGCCTCAGACCGCCAACAGCGTCTACCCCGAACCTATCTTGAACTGAGTCGACCTGCGCGAATAGGGTGTCGTCTTTGTTATCGATGTGCAGCTCGTAGTAGACTGTCTGTCCTATTAGATACACACCCACGGGGTGCCCGTCCTCGGACTCCCACACGGCACTCTTGCCTCCGCCAACGCCCTCTGCCATCACCGGCGTCGCCATGGAGAGAGTCAGGCCCAGCAACAGAGCTAGGGCCATCAGCGAATACAATACTGTTCTTCTCATCCTTTATCCTCCTTCTTTAGCTCAGAGCTCTCTTACATGCCGTCGTCCACTCTGCTCAGCCCGCCTCGCGCGCGGACGCCGTATAATCCAGCGGCCATATCCCGACTGCACAACGCATCAGCCTGCCTTGCAGCGGGGGCAACCACCCTTATTGCGGCCGATTACAACAGCCGCTCCCCACAGCGCACATCACTACCCAAACCCGGCGGCTCACTGGCCGCTCTCGCACATTCCAGTATAGTCCAGCCAGGAAAGCTCTGTCAATGCCCCGTATGCCTTAGTAGCGTCTCTTGCCCCGAGGGCGTCTGCCCTGCGGGGCAAATGCGCTTGACACACGTCAGGCTGCTCGTACCCGCTCCCCCGACAAAACCGCGCACAGGAGTGTCCCGGATGTCGTCTGTAGTCGCGAGGAACCAGATGGAATCGGGGGCCGTGGCGATCTCTCATATAGGCTCACGCTCAGGTGAGATTGCTTCAGGCCGATTACGTCGACCTTCGCAATGACGAGGGGTAGGTCGTGGTCTGGGGGCGCAGCCCCCAGTGCCTCTGTCATCGCGAGTCACGCCAGAGTGGGGCCTCTGCCTATGAGGGAAGGGAGGGCGGGGAGACCGCAGGGTCGGGGTCGATTCCGCCCCTACGGTCAACCCCTCAACAGTGGTTACCTGTAGTCCCTAGATCCGGGCCCGACGAAGCCGTACCACCAGCAGCGTAGCACCGGCCATAATGGCTGCCAACAGTACAAGCCAGGGCATCATGACTGCCAGCCTGTTAACAGGCGAGCCTTCCCAGCCTACGACAGCAGGAAGCGGATTGCCCGGGCCCCCCGGGTCGGTGATGCTCCCGTCCGCAGATCCGTCTGCATCCCCACGTCCGCCATCGGTAAGCCTTATTGTCATGATATTGTCCCCATCATCCGTCTGGTTGCGGAGCCAGTACCACTCACCATTGTGATACTTCCACCAGACCGTACCCTGGGGAACCGCTTCCGGTAACTCGATGGTCACAGTCACCGTTTCTCCAGGGCTGATACACGTGATTTCGAACGAGAACATGCCATGCGGAAAGCTAACGCCATCAGGTGGGCTGGGCGGTATTTCCGGCAGTGCCTCTAGCTCAACAAGGCAGCCCTGACTGGGACTGAAGGACGCCTCGCCCGTGCCGGTTTCCGTTTCAACCTCTGCTGCAGGAACATCTGGACCTGTCTTTGCCCAGGGATAAAAGAGGACATTGTCGGTCACATGGGCGCCCGCGCCGGGGCCAACAGGTCCCGGCCCATCAACATCCCCCCACCAGTTGCTCAGGGCATCTACTGTGAAGCCGCTGAGGCTATAGATGCCCCAGTTCCCCGTGCCCAGGAAGAAGTTGCAGTGCGCCGCGACGTCAAAAACTGCATCTCCGGTCTCCTCACGCACATAGACACCATGCACGTCATCAAACGTGTTGTCGGTAATCATTACATCGATGCTCGCGATCCCGTGGATGTGCACTGCCCAGCCCGGCTGCGTTGCCCATCCCCAGTAAGAACCATCCCAGGTCAGGTCTGCAAAAGTGTTGCCATCGACGCTAACCTCAATGGACACGTCAGCGGTATAGGTGGCGACGGCAA
>PULQ01000142.1 GCA_003552465.1 Dehalococcoidia bacterium
AACCTATCCGCGTTCTTCACCGCCCCGGCGGTTCCCAGGGGGGACTCCTCGGTCGAGTAAGCTATCTTTACGCCGAACCGGTCGCCATCACCGAAGTGCCGCTGAACGCGGTCGGGCAGCTTTCCCACCGCCAGGATCATCTCCAGTATTCCGTGTACCTTGAGATAGTCCGCGAGATGCTCGAGGTAGGGACGGTTCAGTATGGGAACCATTATCTTGGGTGTGTTGCAGGTGAGGGGGCGCAGTCTGGTAGCTTCACCGCCAGCCAGTATGATGGCCTTCATCGCGGGTAAATCTACTCCAGAATAGGCGGGCCGGTCAACTGAGTGCGGGGTATTTCTGTCTCCTGGCTGTTATTGCTGCATTCTGTAGGGGAAGGGCTGGTACCCTCCGTGGACGAGGACGAGGGTAGGGGTGGGGATAGGCGCGGCCCCTAACTCTGCCGACGCGGGGGGTCTGGGGTCAAAGCCCCCGTTGGTCCTGTCGGGACGAAGCGTTTTCGATGGTGTCGGGGAGGTTGCCAGGCTGGAACTGGTGTGTTATCTTCTGGTTACGAAGGTGGCGATGAACGAATGGAGATAACGATAAACAAGACGAACCTGTCGGTCATTCAGGGTGACATAACGAACCAGACAACGGAGGCCATCGTGAATGCTGCCAATCCCGGTCTGATGGGTGGCGGAGGCGTGGACGGCGCGATTCACCGAACCGGCGGCCCTGCGATACTGGAGGAGTGCAAGGAGATCATCGCCCGGCAGGGTAGGTTGCCCACAGGCAAGGCGGTGATCACGGGCGGAGGAAACCTCAGGGCAAGTTACGTGATTCACACCGTCGGCCCGGTCTGGCACGGTGGCGGCAGAGACGAGGCCGAGCTTCTGAGGAGTGCCTATCGCGAGTCGCTCAGGCTCGCATCCGAGAAGAGACTGACGGGGATCTCATTTCCATCGATAAGCACCGGTGCCTACGGTTACCCGTTGGATGAAGCTGCGCAGATAGCGGTGGGCACCGTGGTCGCGTTTCTCAAGGAGCAGGAGACGTCGCTCACGGACGTTGTCTTCGTGCTGTTCGATGCCAGGGCTTACGATAGCTATCGCTCGGCGTTGGAGGAGATAGCCGACGGTTCTCATGCGGCATGAACGCGAGGGCCTCCCGTGCGACAGCTGCATGCCAGTGGCAGGTCAGAGTTACGCTCTCCGTTTCAGATCAGGATCGGTTCGCACCAGACGTGACGACGGCTCAGGATGTATTTCGCCAGATTCGATGTCGAATCTGACGTTCGATCGGGGTGACACATTTGCCCCGAGTGCATCGTGACCGGCGGGAGCCGTTAACGACGTTTCGTGGTCTGTGGATTCAGCGTCTTATGCGCTGTGTCCCGCAGGTCTTCCAGGATCCTTATGAGCGTGCGCCTGTCTTCTTCGGCCAGAGGCGAGAACAGCCTGTCGACGAGCTTCATGACTTCGGGTGTCGCGAGTTGATATGCCCGATCGCCCTTGCCGGTAACAACGAGGCGCACTGCCCTTCGGTCGGGCAGGTCTCTGATCCTATCCAGCAGGCCGGCCTGCACCATACGATCCGCTATCATGCTAACGGTGTTCACCTTGTGATCCACAAGGCGACCCACGTCAGTCGGTCTCACCGGGTCGTCGAGTTGCTTTATCGCTGCGATAATGGAGTACTGCTCGGCGGTGAGTCCGTGCTTGCCTGCTGCCTGGTCGTGGCACCTGAAGAGCAGGTCGCGGGTGCGCTGTAACAGCACGAACGCTCGGAAGCTAAGAGTCTCACCCTTCGGTTTTCTTGCCATGTTCCCCTCCTCGGGGCTGATCGCCCCTTTTGGCCTTAACTACCTAATATATGATGACACAATAAACGGCCCGTGTCAAGGGTGAGTGTATCCCATACTAGGAAGGCGCCAACGATAAGCCAGAGACTCATCATTTGCTCGACGTGTGGGGCTTCATTGCCCCTCGCCATGACTCGTTAGCTCAGTCACCGTCTGATCTGCAGCAATCCGGCGTGCCCGGAGGGCCCGGCCCCGACTATCAGGTGGCTTCCCCTCGGGGATCGCTCACATCAAGTTGCTGCAGCACAGATCACATGGGCCTAGCCGGTGGGGTCCATGACGCGCCCGACGAAGAGGATGGCGCCGGTGTCGATGTCGCGAATGAGGAAGACGAAGGGGCGGTCTATGGTGACGATTACCTCAGGGTCAGCGGGCATCGCCGTTGGGGCCATGATCACCCCGGTCGCTGCGGCTGCCTCGGTGCCCTCCTCATCGACGGCCACGAATGCTTTGTGGACGACGTCGGAGATATGAACAGGTCGCGTCCGCCCGTCATACCGGAGAAGTCGGCGCTATCGGTAAAGGCTAGCGGCATGCCCATGGCCTGGAGGGTGGCTTTGAGCCCGAAGTCCGACTCGAACTCGAACTTGGGCATTGTCAGGGCGATGCGGTCAGTGCTGAGAGAGTCGATAATCCCGGCTACGCTTCTAGCATCGAGGCCCTCTTCGAATTGACTGAACCGCCCCGATTCGGGCAGCAGGATGACCATCGAGAGTTCACCGCCGTCGTAGGGCAACTCCACGGCCTGGTATCCCGGCCCTTCGGCATATCCGAATGATTCCGTCTGCCTCATCATGGGCACTCTTACCTGTCCGCCATCGAGGAGATAGAACGGGCCGTTCGATGTGTTTCGCTTCTTGAAGGGGTGCTGCCAGTCGGCGTCGAAGTAGATGGCATTGGTGAGCACAAGCCGGGTCAAAGGGTTGATGGCGTCAGGAGGGATGAGTTCCTGGATTCTTTCCTCGGTCTGGTCGCTGACCCACTCGTTGATGGCAAGCCGCGACGCCTCACTCTCCTCGATGAAGTCGAGGATCCTCAGCCCGGCGCCGTAGTTCTGGGCCAGGACATCGAGGAAGGCGTCGAGGAAGACGTAGTCCTTCTGCCCCCAGATGGAGTTGACGATATTGAGAGTGAATCCTTCCTCGCCCTCGCCCCTCGCGGCCAGTTCCCTGTCGAGCCAGTTGAAGGCCGGGTGCAGGTCTTCCTGGTCCAGCAAGAATCGGAGGGTGTCGGCCATTTGCTCAGCCGTTTCGCCGCTGGCTCCGGCATAGGTCATGGCCAGCGCCACCGAGATGCTGTGGGGCGAGTAGAACAGGTTGCCATCTTCTCCCCGGAGTTGCCGGTACAGTTCGAAGGCGAAGGCGCTGTTGCCCTCGATGAGCAGTCCCTGTTCGGCCGGATCGATGTCAGGTGACTCAATCCGTGGCAGTTCGGACCTGACGGTCTCGGCCGCCGCCGGCCTGACGGTGTCCCACGGCGGCGAGAGCACCAGTGCTGTCGCCAGTGACACGACCGCCACCACGATCAGTGTTGATACCAGTCTCTTCTTCATTCAACTCACCTCCGTGTAATGAACTGCGCCTCTCCATAGCCGTACAGCGCGAGGCTGAAGCCTCACACTACATTCGGCCACACGTCTATGTTCTTCTCATCCACTCCTACTACCCGGTGGGGAGTTCTCGATCGTCCGGATCCTCGACGACAGGCAGTTCGTCTGTTGGGGGCTCCTCGGGCAGATAGTCTCCGGTCTCCCAGGTTGAGTGGGGAAGCTCCACCTTGCCGATGAATGCGAGGTCATCGAGGCTGTTCATCATCACCTTCGCCTCGGAGATCGTGTAGAGGATATCGCCTATGTAGAGCGACCTGGTGACCGAGTGCGGAGAGGTGAAGTAGAAACGGCGCTGCTCGAGCTCGAATGGACTATCAGAATGGGTGATGCCGCCCCTCAGCGTGAAACCCGTGTCGGGGGAGACGTGGAATACGTAGGCGCCCTGCCAGACCGGCCTGCCCCAGGCCCAGTCGGGAACTCCCTCAGGGAAGTCCGCCTCGTCTATCTCGGCAACCGAAATGGGCAGCACCATGAGGTTCCTCGCCCTGTCGAAGAGGAATGCCCTGTGGTCCCACGATCCCGGCGTATCGCTGCCCCTATCTCCGATCTCCAGTTCCTCTATCGTGCGGGGGTTGTTGACATCGCTGACATCGAAGAGCGTTAGCTTGACTCCTCGCATCCAGGAGAAATCTCCGGTGTCTGCCTCTTCCGTCTCCTTACCTATGCCGATCAGGTGGTTCTCGTCGTAGGGGTGGAGGTAATCCGAGTAGCCGGTTATCTTCAGTTCCCCCAGCAGCTCGGGGTTGAAAGGGTCTTTCAGGTCTATGACTAACAGGGGATCGATTATCTCGAAGGTCACGAGGTACGCCCTGTTACCCATGAACCGGGCCGAGAAGATCCTCTCCGTCGGGGCGAGGTCTTCCAGTGAGCCGACGATCTCGAGGTCCATGTTCAGGACGTATACGTGGTTAAGGGATGGGCGAGTGGTGGTCGGGTCCGTCCCCGTGATGCGGGACGAAATCTCGGTCACCAGAGTCCGCCAGCCGAACATGCTCTGCTGGCCGGTTGTGGTTGCTATCCTGAAGTGGCCGTCGTGCTCGTCCATGGAGAACTGGTTGAGCACCCTGCCCGGTACCTCGCCGCTGGCGACGTAGTCGATGTGGTTACCGTCTATCTCGATCCGGTGGATGGCGGTCCTCCGGGAGTCCCACATGTCCCTGTCCCACAACGCGAACGTGAGGTAGATGTTGTCGTGGGAGACATAGAGGTTGCTGCTGGCACCGAGCAGGATGGTCTTCACCGCGGGTTCCTCGTCGTCGTCCTGTGTGTTGATGGCGATGATGCTCGTGAAAGAGTAGGAGCGGTCGTAGACATCGCAGTAGTAGATATCCTCGGCGGGGATCTCTATCTCGTCATCGTCGAAAGAGATGACGGGCACGCGCACTTCGCCTTCATGCTTGTATACAGGCTCGCTCAGTATCAGATAGACGTAGTCGCCTATCATCCGTGAACTCACGTAGTTGCCGTCGGAGGTCAACTCCCTCTGCAGCAAGGGGCTCTCCCTGTCTGAGACATCGTACACTTTGACCGAGGTACTGGACGACCAGTAGGGCATGATGAGGGCGTCCCTCATAACGGGCACATCGTAGTAAACCACTCCCTCGAATACGACCATCCTGTCTCCGCTGATGAAGATGCCCATCGGCATCCCCTCGAGTTCGATCTCAGAGAGGATACGGGCCTCTTCCGCCGGGTATGCCCGGATAATGATCACCCTGTTGCCCGAAGCCACGTACAGATACTGCCCGTCGGTCTTGACGATGTCCGCCTCGTCAACTCCATCAACCTGGATGTTAGTGGCGGAGTAGTCGGGGGTCGAGGAGCCGGCGGAATCAAGGGCGATCTCAGGCACGATCTCGCTCCTGGCCATCCAGGGGCCGAAGGATGGCGGCGGGGGCGCAGGGCTCACCTGAGTGTTCGCCTTCACGAACTGCTTCAGTTCTTCGTATGACGAGAAAGTGCCTATCTCACCGGCAACGACCGGCGTGCGATCCTGCAGGACGTGCTGCATGGTAACCATCAGGGTGGCGACGATCACCATATAGGCGGCTACCTTGAACATTCTGTGTTGCATGACTCCTGTCTCCTTCTTCCGTTGTCCTATTGGATCTGCCGATAACCAGCCCGTGGGCCCGGGTGTTACTCAGTGCGATTCTGGCTCCTATTCCGGTGTCTCGCGCGGAGGGGCGGACTCGGTGAACAGCGCGTCTTCAAGGTCGATATCGCGAAGGGCAGCAGCATAGCTGATCTCCAGGAACCCGCTAACGTTCTTCGTCGACAGGTCGACCTTGATAATATACCAGGGAGAGGGCTCCTCTACATCGGGAGGCAACTCCCCTTCAGGAGTAGGAGAGAGTCGCTGTTCATCGATAGGATCAGGAAGCATCCATCCTAAGATGCGGTCCACAATCCGGGAAGCTGCTCTTTGAGCATGAGGTGCAGGGGCTGGCTCGGTGTCGTAGACTACACAATCGGGATGGTCTCTGATATCCTGCGAGGCTAGCAGGATAAATGCCTCGCCGTCCTGCAGCTGGACCTCTGCGATCGCCAGTTCGTACTCGGCCATCAGGGCCTGGACCCCGGCATCGGTGGAGGCGATGTCCCTGGCCTGAGCGACCTGCAACTGGGGTTGAACAATGTTGAAGAAGCCGAAGACGGCCATCAGGGCCACGGCAGCCGCCACGGGGGCTAATATCCTGACCCACCCTATGGAGGTCCTCTTTGTGAAACGGTCGGAATTGAGCAGAGCCGCCTTTAGGGCCTGCCTGTGACCCGGCAGATCGATGTCGGGCGTCTCCAGCTTCTCCAGTTCTCTAATCAGGTCTTCGTCTTTCATGTGTTCCATCCTCTATCACTATAACGCGCCTGGTGGAAAAAGGTTGCACTATTCTTCCTCTCTTAGTTTCTCGATAGCACGGTGGATCAGGGATTTCACGGTTCCCTCTTTCTTGCCGAGGATTTCGGCGATTTCCTTGAGCTGTTTCTGCTCGAAGTACCTCAGGGCGATGACCTCCTGGTACTTGGCGGGAAGGCGGGCGATTCTCTCCTGCACCCGGCGGAACTCGCGATGCCGGTCGAGTTCTTCCTGCGCTTCGACGAGTTCGCTGTGAGGGTCGTCGGGCGCCGCCGGCTCAAATCCCTGTTCCCGCAGTGCGTCCAGCGATGCCGGTTTTCTGTAGTCGGGCTGTCTGAAGTACTGAACCGTCTCGTTGCTGGCGATCCTGTAGAGCCAGGACGAGAAGGAGACGCTGCGCCAGCGGAACCGCCAGAGCCCCCGCAGCGCTTTGAAGAACGTCTCCGAAGTGATGTCCTGGGCAGCCTCGATGTCGGCGGTACGCCTGAGAGCGTAGCCGAATATCTTCGGATAGTAGTGGTCGTAAAGCTCGGCGAAGGCGGCGGGGTCTTTCTGTGCCTGCTTGACTAAGTCTCTCTCTCTCTCCAGATCCATGCCTGACACCGCGTAACCATGAGCTCGTCTGTGAGGCAAAGTGTACTAGTTGGTGAGGCGTTTTGCATAGTATCAGGCTGCGCCAGCCATCCGGTATGTGAGACCCGTTGTTGCACAGGCCGCACTACGACAG
>PULQ01000035.1 GCA_003552465.1 Dehalococcoidia bacterium
CGCCGTCATCGCAGGACCACTCGTAGACGATCTCACCATCAGCGGATGAGGCGATACACTTAATATCATACTCATACGTTCTGATCACTCTGTACCCGGTAGATATCTCCTTCAAGTATTTGTGGTCGGCAGTAACGACCAGGTTCTGGATCTCGGGTGGAGGACCGTCCGACACTATGAGTGTTATCGATTTCTCGTCTTCCCTGCCCTCAGCGTTGGCAACCGTGACTGTGATGTCGTACATGCCGACCTGCCAGGGGGCGTTCCACTGCACCTCCGCGCCTGTTCCGGTAAAACTACCCTCGCTTGCCGACCAACTATAGCTCAGGGTTCCATTGCCAAGGGCCGAGCATGTAAGCCCGATGCTGCCACCCGGAGCGACCCAGTCCGCGTCAGCCGTCAGGCTGCGGATACTTGGCCAGTCGTCGGTACAGGACGCACCCAGGAGCAGCATAATCACTGCCATGATCACCGTCACGGCAATGAGTTTCCTGTTCATTTCTTCACCTGCCACAAAACTCCTCTTTTTCAGGCCCCTATCCGGGGCCGCAAAAATAATGTTACACCATCTGGGTAGAAACGCCAAAAAAGCCCTGGTGATGGTGCCAGGCTCACGGTGGGGTTTCGGACATAAGCATCTCCGTGTCAATGGTCAGTCCGTGCGGCGGTCAGGAGTCCGACCACCTCGGTCTTACCGGGCACCCTTCCCGAACAGACCACCTTCTCATCGATGACGAGGCCGGGGGTGGTCAGAATCGGGTATTCCATGATCTTCTTGAGGTCTCGCACCTCCTCGATCTCAGCGTCAATGCCCATCTCCTCGACCGCCTCTTTCACCGTCTTTTCCAGTTGATGACAGCGGGCGCATCCCGGTCCGAGTATCTTGATCTTCATTGTTCTTACCTCCTCTTGCTTATTGGGCACGAGGCTTCAGCCTCGTGCTACATTCTCGTAGTGCGACCCTGAAGGGCCGTGCGGCATCCCGACCGAATCGGGGCAGTACATTTCCGAATCCGCGCAGTTCACGCTCCTATCATTCCGAAGATGTAGCCGCTGATGGTGGCAAAGACAACCACCAGGACTATGTAGGTCATGGTCTTTCCCGTTCCCATGATGCTGCGCACGACGAGCATATTGGGTAGCGACAATGCCGGGCCGGCCAGGAGAAGCGCCAGGGTAGGCCCCCTGCCCATACCCAGTTCCATGAAGGCACTCACGATGGGAACCTCGGTCAGCGTCGCGAAGTACATCAGCGATCCCGCGAGCGAAGCAATCAAGTTGGCGGAGAGATCGTTTCCTCCTACCCAGTTGCCGATCACGTCTGGAGGGATGAATGTCGTGATTATGCCGGCAACAAAGACCCCCCCGAGCAGCCAGGGGAAGATGAGGCGAACAAAGCGCAGCGTCTCCCTCATCCACATTCGCAGTTCCTCTCTGGTAAACCAGCGCCAGAGTACTAGGCCCAGTCCGGCAAGCAGAACACCTGTGACGATCCACTGCTGTGAGGCTGCGAAGACCAGTATACCAACCAGCACAGCGAAGAACACGATCTGCTGCCGCCGGTTCTTCTCCTCACCGCAGGCTAGCAATGCTTCAAAGGCCGCTGGGTCCTTTAGAGATTCTTCCTTGCGGTATATGAGGGCCATGATAAGCCCGATCCCTGCGGCGAAGACAACGGCTCCGACAGCCCGGGCCAGGCCGATGTCGAAGCCGAGTATGCGGGCGGTGTAGACGATGGCCAGGATGTTGATGGCCGGCCCCGAGTAGAGGAAAGCGACTGCCGGGCCTATTCCCGCTCCCCTCCTGTAGATGCCGCCGAAAAGCGGCAGGACGGTACAGGAGCATACGGCGAGGATCATGCCCGACACCGAGGCGACGCTGTAAGACAGCAGCTTCTTTGCCTTCGGACCGAAGTACCTGATGATCGCCCCCTGCGAAACGAAGACGGAGATGGCCCCGGCGATGAAGAACGCCGGAATCAGGCAGGTCAGCACATGTGCCGATAGGTAGTCAAGAAGTGCCTGCCAGCCTCCCTGGAGCAGCCGGGTGAGTATATCCATTATCTCTTGCTTCCGGTTACGGCCGCTCAGGACTGTGAAGCGTTGGGAGACAGGCGGGGATATGGGAGCCTGGCGATGCAGCCGGGGCCGACGCGCTCGGCCGCTTTGAGCCGTTCAAGGTCGGCGGCCAACTGCTCGCTGCCTTCGCAGGCCTTCCTGGTTGCCTCGAGCACGTCTCTCAGATGAGGGGCCATATCCTGCCAGGCAATGGAGTAGAGCGACCAGAGCCCGTCCTTTCTCAACTTGAGAAAACCGACATCATGAAGGGCTCCCAGCACGCGGGATGCCTTGGACTGGGAGATATCGAGGGACTGCATAACCTCACAGACACAGCACTCCCTGTCGAGCAGAAGGTTGAGCACCCTGAGCCTCGACTCATCGGCGAGCACCTTGTAGGCCTTGATGAGATCCTTCATCTTTCCTGCAGACATATATGCATAATCCTGCATCTATGCATATATTAGCGTCCAAGTACCTGGAAGTCAAGCTCGCCGGCCAGATGGCACTCCGAACACCTGCCCTCCCGGCAGTAGTTCCTGAAGATGTGGATCAGGCCCTGCTGGTGGCAGGCACGGAGACGGCAGGCCGGATCCAGGCCGAGCTGCTCCGTCATGTGTCGGGTTACCTCGTTACTCGGCTCTTTGGGGTAGCCGCGGGAAAGGGCCATCGCTTTCCTCGTGACCCCCGGTTCCTTTGCCAGCTTTCCCCACGCGAATGCGAAGGGAAGCAGTACGTTGATCACGATTTCCCGTGCCTTGCCGGGCCCGAGAATGGCCGCCATCCGGGTTCTGCTCTCGAGACCATGGTCGAGATGTTCCTGCCAGCGGTCAGTCGCTGTCACGGTCAGGCCGTTCTCCAGCTTACGATGGCCGCCCGGCGGGGACGCCTGACTCACCAGGTTCAGGAGTCCCGCCAGCAACCTCCGTCCGGCGGGCTCAGTCGCGATCTTGAGGCAGTAACGTTCAAGGAGATAGCTCAGGGCGATGATGCGCCTCAAGGGCGAGTTGTTGGGATATGTGTGCGAAAAGGTCCAATCCTCGTGTTTCATGACGACTGCGCTTCGCTGCATCGAACGCCAGGCCTGCTCCAGTTCCCCGGTTTCCTGTGCCGCGGCCCGTCTTTGAGATGGCAGCAGGCCGGCCGTGCCCAGCAGCAGGGCCTGCCTTTCCAGCAAGCCTTCTCTCGACTCGGCATGGCGCAGGGGCACCCTCCGGGCAAGCTCCTCGAACGGCTCTGTGTTCTTGCTGTAGCCCAGAGCCCTCGTTATGCCCCGGTACAGAACCTGCCCTGCCCGACTGCTCTCGTCCTCGCTGACATCGGGATCAAGCATCCCGGCCTGGAAGTGCGCCGCCTTGTGCGTCAACCTTCTCTCACCGGCACTTCTGAGCAGCCTTACCATGCCCTGCCGCCCCACGGAGTCTACGGTGCGGTAGCATGGGAGGGAGCGGGGTAGCAGGTAGGACTGGTGCTTCAATGCCGGCGCCAGGCACAACACGGGAATCGCCCTGCCGCTCTCCAGCACGGTATGTGAGTGAGAGCCACGCCACAGTGCAACATGCAGGATCATCTCGTTGTATCTGGAGTCACGGTGGTGCCCGTGACCGAACCAGTCGCCGGCGTCGGTGTGCACCTCGACACCCCCCTGCATCAGACGGGCTCCGTTCATTATGACGGCATCCAGGAAGTCGGGACCGCTATCGCTGTTGATCCTACCGGGGTAGATGATCGCGATACGCTCACCTCCTGTGGCAGTCAGTTGCTCTCCCGCCAATCGCTGCCACATGAGGGAGACCTCCTTCTCCGGGACCCTTATCCGTTTACGTGTAGTCATGGCAAGAAAAAAAGCCGTTTCTGTACCGGATCGGTCGAATTGCGTTGACGCACGGTCCTGCCGGATTCAAGCAGGAATCCTGACAACTCTGCCTGAGGCACCGTTTCGTACTCGTGTCCTGCGGCTGAGAGCAGCCGCGGGCCTCGATCTCATCCATCGTCGTTATCTTCGGCTCCGTAGGTGAAGCCGCTTCGCTCGGCGATCATGCTGAGCAAGGTAGCCGACGCGCCGCGAGGCTGATACATACCCGTCTCCCACTCGCTTATGGTCTGCTGTCGCGTGCCCAGTTCCTCGGCCATCTTCACCTGGGTCAGGTTCAGGTGCTGCCTCAGCGACCTGATCTCATCCTTACTCCACTGCTTCTTTCTTCTGGCTCTCCGATCCATCAAGCAGATTATACACGTTTTAGTGTAAGAGCGCAAAAACCCGGGGCTTGAGGAAATGCCGCTTGAAATTCTGGCGTTTCCTGTTATAATTGGAATTAGCAATCTCAAGGCCAGAGTGCTAAAATACGACTTAGGAAAGGAGGTAGTATGGCTAAGATTCAACCTTTGGGAGACAGAGTGGTGATAAAACCCACACCCAAGGAAGAGGTAAGCAAAGGAGGGATAGTCTTGCCGGATACAGCGAAGGAGAAGCCCCAGGAAGGCAAGATCATCGCTGTCGGTCCCGGCCGGTTGACCGAAGACGGCACGCGTATAGCCATGGAGGTCAAGAAGGGCGACAAGGTTATCTACTCCAAGTACGCCGGCACCGAGTTCAAGCTGGATGAAGATGAACTGGTGATTATGCGTGAAGGCGATATACTGGGCAAGACGGGTTAGCATTAAGGACTAGCATAAGGAGGTAAGTGAATGGCAAAACAGATCATATTTGGCGAGGAAGCGAGGAAATCTCTTAAAAGCGGAGTGGACACCCTGACCGATGCCATCAGGGTAACCCTCGGCCCACGGGGACGCCCCGTGGCACTGGACAAGAAATGGGGCTCTCCGTCGGTCCTCGACGACGGCGTCTCGATAGCGAAGGAAATTGAGCTGCCCGATCCCTTTGAGAATATGGGGGTGCAGCTGGTGAAGCAGGCGGCAACCAAGACCAACGACCAGTGTGGCGACGGTACCAGCACGTCGATCATCGCGGCGCAGGCCATCATCGCCGAAGGCTTCAAGAACATCGCGGCTGGTGCAGATGCAATGGCCTTGAAGCGCGGCATCGACAAGGGGGTGGAGGTTCTGGTCGAGGAACTCAGGAAGATGTCCACACCGGTGGCCGGTAAGGAACAGGTGGCTCAGGTAGCGGCCATATCGGCCATCGACACCGAGATCGGCGATCTGATAGCCGATGTCATGGAAAAGGTTGGTAAGGACGGCGTGATCACCGTTGAAGAGGGAAAGGGACTGCAGTTCGAGACCGAGTTCGTAGAGGGGATGAAGTTCGACCGCGGCTATATAAGCCCCTACTTCATCACCAATCCGGAGCAGATGAGGGCGGAACTGGAAGACCCCCACATACTGATAACCGACAAGAAGATATCCTCCATCAACGAGATACTGCCTGCACTGGAGAAGATCGTCCAGATGTCCAAGAACCTGGTCATCATCGCCGAGGACGTGGAGGGCGAGTCGCTGGCCACTCTGGTGGTCAATAAACTGAGGGGCACCCTGTCTCCCCTGGCGGTCAAGGCACCGGGCTTCGGTGACAGGAGAAAGGCCATGCTCCAGGATATCGCCGTTCTCACCGGAGGCACTGTCATCTCCGAGGAAGTGGGCAGGAAGCTCGACTCAGTTACCCTTGAGGACCTGGGCAGGGCCAGGAGGGTGATCTCGGACAAGGACAATACGACCATCGTTGAGGGCAAGGGAGACGTAAAGGCCATCGAAGCCCGCATCAAGCAGATCAGGTCTGAGATAGACATCAGCACCTCGGACTACGACAAGGAGAAACTGCAGGAGAGGCTGGCCAAGCTGGCGGGCGGAGTGGCGGTGATCAAGGTGGGCGCAGCCACAGAGACCGAGCTTAAGGAGAGAAAGCACCGGGTGGAGGACGCTCTATCGGCAACTCGAGCAGCCGTCGAGGAAGGAATCCTCCCTGGCGGCGGCATCGCGTTCCTCAACGCCCTGCCCGGCCTGAAGAAGCTCAAGTTAAAGGGCGACGAGGCTACCGGGGTGGCCATATTGAGGCGTGCCCTGGAGGAACCGCTGAGATGCATCGCTCAGAACAGCGGCCGGGAGGGGTCGGTGGTGATCAACGAGGTGAAGACCAGCAAGCCCGGTATCGGATACGACGCCCTGAAGGATGAACTGAACGTGAACATGATAGAAAGGGGCATCGTGGATCCGCTCAAGGTTGCGAGGAGTGCTCTGCAGAATGGAGCGAGCATCGCCACCATGATCCTGACTACGGAGTCGCTGGTGACCGACATTCCTGAGAAGGAGAAGGCGCCGGCTATGCCACCGGGCGGCGGATATCCCGACTACTAGACGCCTACTGATCGGCAGAATCAAGCAGAGGGGGAACCGCCTGAAGGCGGTTCCCCCTCTCTGTTACGACTGGATTCCCAGCAGTTCCTTGAGAGGTTTCTCCTCTTTGACCGGGCCGGTTACCGCCAGATTCAGCCCGTGTTCGGTCAGGACCTGGTCCGCCACCTCTTTCATGTTGTCCAGCGTGATATCGTCAATGATAGCGACAACATCGTCCATGCTCAGTATCTGGTTGTTGAGGATTTCCTGGCCGCCGTACCACAACGCCACGTTTCGGCTGTCCTCGAGCCTCAGGTATAACCTGCCTTTCGAAAGTTCCTTCGCCCTGGTAAGCTCACCGGCGGTCATCTCGGTCTTGATTTCGGATATCACCTCCAGGATGGCGGCGACTGCGACCTCGACCTTGTCAGGGGCGACCCCCGCATAGATTGTGTAGGTCCCGGAATCGAGGAAGTGCTCGGTATAGCTGTGAATGTCGTAGGCCAGTCCCCTGCGCTCTCGTATCTCCGTGGACAGGCAGCACGACAGCATGTCTGGGCAAGGAACTGCCTGTCGAAATCCATAGAGAGCAGTGCGTCAGGATCGAACTGGCCCGCCCCTTCCCATCCTACGGTATATGGACGATGA
>PULQ01000012.1 GCA_003552465.1 Dehalococcoidia bacterium
GGCCTTCTGCTATGCTTTGCTTTCCCATAGCGGCGATGAGTACCTCCTTCCTGTTTCTTTGCTAACAGAAAGAGTACTCGCTGCCGCTAACTATTTCCACACTTTTTGAGTTTACCCCTAACAAGAGAGGCAACCAGTGCAAGGGCTGAGTCATTGGTGGCGGTGGTGGGGCCTCTGACCAGTCTCGGTCTGGCCGGTTTGTTCTACGGACTGCATGTCCTTCTGGCAGGAACACAGCAGACTCTGGCTACTAGCTTGATGCAATGGCTGGCCCTGATCAATGTGCTCCTGGCAGTATTCAACTCGATACCCGCCTTTCCCCTGGATGGCGGCAGATTGTTCAGGGCTCTTCTTTGGCATAAGACGGGCAACTACCGTCGGGCAACACGTATCGCGTCAGGGACGGGACAGGCGATATCGTTCCTGTTCATTGCCGGGGGCATCGCGCTTATGATCTTCGCCCGTGCATTATGGTTCCAAGGCCTGTGGTTCATCCTCATAGGGTGGTTTCTCTACGATGCTGCCAGGGCGAGTTATCACCAGGCCATGTTCCGTGATACGATGGGCAGTCTCAAAGTGGGGCAGGTCACCGACTATGGTTGCCCATCGGTTCACCCGGACACCAACATCTCGGATCTGATCCAGGGTTACGTCTTGCCAACCGGCAGAAGATGCTTTTTCGTGACTGAGGGAGACGAACTGGAAGGGATGGTGACGCTGCAGGGCTTGAAGAAGGTCCCGCGCGAGCGCTGGCCGGTCACCCCTGCCCGAGATGTCATGATTCCTGCGGCAAAGCTGAAGACCGCTCCTGCTGACCAGGATGTCCTGGCTGTGCTTCAGGACATGGTCGAGGAGAACACGGATCATCTGGCGGTCTCTGACTCAGGAAGAGTTGTGGGTGTGATACACAGGGATGAGGTGATCCGCTATCTGCGCACCAGATCCGAGTTCGAACCCGGGAAAGCGTCCTGATTCGCCCTATCTCGCCACATCGAGAGCCAATATGCAACTACCGGATCATCCCGCTATCCGGTCAGGTGGTGAGCCGCCTGGGACTCGAACCCAGAACCGGCTGATTAAGAGCAAGCTGAGAGACAAGCCACTAGGCGCTTGCTGAGCCAACCGCTTGCCTCCTTTCTTGACCAGCATTGTAGTTTGCTCGCGAGCCTGCTGTCAAGCCGGACTTGGGATGAGTGGTCAGCGATCTGGCAGCGGATTGCTGGTCGGCAAGACAGGGTCACAAGAGGTTGCGCCCCGTCCCAGGAAGTAAGAGCCTCGGTTAAGGGTTCATTGCAGTTCATATCTGACCCTGCTGAGCAAGCGGGTTGCGCATGGAGAGGTTGAGTCGCCGCGGATCGTCGTTACGAGGCCCACTGAAAACCCATCGGCAGAGTCTGGCAGAGCCATCAAAAGTCACGAATGCTGGATGGCAGCCTGATGTCTTGGGATCTCAGTTGAGCCAGTCAGGTGCGGGGTTGGATGTCCGGCAGCGTTTCATGCAATCAGAGTACGCGGCTGCTTCTTCTTGTATGTCCCGCTCCATCTTCACTTCTACCAGCTCCCTCTTCTTCCGAGCTAGCTCCATCTCGACCTCGGCAACAGCCGATTCCCAACCGGAGAGGTACGAAGACTCCCAAGCTACCTTCTCGCATTCACTTGCTGTGCACTGGAAAACTCGTTTGGATGGAGCGACTAGCAGGTACGCAAACGATAGGCGTATACGATAGCGTAAACGATAGATTCGTGGTACACTAGATGATAGAATGGGCAGAAGAGCTAAACAACCACCAGCAAAGATAAGATATGACCAATCGCACCCCACAGTATCCTTCCGGGTAACTAGGGAGCTCAAGGATAGGCTGGAGAGCTACACTACTGCGAAGGGTATGTCGTTTGCAGACTTTATCAAGGAAGCCCTTGGTGTCAGAGAACGAGAGAAGACTTACGAGGACGGCTTCAGAGACGGTCACCGCAAAGGATATCGCGAGGGAAAGAAAGACGAGGCAGCCAAGTGCCATATAGTCTGCCGAGTCTGTAAACGCCGGTTCGCTGTAACCAGAGCCATGGTTAAGGGGGTCTCGGTAATGGGGAGCGCCAACATCGAGTGTCCCGGCTGTCACGCGACAATCCATTATCACTTCTCGGCCTATCCACGCCTCGTACGGCTTTGCAAGGGACTTAAGAGATAAGAACGTAACTGACAACTCAACCTTGGCGTGAATCCAGCAAGTCCACGCTTGTCAGGCTCCCAAATGGTGCCGGCTAGTCTGCAGAGCAGGCTGTGGAAAGGCCCGGAGTGGAAACCTAGCCACTATCACTCCTTTGGATGTATCAAGGGGGATAACCAGGCTGAGGGTTTGCAGACGATTTGTCTGGTCTTCCGATCAAGACCCTTGTTGTACCATCGGCTCTATGCCGGGACTGCCGGGGATGACATACTCAGCGCGAGATCGCCAAGTGTCTCGCGATTGGCCCCCTGGTGGTGTCAGCATCTGCTCTATTGCCCTGGTAGTCCAAGAAAGGATTCAGGCGGCAGCCCGATACTCATGATGGACATAGTGTGGATTGCTGGGTCGCGCTCCAGGAGGCGGCAGGCATTGGGACGTCCTTGTCAACTCGTTGTCTCCGCTGCATGAAGTGTCCATAGGGATGTCTTCATCAATGAGGCTGATGAAGGATCATGTCTGGCAGGCCCCAAGTCGTCGCCACACTGGCCCTTGCTCATTGTGGGTCGGGTGCTTCAAGGCCCGGAAGAACGACTTAGGCACCTCCTCAGCTCTAGCTCCAAGCAGAAGGTCCACCTTCCTCTAACACTCCTTCTGCTCTTTCACCTTCTAATAAGAAGAAGAGCATAGAAGATGGTATGACCAACCGTGGAGAACCAGTAGCATCCACCAGCGTGACGAGCCTGCCAGGCAGCCTTCCAAGCAATCGGGCATTGGAGACTATGCATTCCCCAGGCTATTCCGTGGATTAGGTTATAATGGGCCCCACAATCACATGCAACCGATGCTATCTACGAGTGAGGAGCCGTACTGATGGCAGTAGAACGACACTTCCTGGGCTGGGATGCGCCGGTGACGACCAAGGTGCAGCAGTTCCTCCTGCCATCACAACTGCCAGGACCCGTCGATTTGGAGAGCCAGCTTGTTATCGTGCCTACGAGGCAGGCAGGGCGAAGGTTGAGAGAAACCCTGGCGATGCACTGCGCCGAGCAGAACTCTGCGCTGCTGTCGCCCCAAGTAGTAACCCCGGCATTCTTCCTCAATTCTGAGCGCGAGCACACCAGGATAGCCAACCAAACGGAGACAACAGCAGTCTGGACTGATGTACTGATAAAGGCCGATCTCAGCGACTACAGCGAGTTCTTCCCGGCACAAGCGCTCGACAGATCGTTCGTCTGGGCATTGCACACCGGCGGCCTGCTACAACGCCTCCGCGACCCCCTCGCCGATGGAGGACTACGGATAGCAGACGTGATCGACAGATTCAGCAGCGTACTGGAAGAGCTGGAACGATGGGAAGACATGGCGAGGCTGGAGGCTGCATACCTCAACCGACTGGAGGAACTCGGACTCCATGACCCGTGCGAAGTGATGATCCAGAGAGCCGATAAGCCAGAACTGCCCGATGGCGTCGAGCGCATCGTTGTCGCCGCAGTCCCGGATCCGACTCCCCTGACGATACGGGCTTTCGAACGGCTGGCATCGAAGGTGCCCATCGATATCCTGGTGCACGCCCCGGAGTCAATCGCGGATTGCTTCGATGAATGGGGGCGTCCGGTCTCGGATAAGTGGAACGAGAGCACGATAGCCATCCCCGACGCGCAGAACAACCTGGTACTTACCGGCTCTCCAGCGGGACAGAGCCGCAAGGTCATACAGATAATGGCGGAGGAGAGTAACCGCTTTGGCCCTGCCGACGTCGCTATCGGCGTGCCCAACAGCGATGTGACTCCAATCCTGATGGCCGACCTTGCTGACAGGAATCTGGTCGCATTTGATCCCGCTGGCCAGAGCCTGGCAGATCACCCGCTGTACCGTCTCCTTGAAGCTTTCCATGGCCTGATCACCGACAGGACGTACGCGAGCTTCAGTGGACTCCTGCGACACGCCGATGTACTGACGATCTTACAGGCAAGACACGATCTCTCTCCGCGCTGGCTGCTGCAGGAACTGGACGAGTTTCAGAACGAGCACCTGCCGCTGGCAATGGAAGACATTGTATACCACGCGCTGCGCCCCGGCCCGGGAGAACAGGAGGAACGCCAGCGCCTCCGCAGTCTTCCTAAGGCGGTAACCTTCGTTAAGCAGCAACTGCACCGATTTCGTGAGGAGGACATCGACAGCTCGGTGCGGTCGCTCCTGCAGACCATCTACGAGGTCAGAACTCTCCATCCGGACAATCCTGAGGATGAGGAGTTCATGGCAGCGTCGGAGTTGATCGATACAGCACTCCGGGAACTGGCAAGTGAGGTGATCGGCAAGCTGAACATCGACAAGGAGGATGCGCTGGGGATTCTGCTGCAGCGGCTATCAGCGCAGCGCTACTACGTGGAGCGCAAAGGCGCCGTTATCGATCTTGAGGGCTGGCTCGAGCTGCCGTGGAATGGCGCCCGGCTGCTGCTGGTCACAGGTATGAATGAAGGATTCGTACCGGACGGGCAGTTAAGCGATGTCTTCCTCCCCGACACACTTCGCAGGGAACTCAACCTGCGCTGTGACGCCGACCGTCTGGCAAGGGACGCCTACCTGATGCAGGCACTTATCGAGTCGCGCCGCAAAGAAGGGCGTGTCTGTTTCATGGTCAGCAAGACCGGGGCCTCGCGGGACCCGCTGAAGCCGTCCCGCCTCCTCTTCCGCTGCAGCGATGATGAGCTTATCCAGCGTGCCCGACAGTTGTTCGGCGACCCCGGGGACCAACAGGAGAGCTATCCGCCGACGATCAGCTTTCTCCTGAAGGCAGGTCCGCCTGCCGATGTCCGCCCGGAGAAGATCGCACCCGTCAGGCTATCGGTCACCAAACTCAAGGGCTATCTTACATGCCCCTTCCGCTTCTACCTCGAGAACGTACTGGGCATGGAGGAACTGGGCGACGAAAAGACGGAGATGGACGCCATGGACTTCGGATCACTTATCCACGACGTCCTGGCAACCATGGCGCAGGACGATCAGATCCGAAGTTGTGATGACAGCCTGAAGCTGGGCGATTTCCTCTGCTCTCAAGCGGAGGAATGGGCAGCCACACGCTTCGGTCAACCGCTGCCGCTGCATTTGAGGATCCAGGTGGATGCGGCCATGCAACGGCTCCGTGCGGCAGCCCGGGTGCAGGCGGGCCTCGTCAGGGATGGCTGGCATATCGTCAACTCGGAGGTCAGAGTCGAGGTCGAGCTTGCCGGCATGCGCATCAGTGGCAGAATAGACCGCATCGACAGGCACGTGAAGACCGGGCAGATACGTGTTCTCGACTATAAGACCTCGGAGAAGCCGCAGAAGCCTGAGGAAACCCACCTCGGTTCGTCCAGTGATGAGGTGGCCGACTACATGCTGGTCGAGGTGAACGGCAAACAGAAACGCTGGACCGACCTCCAGTTGCCGCTGTACAGGATCCTGCTCCCGGGCGACCGGTACGAAGGCAACAATGTCGAACTCGGCTACTTCAACCTTCCCGGGGCCACGGACGGCACAGGAGTAGCCATCTGGAACGACCTCGATGACCATCTCATGGAGTCCGCCAGAGCGTGTGCAGAGCACATCATTGAAGACATCAGCAGCCGCAGGTTCTGGCCGCCGATGGAGCGGGTTCAGTACGACGACTTCGGAGCACTGTTTCCGGGCCCTGTCCCAGACTGCATCGATGTACCGAACTTCGAGGCGTTCATGAAGGGGGAGACCCGGTGACGAAAAGCATCGGCCATGTCGCCATCTCCGCCTCTGCCGGCTCGGGCAAGACCTTCCAGCTTGCTCACCGCTATATCGGGCTCATGGCCAACGGTGTCAGCCCTGATCGCATCATCGCGCTCACGTTCTCGCGAAAAGCAGCAGGAGAGATATTCGACTCCGTCGTGAAGTACCTGTGCGACGCCTCGAGTTCGACCGACGATGCTGCGAAGACCGCAGAGCTTATCGGAAGACCCGGACTCCAGCAGCAGGACTTCATGCGATTGCTACGAGACCTGCTGGTCAGCATCCACAGTCTCCATATCAGCACGCTGGACAGCTTCACCGTAGGCATACTCAGGTCCTTCCCCATGGAACTCGGGATCCCTTCGGCTTTCGAGATTATGGACAATGACAGCGCGGATGCCAGAGCTGCAAGCCGGGCGGTGCTCGACCTCATATTCAACCATCGCTCCGTCAGCAGCCAGGCGCAGCAATCATTCCTGGAGGCGTTCAGGCAGGCGACCTTCGGACAGGAGCAGAAGGGCCTTGAGCAGAGTCTTGACTCCTTCATTACCGGCTGCGGCGACCTGTATCGGCTGATGCCCGAGCCGCACATGTGGGGACAGAAGGAGATCATCTGGCCCCGGGGTTCAGTCTGGCTTGAGACTGCAGGAGAAGCTGCACAGGCTGCCACGCAGCTCAGGGCATCGCTCGTGGGGAGTGGATTCTCCGAGGGGCTGATCAAGAACCTCATGGATATCATCGAGTTCTGCGGCAGCTACGGTGAATCCTCGCGCTGGGACGAGGGGTTGTGTGGCAAAGCAGTCTTCCAGTTGCTGGCAAAAAGCCTGCAACAGCTGGACGGTGGTTCGATGACGATATCCTACAGCAAAAAGCAGCATGATCTGAGCGCCGAGCAGTGCAGGCTGCTTTCAACCTTACTGAGACATGCAGTGGGCACAGAACTCCGCGCAACGCTAAACAGAACCCGGGGGATCTACCAGGTGCTGCACCAGTACGAGCAGTTCTACGACGACCTGATCCGCCGGCGCGGCAAACTCACGTTCACCGACGCCCAGTACCTGCTCACCCCGGCCAA
>PULQ01000036.1 GCA_003552465.1 Dehalococcoidia bacterium
GTTTCATGGCTGCAGTATTCTTCATCTGAGATAGCTCCTCCTGCTTTAGATTTGGTGCTAAGCGACACCATCAACTCTTATTGTAGCCGGAGCTGTCTCTTCTTGTTACTCCATATACTAAGATCTTGTATTGAGGAACAGAAGCTACAGGCGGTTTGAGCAAGAAGTTGACATAAGTATCGCGACGCTAAAGGAACTCGTTGATCTGGCGAGGCTCTCGCCGTCGGGGATGAACCTGCAGCCGCTGAGGTACATCCTCTCCTGTGATCCTGCGAAGAACTCGCTGATCTTCCCTCATCTCGGGTGGGCCGGGTATCTCAAGGACTGGCCGGGCCCGCGTGAAGGAGAGAGGCCTTCTGCCTACATAATCATCCTCGGGGACACTGAGATAAGCCGGTCTTTCGGCTGCGACCACGGAATAGCGGCGCAGAGCATCATGCTCGGGGCAACTGAGAGGGGCCTGGGGGGCTGCATGATCGGAAGTGCAAACAAGGAAGGGCTCGGCAAGGCGTTGGAGATACCGTCGCGATATGAGGGGCTGCTGGTGCTCGCTCTGGGCAGACCGAAGGAGACCGTAGTTATCGAGGAACTGGGGCGCGACGGGAGCATCAGGTACTGGCGGGACGCCGAAGGCGTGCATCACGTGCCGAAGAGACGGCTGGATGACCTGATTATCGGGTAGCTATGCATTGAGGCGCCGCGCCGGGTCAGCGGACCCTTCTGGACAGTGATAACGTCTGGCTCTGCGCTCTCGTCTGTGTATCCGGTCTGTTTTCTCTGATCGCCTGTTTTCCACTATAATAGAGCAAGCTGGGTGGGTTGTGTCCGTGGGCTTTGACCCGGATTTGCGAAGGTGATGACACGATGCTGCGATATCATATATGGACGATCGGCTGCCAGATGAACAGGGCGGAATCACGGCGGATTGCCGGCTATCTACAGTCTGCCGGTGGTCAGCCGGCTACTCACCTGTCCGACGCCGACCTGGTTGTTCTCAACACCTGCGTGGTCAGGCAGAGCGCTGAGAACAAGGTGCTGGGCACCCTCGGTCTGCTGAGAGGGTTGAAGAGCAAGCGTTCGGACCTCCGGGTACTGGTGACCGGATGTTTTGTCGGTTCCGACGATGATCTGGCCGGACGGTTTCCCGAGGTTGATTTCTCGTTCAGACCGGGCGACTATGAAGGGTTTGTCGCCTGGTGTAAGAGGCAGGGCATGTCTCTGGAGAGGGCGAGTCTACAGCGGGCTGCCTCTCCGTGCGCCTTCGTCCCGATAATCCAGGGCTGTGATAACTTCTGCTCGTACTGCGTTGTCCCTTACAGGAGGGGAAGGGAGGTGAGTCGCCCAGTGGAGGACGTAGTGTGCGAGGTACAGGGAATGGCCAGGCAAGGCATCAGAGAGGTGACCCTGCTGGGACAGAACGTTGATTCCTATGGACATGATCTACCCGGGCATCCCGATCTTGCCGACCTGCTGACCGAGTTGAACCGCATCGACGAGCTGGCCAGAATCCGCTTCCTGACCAATCACCCGAAGGCCATCAGCCTGAAACTGATCGACACGGTAGCCTGCAGCGACCGGGTATGCGAGCACATTGAACTGCCGGTACAGTCGGGCGACGATGACATACTGAAGGCGATGGGGCGCGGTTACACCGTGGAGCGGTACATTGAACTGGTGAATACCATCCGTCGCAGGATCCCGGAGGTGTCGCTCAGCACGGACATCATCGTTGGTTTCCCCGGCGAGACGGACGAGCAGTTCGGCCACACCTATTCGCTCATTGAGAGCCTGAGGTTTGACGTGGTTCATGTCGCAGCCTATTCTCCTCGCCCTGACACCGAGGCCGCCCGCGAATACCGGGACGACGTTCCGCAGGCAATCAAGAAGGAGAGGCTTGCCAGAATCGAAGCGCTGCAGGCGGGCATAGCCAGCGACATAAACGCCCGACTTCAGGGCAGGCCGGTCGAAATCCTGGTCGAGGGTCAGAAGAAGGGGAAGTGGTTTGGACGCACCAGAAGTGATAAACTAGTGTTCTTTGCAGCCCGCGGTGACTGGGCGGGCCGGTTGGCCGAGATCAGGATCGGCAGGACCAGTCCATGGTCGCTGGGGGGCGAGGTTAGCGACAAATAGCTCAAAGAAGGAGGGCATATGGAGTGGCTTTTAAGCGCAGGACCGATGATTCTCCTGCTGGTGGCGTTCTTCGCCATCATGTACTTCCTCATGATCAGGCCGAGACAGAGACAACAGAGAGAGCAGGAGGAGATGACCAGGGAACTGAGGTCAGGCGACCGTGTGGTCACGGCCGGAGGCATCTACGGACAGATCGAGGGCGTTGATGAGGAGACCGTGCTTCTCAAGGTCGAGTCGGGAGCAACCATGAGGATTGCCAGGGCCAGCGTGATAGGCAAGCAGGGCACCACGGAGGGCGACGCCGGAGTCTTCTGATTCCGGTTTGGAGCGGCAACGATCGGCATAGCCGGACTGCCGTCCAGCATTGATCCGTGCCTTGGCCCGGTCTATGCCCGGTGTTCTGGTCATGGAGCATGCCCATGGTATGTCGGTGCCCTGTGTTTCCAGATGGAGTTGAATACTCAATGCGATAGTGTGTCGTTACTCCTGAAAGGAGCAAACGGCACAACATGACCCGAACGAGAAGGGGTGTCCTCGCAGCGGTCGGCAGCTGTGTAGCCATATTCTGGCCGGGCGCGATGATCTTTGGCTATCCCGGAGTGATGGCGGCGTACTGGCAGGATACGTTCGGTGTTGGTCAAGGGGATACAGGCAGTGTGCTGTTCTTCATGCTTGCCGGCGTGGGGACCTTCATGTTCGTGGTGGGTCGGTGGCAGGAGAGGACAGGCGCCAGGCCGATGGTTGCCATCAGCGCCGTAGTCTGCGGTCTGGCCTTGCTCGCTGCCTCTTATGCTCCCGGCATCCACTTCATATATGTCTGGGCCTTCCTGACCGGCGCGAGTTCGTGCTTCATCTATCTGCCTGGAGTGACCGTTGTCCAGCGATGGTTCTCTCACAGAAAGGGACTGGCATCGGGGACGGTGAACCTGTTCTTCGGCATCGGGGGGGCGATCATGGCGCCGGTGTTCAGCAGCCTCCTCTTGACGATGGGTTACGAGCCTATGAACAGGTTGCTGGCCTTTCTGATAGTCGGCACTGGGATTCTGGGCGCCCTGTTCGTTGAGTCTCCGGAGAGGGCAGGTTACTCCGACGCGCTATCGTCATCAGGTTCAGCGGTGGGCGCGGGCGGCTCTGAAGCCGGCCAGACTACGGCCAGAGGCGAGGCCGGTACATCCAGCAGATCGATAGAGGTAATGACTGCGGATTATTCCATGACGGCCAGGGAGAGCATCAGGACCCGCAGCTTCTGGTATCTGTGGCTGACCTGGGCCCTCCAGGGTGCGGCCGGTATAGCGATGGTGACTCTGTCGATATCCTTTGGCCGGGCCAGGGGGTTCGGCGAGTCTGCTGCCCTGCTACTCACTGCCTTCAACCTGACAAACGGATTGAGCCGGATCCTCAGCGGCTTCATATCCGACATAGTAGGGAGGCACCGCACGCTGGTATCGACCTTCCTTGCCGCGGCCTGCGCGTATTTCGTGCTTCCCCACGTGGGCACCATCGGAGTGGCCGCGTTTCTGGGTGCCGTCATCGGGTTCTCCTATGGAACCCTGTTCGCCGTATCTGCTCCGCTGGTCTCGGACTCTTTCGGAATCAAGCACTTCGGGGCGATCTTCGGCCTGGTGTTCACCGCTTTCGGCTATCTATCCGGGCTGCTCGGCCCTTCTCTAGGCGGCTACATCCTGGACCTGACGGATGGGAGCTTCCTGCCGGTGTTCACCTACCTGGGCGTTTTCTGCATCCTCTCAGCTATCTTCATCAGGCTGGTTGTTCGTCCCCGGAGCGACCTATCGAGGTCGGTCGTTAGCCCATGAAGATGACTGGAGATCGTTTCTGCTGTCCTTCGAAGCGGAACCTGCTTTCACTCTTTTGCAGGGCCGGCTACCACGGGGTGGAGGGATGAACCACAAGGAGGTCGACTTCGAAAGGCTGTCGCAACGCATCGATGTGGTAGCGGAGAAATGGGACATCTCCGGTGCTGTCGTCATCCTCGCCGATGACCGGATCGTGCACAAGAAGGTGTACGGCTATGCCGATCGCGAGAAGGGCATTCGAACGTCACCCGATTCTACCTACCTGATGTCTGCCAGGTCTACGCTGTTGCTAGGGCTGTGCATCATGCAGTTGATCGACCGAGGAAAAGTCGCGCTCCGGGACACCCTGGACCGGTACATCCCGGAGTACCGGCACGCATCGAAGATAACGATCAAGCATCTACTGTATCAGACAAGCGGCATTCGTGACTACTTCCATGGCGGGAAGATGATCGAGCTATCCCGGTCGGAGCAGCATCAGGCTCTCACCGACGAAGACCGATTCCGAATTGAGACCTATGCTTACGAAGCGCCGATTACCTTCGATGATGTGCTGGCCACCATAGGCGATGCACCTCTGGAGTTCGAGCCGGGCAGTCGTACCGACGACTGGAGTGCCTCCAACGACGTGTTGCTGCAGGAAATAGTCGAGCGTGTGAGCGGGATGAAGCTGGTCGACTATCAGCGCAAGAACATATTCGAGCCGCTGGGGATGGTCGATACCGTGCAGGGATGTGATGCCGATACGGTCTCCTACGGGTGCATCAAGGAGACGGTATTGGTCCGTCTTCCCGTTGTGCAGAGGATAGACCATTCCATCAGAACCACAGTTGACGACCTGGTGAGGTTGATGAGGGGCATGGTTGATCGACGACTGCTGTCCAGAAGGGCCTGGAAGACGGCTCTGGCGTATGATAGGGAAGGTCAGGCGATTCTCGCCGAGAATGTGAACGGTATTGCCTGCGGCGAAGGTGGCTTGCTCGGATACGAGTTCAACCTGTACTTCGACCAGGATGCCGGGCTGGGCTACATACATATGGGCAACGAGAGCCAGACGATGAGGAGGACGGACGGCGAGTGGTACTGGTTTCGAAAGGACATGCGCCGGGTGATCGAAGAGGAGACGACATATCCACGGTTCACCAGCCTGAGAGCATACTCCGAGCAAAACTACTGGGATGCAATGAGCCTGGAGGTTGATGAGAGCCAACGGTCATTCGTTCTCGATGCCAAGACCTCACTGTGTTACGCGCTGGCCAAGCGAAGGGTACGTCGGCCCTATGTGCTCATGGAGGGCAAGCGTGCTGTCGGCCTGTTGGTGCTGGCCATCGACAGGCGGAGAGCGTATTACAATGTCGACATACTCCTGGTGGACAGGAAATACCAGAAACGCGGGTTCGGCAAGATCATGCTGGGCAGGGGCCTGGAGATCCTGAAGCAGAAAGGGGCCAGGAGAATCGAAATAGGTGTGAGCAGATACAACGTTGCCGCCCAGAGGTTGTACTTCAGTATGGGTTTTAGACGAGCGGCGGTCTATGACGAGGGCATGGCCCTGCGGATCGACCTGGATAATCCCGGGTAGGCAACCGTGGAGGGACGATCTGTTGACAACCCATCGAGGACACCTTATCATCAACTTCAGTGTCCTATCACGGACAGGCGGACTTTCGCGGGATGAGCGACGATCTGATGATGCTGTGGAGTGCTTGTCACCCTTTCCGGCCATCCTTTCAGGCGGATATCTATACAAGGAGGTAATACATGAACCTGAGATCCTGGATTGAAGACAAGGTGAAGAAGAATCGTGACCGCGTCTTTCTTGTCTTCGAAGGCAAGGAGTATACCTACGGAGAGTTCGATCGCGACGTGAACAGAGTGGCTAACGCGCTGGCCGGGCTCGGTATCGGGAAGGGCGACAAAGTCGGCATCATGCTCCCGAATATCCCGGAGCATCTGCATACCTGGTTGGGCGCCATGAAACTGGGGGCGATCGACGTGCCCATCAACCCGCAGTTCAAGGGGAAGCTCCTGGGGGACATAATCGAGCATTGTAGCCTGGATGCTATGGTGATCGACCGACACATCTATGATGATGTTCGCGATCAGCTACAATCGGTGGGCAGGATGGTGGTGTATGCCGAGCCTGATGTCAGGGTGTCCTCCGAAGGCGTCTTCAGCTACGCTGCCCTGGTGAAAGAAGCGGGCGCCGATGATCCTCCCTCCGTCGATATGGAAGGAAGCGATGTCGCGACCTTTATCTTCACGAGCGGGACCACCGGGTTGCCCAAGGCGGCCATGCTGCCGCACACGTACTACATTCACCACGCAAAGAAGTGGGCTGAGATGATGCAGACATCACAGAATAACCGGTTCTTCTGTCCCCTGCCCCTCTACCACGTGGTCAGGGTGACCGGCTTCATGACGTCCATCGCATCGGAGGCCAGTTTCGTGCTGGGCAGGAGATTCAGTTCCAGTCGCTTCTGGGAGGAGGCAAGGGAGACAGGCTTCAACGTGTTTGCCGGACACTTCGCCATATACGACATGCTACTGGGTATGCCGGAGCGGCCCGATGACCGGGAGAACCCGGTCGAGAAGGCCAATGCGGTGCTGCCCCGTTGTCTTGACGAGGTGCGGGATAGGTTCGGGATAGGCAGGTGCTACAACACCTTCGGCATGACAGAGGTCGGGTTCCCCTGCATAATGGAACTGGATAAGGGCAACCCGGATGATCTATGCGGACCTCCGGGAGACGATTTCGAGGTCAAGATCTTCGACGATGCCGATCGGGAGCTCCCCGATGGCGAAGTAGGTGAGATCGTATGCAGGCCGAAGAAGCCGGACATCATCTTCAAGGGCTACTACAGACAGGAGGGGAAGACCCTTGAGTCGTGGCGTAACCTGTGGTTTCACACCGGAGACCTGGGCCACATGAAGCGCGGAGTACTGGTCTTCAAGGAGAGGAGGTCCGAGAGCATAAGGAGGGCGGGGGAA
>PULQ01000083.1 GCA_003552465.1 Dehalococcoidia bacterium
AGAGGCTGCTTTTCCCTCGATACCCGGACATGCAGGGCGGTGTTGTCTGGGAGATGGTGATTCCGGGTCTGGGTTCACCCGCGCCTAGAGGGATTCGAACCCACGACCCCCGGTTCCGAAGACCGGTGCTCTTGTCCGCTGAGCTATAGGCGCAAGAAATGAGTGGGGTGAACGGTGGGATTTGAACCCACGATCTCCAGGGCCACAACCTGGCGCCTTAACCACTCGGCTACGCTCACCACTAACACGGTCATTATACTCCACACCCCAACATGCTTTCAATCTGGAAACAGGGACACGTCCATTTTTCGCATCGCATCCTGTAGCCGGCAGCGGGTGAACGATCACCGGCCCGTCCAGCAGTGGCTGATGTCGGGATAGCGAACCTCTGCTAAAATGGACGTGTCCCTATGGGTAGATCATCGATGGCAGAGGTCCTCCTGCTGACCGGCAAGCCGGGCGCCGGCAAGACGAGCCTGATAATGCAGGCGGTGGCCGGCGCGGGACTCAAGGCCGGCGGCTTCTACACCGAGGAGATCCGCTCCGTCGGAACAAGGGAGGGTTTCCGCATCGTACCCCTGGACGGCCGGCAGGCGGTGCTTGCCCATGTCGGGATCTCCAGTCCCTTCCGCGTGAGCAAGTACGGCGTGGATACGGAGGCACTGAACTCAACCGCGGTCCCGGCCATCCGGTCGGCGATAAGCGATGCAGACCTGATCGTGATCGATGAGATCGGCAAGATGGACCTCTTCTCGGCCGAGTTCTGCGATGCCGTTATCCAGGCGCTCAACAGCGGCAAGAGGGTTCTCGGCAGCATCATGCTCGGCCCTCATCCATTCTCCGACAGGGTGAAGCGCCATCCACGGGTCGAGACCCTTATCGTGTCTCGAGATGACCGCACAGAGGTGGAGGAGAGGATATCGGGCTGGCTGAAAGACGGGCCGGCTGACGACCAGCGCCGGGATCTCCCTGCGCACGGCTCGGGCTGAGGGGCCCGAGTGAGACTCAGGGACGGGGTCAGCAGGCGGGGTCGGGCTACCTGTGGGGCTCGATGATAACCTTGAGACAATCCTGTGCCCCGGCGACCAGCTCGAACCCCGCTCCTGTCCCGGCCAGTCCCAGCCGGTGGGTGATCATATCCCCGGCGGCGATCCTGCCGCCGGCTATCATATCCAGCGCCTCAGCATAGTCCCCCGGGGCACCGCCGTAGGAACTGGTAAGTGTGATCTCGTTTCGCCAGAACAGGTCGTTGACCACCAGGGGGACGCTGACTCCCGGCCCGGTGGGGGCGAAGAACAACACGGTGCCGCCGCGCTCCACCGAATCCAGCCCCTGGGCTATGGCCGATGCAGCTCCGCTGCACAGTACAACAAGGTCGGCCAGGCGACCGCCGGTTGCTTCACGAAGCAGCGCCGGTGTGTAGTCCCGGGCATGAACAGCGACATCGGCGCCGACCCTTCGTGCCGCGTCCAGACGATATTCCGCGATGTCGGTCGCCACGATGTAGTGGGCACCCGACTCCCGGGCAGACTGTATATGCAGCAGGCCGGCCGTGCCGCTGCCGATGACCAGCACGGTGGCCCCGGGCGCGATGCAGGCCAATCGCTGTCCGCGCAACACGCAGGCGAGCGGCTCAACGAGTGTTCCCTCCTCATACGATACGCCGTCGGGCAGGGCGAATACGCCCTGTTCGACATTTATGCGCGGCAGGCGCACGTACTCGGCAAAGCCTCCCGGGTCGAAGTTGGTGCGGCGAAGGGTGTCGCACACGGTGTGGTGTCCCCTGCCGCAGTAGTGGCACGTGTTGCAGGGGACGTGGTGTGCGACGCATACGCGATCGCCCGTACGAAGACCTTCAACTCCCGGGCCGACCTCAGCGATCACGCCTGCCACTTCATGTCCCAGGACGAGGGGTGCCTTATGCAGCCTGTACCATTCCAGTAGATCGCTGCCGCAGATGCCGCTCGCTTCCACCCGGAGCAGCACCTCACCGGGCCCGATCTCCGCCGTCGGCCTCTCCTCGAGCCTGATGTCGTTATTGCTGTAGTAGACCGCTACACGCATATCAGGTGACCTCACGGGAAAAGGTGATAGCGCACCGCTGAGTCGGGCCGGAGCAATACGCCTCCGTCGTGAGCCGTACTGCCTTTACTTCGCATAACGGGACCTGCGCCGGATGTACCGATTCAGGAACAGGGCTCACGCTCCGGATATCGCGCTGTCGTAGATGGCCTGGGCCTCTTCGGGAGAAGCGGCGTCGTGAATGATCGACCGTATCGCCCGTATCATCGGCACGGGGTGCTTGTTCTGCCAGATGTTCCTTCCCAGGTTAACGCCTATCGCGCCGCGCCGGATGCCGTCGTGAACAAACTGCAGAACCTCAAGTTCTGTCGCGACCTTGGGCCCGCCGGCGATAACGATCGGGACAGGACAGCCCCTGGTGACCTTTTCGAACTCGTCGCAATAATAGGTCTTGACTACCCGGGCGCCCAGCTCGGCGGAGATGCGACTGGCCAGCGCAAGGTATCGGGCGTCCCGCTTCTTCAGTTCCCTGCCCACGGCCGTCACCGCCATGACCGGCATACCGTATCTCTCCCCCTCGTCGACAAGCCGGGCCAGGTTGAGCAGAGAGTCGTGCTCATAGTCGCTGCCCACGAAGACGGAGATGCCCACCGCGGACGCGTTAAGCCTCACCGCCTCCTCCATGCAGGTGGTTATCGCTTCGTTGGCAAGGTCCTTCCCCACCACGCTTGTGGCACCCGACACCCGCAGGATGATGGGCTTCGAATTACGGGGCCGAACCGATGTTCTGAGTATGCCCCGGGTCACGAAGATGGCATCGGCATAAGGCAGAAGCGGGTCGATGGTCGTTCCCACATTCTCCAGGTTGGTTACCGGGCCCTGAAAGTAGCCGTGGTCTACCGGCAGCCACAGGCAGCGCCCATCTGCTCCTATGAGCTGGGCCAGACGGTTCTCCATGCCCCAATCCATCGATATGATCCTCCTCTCGGTCAGAGTTACGGGGCATTATAACATTGAGAACAGGACAAAGCACTCGGTCGACAACTCCATGACAGATTGACGGTCTGTCGTAGCGCTGCTAGAATTGGACGAGGGGATATAGCTCAGCTGGGAGAGCGCTGCTTTCGCATAGCAGAGGTCGGGGGTTCGAATCCCCCTATCTCCACCAAGGTTAACCATAGGCAGAACTCCCACTGACTCTCCCTCCCCTCGCTGCGGCGGCACAGGCACGATGTAGTGTGCCGTGGCGCTTCCCTCGTTAATCTCGATTCTGCTGATGAATGAGCGCAGGAAGGCCTTGCTTTCGGCGACACGGGCCTCATGGACGAGGCGCCTCAGGTCTTCGGCATAAGCCTTTACCATTCGGGTATTCAGGTGCCTGGCCTTGCCTGTGCTTTGTTCTAGCTGCAGCTGAAGTCTCGCCCTGGTTAGCTCCTCCTGGTGGGATTTCGGATCCTTAACCCTGGAGGCCAGGTCATCAAGGCTCAGCTTGCTGGTCTCAAGAGCATCGTAAAGCTTCGATAGCCTTGCCTGTACGTCATTCAGTTCAGCATCGGTGGAATCCAGCCTCTCCTTCAGAATGTCATTGCCGGAATCGAGCTCCTGGTTAAGCAGCCTCTCCCTAACCTGCTCGATGACCAGCCTTTCGAACTTCTCTTTCGGCAATGCCTTGACATCACAAGTGTCCTAGCCTATTCTGAAACCTCCATTACAGCCATGTTAGTAGTACTGGTGGGACTTGGCGTTCCTCCTATCATAGCGGGTCTGCAAGAACAGAAGTTGTGTAGCTGTGGGTGGATGGGATGTGCGTGACAGGAAGGTGGGCAATGCCACAGCCTTTATCTGGAGGATGCTTTTGCTGGCAGAGAGGAGGTTCTGCAGGCTGGATGCCCCGAGAAGCCCGGGTTCGTTTGTCCTGGCATTGACTCGGTAACAGTGACTATGACGCAACTCGCAAAGTTGCTGATCGATGGCGTAAGGTATACAATTGTACCCTCATAGGTGCTCGTTGAGTCGGGGGCCTTTGTTTGTGGTGATGAGTACGACAGCGATGAGTGCGTCGGTGAGGCTGTTGGAGGGTAGGGCACACCCGCAGAACCCGGGCCGCGCCGGGCTTCCTCGATGGGGCCGGATCTCATTGTCGACGGTGCGTCAGCAAGAGAGCCGGTACAGCCATTGGGGACAGGCCGGGGAATATGACCTGAATCAGGAAGAGACCTGCTGCCACAGGTCTCTTCTTTGTTGTTTGGTGATGGCGCGGTAGCCGCCACCGGGATTAGCATATCACGACCTGGCCTCGTTGTCAAGAGAGAATAGCGGGGGTGCCGGTGGCGTATGACTGTGTCACCCCATAACTGTTAAGCATGATGGTTTTTCTGGAGAGTGCCGGAACGACTGTGCCCACCTGTGAGCAGGGAGGAGCCGGTCGCCGTCACTCGGGCTTGACTCGTCATCGGGGTTCTATTTGGCACTTGGATTTTGGCATTGGGGCTTCGCCTGACATCTGGGATTTTGTTTGGCACTTGGATTTTGTCACTTGGATTTTGTCACTTGGATTTTCGCCCGGAGGGCGCATGAAGGAGGTGATGCCTATGGCTGTACAGGCCAAGCGCTAGACCGGCCGTAATGCCCCCGGTCGAGGGGGCGAAAAGGCAAGAAATACAGTAAAGAACAAGGAGGCAGATAGTGAAAGCGAAAAGACCAATTGCTTTCTTCCTGGCCTTAGCGGTGGTGCTGAATCTGGGACTGGCACTGCCCATGACAACTCTGGCAGACGATGGTGAGCCGCCTGACCCTTATAAAGCTGCTTGTCAGACAAGTGACGGCATCACGATCGACCGTTCCCTTGTCGAACGCAGGAGTTTCGGAGAAGGCGGCCCATCCCGCTCCGACGTTCCTGATGCAGTCTGGCTGGCTTATGATGATGCCAGCAAGGCCACTCGAGATGGTCTGCTTGAGCTAGCGGACCCGTCCGGTGATGGGGCGTATGGAGGGTATCCCTTCCCCAATCACTACCCAACTGTTACTGAGCTTTATGCCTGGTATGACGACCTTGGCGCAGAGTACCCGGATCTGGTGACCAAGCACCACGTAGGATACTCGTGGGAGGGCAGAGACCTCTGGATACTTGAGATCACCTCAGACGAGGACGTCCAGGTGGACTATAAGCCGGGAATCATGATTGACGGCGCCATGCATGCCAGAGAATGGTCGAGTACTCAAGTTGCCGCGTACTTCATGTGGAGATTGCTCACCGAGTATGACACCGACGAAACCATCTTCTGGTTGCTGAACAACCGCCGAGTGTACATAATGCCCATGCTCAACCCCGACGGGTACATCTATGACGGTGATGGTGTGCAACCGCCCGGAGCCTGGTGGCGAAAGAACAGGAACGCCGGTACGCCCGGACCATGTGTGGGAGTAGACATGAACAGGAACTGGGACTACTACTGGCATCTGGGTAGCAACGATCCGTGCTCGGCCGTATACCGTGGCGAGGCCCCTTTCTCTGAATTTGAGGTCGCGGCCCTGCGTGACTTCGTCATCGATAACAGCATAGACTCATACCAGAACATTCATAGTTTCGCGGGAACGCTGCTGATCCCCTGGTCTTACCCGGCCAGCCCGAGCCCCCACGATTACTGGTTCCGGGGGATGGCGGGGCATATGACCTCCCTTACCTCCAGAATGGGTGATCCGGACTGGCACTACAGTTACGGACAGGCTTACGAGGAGATAGGTTACACCGCGACCGGGAGTGCCTCTGATTGGGTCTACTGGGCAACCGGTGCTCAGGCCCTGACGTTTGAACTCGAGACTGGGGGTTACCAGTTCTACCCGCCTACCAACCTGATAATGACCGTAAATGAAGACGTCGACGACGCGCTGATGTACCAGACAAGGGTAGCTGACGTAGACCTCGGCGACGGCGCTGAGTCCCTCTATCCGCCTTTACCCTACATAGTCTACGGAACGGTGGAGGATGCCGGTTCTCCGGTACCGGGAGTAACCGTTCTGGTCGAAAACATCGGTACCGGGGAGACGCTATCCATCACCACAGACATGAATGGATACTACGAGTTGAACTTCGGTAACCTGGTGGAATACGGCTATGACATCCATGATTTCTTTGTCCTGACAGCCGACACTTTCTCAGGCGTCTTTCTCGTCGGACATGATTGGGGACAGCGAGTAGATGTGGATCTTCAGCCACTGCCCTCCGGGTCAATCGAGGGCACAGTCACCGACGCAACAACCGGCCAGCCCATTGAGGCGGCCATAGTCACGTTGCTGGACACGCCATATGGAGCCATTACCGGTGAACTCGGTCATTATTCCATTGAAGTCCCGGAGGGCACCTACGATGTCAGGGCATGGGCACCCGGTTCCCGGGAGGCCATAACTCACGATGTGTATGTTCCCGAAGATGACATCGTCATCGTAGATTTCGCCCTCGAGTCGGCCCTGACGGTGGCCGTGCTGGGCGATTACCAGTCCCAGTTGACCAACCTGCTCATCGACCATGACTTCGAGGCCGAGCAGAGGAACTGGGACGTCATAGATGACATCGGCGACTACGCCGTCGTGGTGGTAAACCAGCCCGGTGACCCGGGGTCCGCCACCTTCATGAGCTTCCTGGAGGCGGCAGACGATCACGGAGTGGGAGTCGTCTTTACCAACCAGTGGACACACACCTGGAACTGGGGCATCAGGCTCCTGATCAACCACCTGGGCGACCCGGCCGCGTCGGCCAGTACCTATGGAGATGGAAACGTGTATTACGAGGTCACCGAGGCCCATCCCATTTTCGACGGCTGGGATGTCGGGGACCAGATCGCGCTGATCACCTCCGGTTACATGGATCACGCCTGG
>PULQ01000157.1 GCA_003552465.1 Dehalococcoidia bacterium
ACCGGCTCCATCTCGGCCCAGTTCCTGCCCACCTTCATGTCCGTTTTCAACGGAACACTCAGTTCAAAGGCTGTGGGCATGATCGTGGCAACCAGTGACTTCATCTTATCTATTTCGCCTTCCGGCACTTCGAATAGCAGATCGTCGTGGATCTGCAGCACCATCCTGCTCTTCAGGTTGGCCTCCTGCATTTCACGGTTCAGATCGATCATGGCGATCTTGATTATATCGGCGGAGCTGCCCTGTACAGGGGCATTTATGGCCATGCGCTCGGCGCCCTCCCTGACCATTCGATTCTGGGAGGTTATCTCAGGAATCAGTCGCCTCCTACCGAGGACTGTCTCGACATATCCAAGCCTGCGGGCCCTTTCCTTTGTCGTGTCGAAGTACTCCCTAATCTTGGGGTACTTCTCAAAGTAGCGGGCGATGAACTGGGAGGCTTCCTCCCGGCTGAAGCTGGTGGCCTGTTCCAGTCCGTAGTCGCTCATCCCGTACACGATTCCAAAGTTGATCGTCTTGGCATCGCGTCTCATCTCCGAAGTCACCTCGTCCCGGGAGACACCGAAGACCTGGGATGCGGTCAGTGTATGGATATCCTCGTCACGGGAAAACGCGTCAATAAGACCGGGGTCTCGAGACAGATGCGCGAGGGCTCTCAGGTCGATCTGCGAATAGTCGGCGCTCAGAAGGTATGTATCCGGGGGAGCGATTATCGCCTTGCGTATCCTGGCTCCCACCTCTCCTCTTACCGGTATGTTCTGAAGGTTGGGGTCGCTCGAGGAAAGCCGGCCGGTAGCCGTGCCCGTCTGGTTGAAAGTGGTGTGTACTCTCCCGGTCTCAGGGTCGGCCAGGGCCAGCAGGGCATCGACATAGGTAGACTTCAGTTTTCCGAGCTGCCGGTAACGGAGTATCAACTCGACAACGGGGTGTGTGCCCTTCAGCGATTCGATGACCGACGCGTCGGTGGAATATCCGGTTTTCGTTCTACGTGATTGGGGGAGCTTAAGCTCCCGAAACAGCACATTGCCCAGTTGCTGTGGAGAGTTGATGTTGAACCGATGCCCGACGCTGCTGTAGATATCACCTTCGATCTGCGTCAGTTCCCGTCCTAGCTCCAGCGACATCCGGTTGAGCAGTTCGGTGTCCAGGAGTATGCCCTGCCTCTCCATGGCGGCCAGTACCGGGATCAGGGCCATCTCCACATCAGTAAAGAGCCGCCACTGCCCGTGATCATGTAGATCCTTTTCCAGGCTTTCTCTCAGTTTCCACAGTATGTCCACTCGAGCGCAGGATTGACTGGTCATCTCGCCAATGTCCTTCAACGAGGTATCATCAAGTCGTCTGGCCGGACCCTCTGATCTGGAATGGGCAGAGAACTCCATGCCCAGTCTGTTGAAGGCAAGAGCCCCGAGCCCCAGGTTCTTCTCACCGAGCAGATATGCTGCGAGCATGGCGTCGAAGTGGAGATTCTCGATATGCAATCCCCGGTTGGCAAGTGCAGCCATGATACGCTTTCCATCGTAAGCCGTCTTAGAAACGGCGTTTTCCTCCAACACCGGCCTGAGTGCCGCTATGACCCGGTCAAGCGGCAGTTGAGCAGGCTGGTTCAGACCACGGTGTCCCAGAGGTATGTAGGAGGCCTCCCCCTCGAACGGAGACACCGCTACGCCTACCAGTTCCGCCGTAACAGGCTTGTTGCTTGACAACTCAACTCCTATTGTGAGGTCCTTGCGCTGGCTCAGATCCGTGATCAGCCTATCCAGTTCTGTCTCTGAGTTGATAGTGTGATAGCTGTGGATCGGGTTACCGGCATTGTCAGTATTCGTCAGTGGAAGCCTGTGCAGCAGCCCTGTGAACTCAAGCTCCTTGAAGAGCGCTGCAACCTGTTCACGATCATAGTTGCTTACCTGGCAAGCCTCAAGATCGAGCCTGACTGGAACCTGTTTAACGAGCCGGGAGAGCTCTCTGCCTCGAAAGACCTGGTCACGATGCTCGCGAAGACTTGCCTGCAACTTCGAGGGGGCTATCTCCTCAAGGTGGTCATAGATGCCCTCAAGATCGCGGTACTCCTTGAGCAATCTCGCGGCAGTCTTGGCACCAACGCCCGGCACCCCCGGTATGTTGTCTGACACGTCTCCCACCAGTGCCTTCAGGTCGGGAAGCTGCTCTGGCCTGACTCCGTACTTCTTTTCCACGGCATCCTCATCGTAGAGGGCGGTATCCGTGAACGTTCTCTTCGGAGCGAGGGCTTTCACGTTGGCTGATACCAGTTGAAGCATATCGTTGTCGCCGGTAACGATGATGGTGTCGATGCCCTGCTGTTCTGCCTGGGTGCTCAGGGTGCCCAGAACATCATCGGCCTCAAATCCGTCGATTTCGAAAACGGGTATATGAAAGGCCTCCACCAACTTGTGTACACGGCGTATCTGGCCTTTGAGTTCCTCCGGAGTTGGAGGGCGGTGTGCCTTGTACTCCTCGAACATCTGGTGCCTGAAGGTCGGTGTCGGACGGTCGAAGGCTACAGCCCAATGGGTCGGGCCGAAATCCGACATCACCTTCAGTAGCGTACTGGCAAAGCCGTACACAGCGTTGACCAGTTCCCCGGTCCTGGACTGGGTGAGTGGAGGCAGGGCATGAAAGGCACGGTGTACCAGGGCATGGCCATCGAAGAGCAGCAACAGCTTATTCCCTGTATTTGCCACGGCGTCATTATACAATGGTGCCGCCGCAGATTTCTCTCAGAGTTGCAAGAAGCAGCTGAGCATGCCTACCGGACAGGTCATAGCTGCAGCATGCGATACGATGCCGTTAATCCTCAATCCCGAACAGATTACCCGGCACGTTCTTCGGGACGATCACCCTGAGTGATGAAGGCACGGCATTGATGGCCACAGGAGTAGCTGCATATGGCTCCGCATCGACATGGACAGGCAACTGGCGCGATGACTCAACGAGCACCTGTCGACACTGATGATACTCGACCTTGGGGTCCTTCAGATGCCTGTGCGAGAGCACCTTCATGGCATGGTTCACGAAAGTGAAGAAGCCTTCACCCTTGAATACGCACACGTCCAGCTTGCCGTCGTTCACGCGGGCTCTGGCTCCGATTGCCACCATGCCTCCGTATAGCTGAATGTTAGTGACGACGACCAGTGGTGTGCTGATATCCAGTGTCCTGTCGTCCATTGTAAGACGAACCTCGGTGCCCGTGTACTTATAGGCTGACTCTATAGCGCCGAGCACGTAAGCCCAGGACCCAAGTGCCTTCTTCTCCCTCTGTGATATGCTCTCAACTATCGCTGCCTCCATCCCGATTCCCGCAGATATCAGGAAATAGCGTCCGGAGAGTTCACCCACATCGATGGCGAGCGTCTGTCCCTCCACAAGGACGCGGGCGGCATCCATCAGCACCTTTCTATAGTAGTTCGCAGGCAACGGACGTGCGAGCAGCTCCTCCAGGCCTGCCACCAGCTTTGCGGTCTGAGTGCCCGGTAGGATGGGGTTCAGAGCGGGAATGCCCATCTGAAGTGCCCACGTGTTGGTTGTTCCTACAGGAAGCACCCCCAGAGCAGCTTCTGTGTGCACCAACCCGTTGGCCACCTCGTTAACGGTCCCGTCACCACCTGCCGCGATGACCACTCCGGCACCATTGGCAACAGCATTGCGAGCCAAACTCGTTGCCTCCAGCGGCTTGGTCGTCTCTCTCAAATCTACAGACCAGCCACTGCGACTGAGAAAGTCAACCACATTATCCAGTACGTGTCTGACGGCAACCTTGCCCCCCAATGGATTGTAGATAATCTCTGCCTGCATGAACTCTCGACCGGTTCCGACTACCGCTGTCACTGCATCCTACCCCTGCTGCAGGCACCTGTCAATCTCGGGTGGGGCCCGCCACTCTGGGTCCCGCATCACTCTACTCCACTGGTTGACCTGCTAGCCCCGGCCCTTCCACTGTTGGCGTGCACAGGCTATAATGGCTCAGCGCATCGCGATCATGAGAGGAGGAGAACGAAATGGCTGTAGTTCATGTGCCGGGGACGAAATCAAGGCAGATAATGCTGTACGCTCTCAGTACATGCGGCTGGTGCCACAAAGCCCGGAAGCTTCTGGATGAACTGGGTGTGGAGTACGACTATGTGTATGTCGATCAGCTTGACGGCGATGATAAGGAGCGCACGGTACAGAACATTAAGGCCTGGAATCCGGCCTGCAGCTTTCCCACCGTTGTTGTTGACAACGAAAGCTGCATAGTGGGCTATAACGAAGCAGACATCAGAAAGGCAGTTGGCAAGTGAACGAGGAGAAAGCAACCCCGGTGCATGTCGAGAGACTGCATGAGAGGCTGCTGAGCGAAGCGGAAGCCAGTGGCTATCACCTCAATCCTGACATCGATCTGACCAGGTTTCTGATAGCGGGTCTGATCACTAACGAAGACAAGTATGGCTATCCGGCCTGCCCGTGTCGCCTTGCCTCCGGAGTTAAGAGCGAGGATCTCGACATCATCTGCCCCTGTGACTATCGGGATGCCGATCTGGATGAATACGGTGCCTGCTATTGCGCGCTGTATGTATCCGAGGAGGTACGAAGAGGCGAGAAGGTAGCCGGTAGCATACCGGAGCGCAGGCCGCCGTTTCCACACCGAGAGAGACGGACAGGGAGACGCGGAGTCAGCGTGAAGGATTTGCGGTTTCCCGTGTGGCGATGCAGTGTATGTGGCTATCTCTGCGCCAGAGAGAGGCCGCCGGCAGTCTGCCCCATATGCAAGGCACGCCAGGAGCGTTTCACGCGGTTCATCTAAACGCGCAATTCTGCCGAGATGATCCCTGGTCCCAGGCCGACACAACACGCCAGCAGGTTGCATAACCCCATAACACACGATGGGTGCCTCTCCGATGCGGTTCGCGAAGGACTACTGTCTACCCGTAGTGCGTTGGTTCAGATGCGCACAGAACGCCCAGCAGACGTGTCGGGCTCCTGACGCCAGGGTTTATACTATCAGTCGGCCCTGCGTCTGCTGGCCCATATCAGAACGCCTATGCCGGCGAAGAAGAAACCAAGGGCTCTCATAATGGGTGCAAGGGCGGCCAGGATTTCCAGTGCTTCCATGTCGTGCCTACCTCCTTTCTGCTGGATCGTTGAAGCTTGATAGGTGCAACGAGATGATACAGCTTTCATCCGCTGCCGGTCAATAGAGGAGCGACAACCGTACTGAACCCCGGATGCGCTGTTGACGTGTCACACAGGTTGTCCAAGGGGGCCGACATCTCTACTGCCTGTAAGTGAGGCGCGATGCCAGCGGGCCGAAAACAAGGGTCACCCCGAGCAGTATCAGTCCTGTGATCGGCCACCGGAGGGCAAGCACGAACGATATCATCACCACGACGATGCCTGCTCCGAGTCTGGCTACATGCCAGCTGAACAGCCTGGTGGTGAGCGGTCGTCGCCATGCGTCGGCCACGTGTGCTCGCACTGCCATCAACAGGTACATCAGTGTTATAAGAGCAAATAGCCCGATGAAGGGCAGCACAGAGGCCCGGGCTGTGGGGATGTTGCCAACGAGGTTGGTGAGGAAGGGAACCAGGGCTATCATGCCAAGGAGCACGAGGTTCATGGCAATCAACCCCGGCTCAAGCAGCCCCAGCATGCCGACAAACTTGTGATGCTGCCACCACATGTTGGCCACCAATGCAAAGCTCAGTACAAAGACGATGACCTGGGGCAAGTGTTCGAGCAGTTCACCTGCAAGCTGCTCTGGAGGAACGTCGGGTACGCCGATGGTGAGCACCAGCAGAGTCATAACGATGGCGAACACTGCATCGCTGAGGTTGGTGATGCGATCGAACTCCGGCGTATCCCTGTCCCATTTCTGCTTGCCAAAAGCAGTGTCTGCTCTGCGCCGAAACATCTTCAAGAATCGTCCCCTTTCCAGGCAACTGGCATTCTATTCGGTTTGAAGGCGAAAGTAAATCTCAGCTCCCTGTGACGTGCTGGAGGCTCACTGCGATAGGCATGATGCTCCACGTTCATACTCCAGTTGGTCCCGCTGCTCTGTGTTAGGGGTCTGACCGCCGCCAGATGGTTGCCACCGGTCAGGTGACGGGTGGTCCATCGATCATGACCTGGGAGACGTTCTCCTGGACTGATCGGATGATGTACCTGACAACAGGGTCGATACCCTGGATGATGTCGTCGCGGGTCTTGGTGACCAAGGTGTCCGGGTACATCGAGTCCTGAGGGTCGTTCGAAGGGTCGGGTCGGGTGAAATGCTTGTATGATACGCCCAGCACGAACTTCGTGTTCGGAAGCTGAAAGGAGATCATGTCGCCGAAGGAGGAAGGCGCATTGCCAGTCGGTTCGCCGATAAGTTCACCCAGCTTGTTGTCATGGAATACCACCGCTATCCAGTTGCCGGCACTGAAGGTCCGGTTTCCTATCAGGACAAAGACGTTTCCCGTGAACGGGTCGTCCACCGAGTCTATCCGCCTGGTTGACGGCGGGAAGGTCGAGGGTCCCCGGGTCCTTCTCATGCCCACCCTTTCAGCTGCCTGCTCGGAGTACCTGATGGTAGAGCCGTATGTCACGTAACTGTCGACGGGCAGATGCCTAAGAAACGATTCCACCACTCGAGACTGTCCACCGACGTTCTCCCGCACATCGATAACGACGTTCTCGATATCGTTCTCCTTCACGGCAGTGAAGAAGTCTTCGACGTCCCTCCTGAAGACTTCATCGTCGAGGCAGACCACGATGCTGAAAATGCCTAGATTGCTCTCGTAGTCTATGTACCAGTCGTGACGTCTAGCCAGCAATGCGTCTGAGCGCTCCTCCAGACCCGGTAGCCTCACCTCGAACTGCGAAGCAAGCTCGAAAACCTCACTATCTCTCTCTATTGTGAACAGGACCGCATCATCCTGAACAAGGCCGAGGTGCTGCAGAACCGGCCTTCTGCGCAGGTGCCGTAGTGACTCGTCTCTGACCCAGTAGATGTTCTCCGAGGAGACGATTGCGTCGAGCCGGACGAGCAACTCCTGTGGGGTGCGGTCGCCGATCCTCACTACCCTGTCTCCTCTCCGAAACTCAGCCCAGTCGTCGGCTATGACCAGCCCTTCTTCCACCCACGCAAATGTCAGGGGCAGGGCTTTGTCGACCTCCTCAAATCGCAATACGGTGTGGGCATCTCCCACCGATGTGACCAGCCTGTTCATAGCGAAGTAGTATTCGGCAGCCGACAGGGGACCGGACAGCAGATTCTCAATCGCTTCCTTCTCTCTTTCCCAACCGGATTCCCCAAGTTGGCGATACGGGTCGGGATGAACATCCTCAATGGTCCGTATCAGGTGGGCGAAGTCTGCCATCATTTCGGCGGGCTGCAGAATGTCGGAGCCTCTCAATACCTGCTCCTCCGGTTCAAAGGGGACGGGTTTCGCCGGGAATATGAGATTGTTCACGTATAGCCAGATGGAGACTCCGATGGCTGTACACAGCACCGCGATTCCGATATGGATGAGTACCCTTCTCATTGAACCAGTCTCTATGCCACCCGCCAGTCGCTTGCCGAGCCGTCCAGACCATGTTCTGCCCGGTCGGGACGACACTGGTCTAGCTATGTATGCGGAGAGAAGGCAAGCTGCTCGCGGCTTCCGGACAGTTGATGGTAGTCTAACCGGCTCCGGTTCGTCAACAGGAACGTGATCACCGTTTAGCATGACCGGAGGGAGGTTGAACGACATGGGCATGTGACCGTTGACGGTGAGACCCTCGACTGCTACTATTTCTTCGGAGGCACCGTGCAGATATCACCGGAAGAGAGACGCAGGATCTACGAGGAAGAGAAGGCCCGTATCGAGGCTGAGCGAAGGGAGCGTGTGACGGGCGGACGTTCTAGCACAGGTCTCGAGCCCAACACCGCCGGATTGCTCTGCTATCTGGGGTTCTGGATCACCGGCATCATCTTCTTGGTCATCGAGCAGAAGAACAGGTTCGTCCGCTTTCACGCCCTGCAGTCAATTGTCACATTCGGTGGACTTGGGATCATCGGCGCGTTCCTGAGATTGATACCTTACGGAGGTGTCGTCTTTGGACCCGTAGTCGGCATTCTGATTCTAGTGTTGTGGGTATTGATGATGGTGAAGGCCCATCAGGGTGAGTTATACAGACTTCCCCTTGCAGGGCTTGTGGCTGAAGGAGTGCTCCCCGTGGAATGGCGGACGGGAAGGCCCGGGACAGGGCAGGAACAGCAGTCAAACGATACGGGAGCGACTGACAGCACCGCTGACTCATCGGCAGGAGACCAGGCTGCAGCTTCGCCATCCACAGAAGCACCTGTGTCAGAGAAGCGCACTCACAAGGCGAGGGTCGAGGATGATCGGTCTGCAGGCGGAAGGGCTGGCAGGGCGGCAGGCTACGGCGTGGCCATCGTCATTAACGTGATTCTCCTGGTCTTCTTCGCGTTCTTCCACGAGTACGTAGCTTTCTACTACTCCGACTCAGCCGGGGGTATCACCAGGGTTCCCGTTCTGACCGATACCTACTTCGATTTCCTTCCCATCCTGGTTACCGCGCTGGTGATAACAATAGCAGCGTACATTGTTCTCCTTGCCTACGATAGATACCTGTTGAGGGAGATCATCCACATAGCCCTTGCTGCGATTGGCGTCGCGGTAATTGCAAATCTGATAGCGATATTCCCATTCGACTTCAGCGGCATTCCCGATGCCTATGTGGCCGGTATAATGCCGTCGGTGGCTACCATTGGCCTCGTTGTAGTTGCGGTGGCGTTGGGAATCAGTGCACTGGTGCGGTTCGTGAAGCTGATGGTCACAATTGCCCAGTAGGCAGTTAGTGCGGCGAAGGAGATGATACCGATGAGGGCCTTCATAGTCTACGACTCAGTCTATGGGAACACGGAGAAGATCTCCGAAGCGATTGCCGAAGCCCTTGGCCCGCATGGTAACGTCAGGTTGTTACGGGCAGGTGACGTGGAGATGCCGGAGCTCTCACCCGGTGATCTTCTAATAGCAGGTTGTCCTACTCATGCGGGCAGGCCGACCCAGTCGATGCAGGTCTTTCTTGACAGGATTCCCGAGGCCTCTTTGCAGGGCATCAAGGCGTGTGCGTTCGACACAAGGGTTTCCGCGCGATGGGTGAAGATACTGGGCTTTGCTGCAGGGAGAATAGCCTCCAGTCTGAAGAAGAGAGGAGCCAACCCTGCCACTGCGCCGGAAGGCTATTTCGTCACAGGTAAAGAAGGTCCGCTCAAGGACGGAGAATTGAGGCGGGCGGAGAACTGGGCCAGAGGAATCGTGGAGCTTGATGCCTAGCGCCCTAGAGCACAATCTTGCGTCCTGATAGTGAACCCAGCGGTCGGCTTGTGCTGTCGTGCCCTGCATGTTGATGCACACTAGCCTGAGGGCACAGGTCCACGCACAGTACGACAGAGTCATCTGCAGCGAACGATACTACACTTAAGGAGGGAACAACATGTCGAGAAACGCAAAGATCGCCTACGTGAGTCTTCTGAGTCTGGTGGGGTTGATTGCACTTCTGGTCGGAGTGTTCTTCCTGAATCTCTTTGTAGGCCTTATTATAGGAATAGCCTGCTGGGTTGGGAGTGGAATCCTGGCCAGGTACTGGGAGATCAGAAAGTAGTTGAGGAGCAACTGCAAGATGGTTCTCCTTCATGCCATCAAGCATGGCGAGGGTTATGCCAGTTCTGGTGCGAAGGTCGCTCTCTACGAGCACCCGGGTTCTGGGTAATGGAGAGATGGGACATCACCAAGACCGATCTCACAACCTGGAGAGTGGATAGAATCTAAACAGGAGGTAAAGGATGTCTACGACCAAGTGGGAGTATCGACGCCGATCAGCCAACCTGTTCAACGAGATGACGATCATGCGCGAGATGGGAGAGGAAGGCTGGCAGTTGTGCGCGGTGTGGCTCTTCCTGTTGTACTTCCGGCGGCCGGTCCAGGAACAGTCAGACTGAAGGACAGTCAGTTTCGTTAGGACAGATAGATCGTCTTCCTCCTATCTTCATACGAGTACGCACCACCACACCGCTCCCTCAGTCTGCAACTGAGGAGCCCAATCGTCGTTGACTAAAACCGTGGCCGGTGCTAGAGTACAAAGGTTTGATCCAATGCGCCATGCCGGCGCGCACCGCCTGAAAGGAGAAACGCGTGATTTCGTTCAGTCCTACAGAAGAGCAACAGATGATCATGAGTATGGTCCGGGAGTTTGCCGGGGATGAGATTCGCAAGGTCTACCGCGAATGTGACGAGAGCGGCGAGATACCCGGGGGTCTTGTGGATACAGCCTGGAGCATGGGGCTGGTCTCGGGCAGTATACCCGAGGAGTTTGGAGGAGGCGGAGGAGACCGCTCATTGATAACGGGGTCGCTCATAGGTGAAGAGCTGGCATGGGGAGATCTATCCATAGCTATGCATGTACTGTGCCCGGCCCTCTTTGCCTATCCCGTGCTGGAGATGGGAACTGAAACGCAGAAGAAGGAGTTACTGCCCATGTTCTGCTGCGATACGTTCAGGCCTGCCAGTGCTGCTCTGATCGAGCCGCGCTTTGGCTTCAACCCTTACGCCCTGTCGACCAATGCTCGATCGGATGGGGATGACTATGTTCTGAACGGTGACAAGTGCTATGTGCCTCTTGCTGCCGATGCGGAGCTGATCCTGGTGTACGCACAGCAAGGGGACGGTGTACAGGGTTTTGTGGTCGAGAGGGGAACAAGTGGGCTCAAGATCGGTGAGAGAGAGAAGAACATGGGCATCAAGGCTCTCGCCACGTATGAGTTGTCACTGAAGGACTGTCGCGTTCCCAAGTATAGCCGTCTGGGCGGCCAGGAAGGTTGCGACTTCGGACGTGTCCTGAACTGCTCACGCGTCGCTCTGTCTGCCATGGCTGTAGGTGTTGCCAGGGCCGCCTTCGAGTACTCAAGAGACTACGCCAAGGAGCGCGTTGCCTTCGGAGAGCCGATCGCCTCAAGGCAGGCGATTGCCTTCATGCTCGCCGAGATGGCGATCGAGATCGACGCTACGAGGTTGATGACCTGGGAGGCAGCCTGGAAGTTAGACCGCGGTGAAGACGCTACCAGAGAAGCTTCGCTGGTCAAGGCGTATGCGGATGACATGGCATTGATGGTAACCGACCGGGCGGTTCAGATACTGGGAGGTCACGGTTATGTGCGAGAACACCCGGTCGAGCTCTGGCTCAGGAACGGTCGAGGGTTCTACGCCTTTGACGGTATGGCCATAGTATAGAAGGAGGTCCGGCGAGATGATAGATTTCGAGCTTGAACCGGAGCTGGCAAAGGGAGTCAGTGCAGCACGCCAGTTTGCGGAGGAGCAACTCCGACCGATAAGTCGCTACTACGATGAGCACGAGCATGAAAACCCCGACGAACTCATCGACAGAATGTGGGAGCTGCGAAGGGAGAACATCTTCAGCCTTGGCCTGGATCCGGCAGCAGGCCTGAGAACTGAAGAGCTCTGCTGGGGAGATGCAGGGCTCTACCTGTGTATACCGGGCCCGGCGCTCGGGGGTGCTGCGGTCTTCTCGTCGGGCACAAAGGAACAGATAGGGAAGTTTCTCGGCAACTTCAACGAGGGCAGACCGAAGTGGGGTGCCATGGCAATGACAGAGCCCCACGCCGGCTCCGATACCGCTGCCATAAGTACCACTGCGGTGCGTGACGGTGACGAGTGGGTACTCAACGGTGAGAAGATCTTCGTAACCATGGGTAAGCGGGCGCTGGAGGACTCCGATGGCTTCGTGGTCGTGTGGGCAACGGTGGACAAATCGGCCGGACGCGCGGGAATGAAGTCGTTCGTCGTGCCGGCCGGAACACCGGGGATGAGAGTGGAGAAGATGGAGAAGAAGCTCGGGATCAGGGCCAGTGACACGGTCACCATAGTATTCGACGACTGCCGCATTCCTTTTGATCACATACTGGGAAGTCCGGAGGTTAAGAAGACAGACAAGGCCGGGACCAAGGGCTTCAAGGGTGCTATGGCAACCTTCGATGCCACACGGCCTATCGTGGCCGCGCAGGCGCTGGGAATAGGCCGTGCTGCCCTCGACTTCGTCAAGGAGGAACTGGAGAGGCAGGGCATTACCATACGCTACGGAGTGCCCAGGCAGAGCCTCACAGCACTGGAACGGGACATAATGGACATGGAGGCCAGCTACAAGGCCGCCAAGCTGCTTACCCTGCGTGCTCTGTGGATGATGAGCCAGCTCCAGCCCAACAGCCTGGAGTCATCGATGGCCAAGACCAAGGCCGGCCTCGCCATCACCAAGATCACCCAGAAAGCGGTTGAGATAATGGGGCCGCTCGGGTATTCACGCAAGTATCTACTTGAGAAGTGGATGCGGGATGGCAAGATCAACGATATCTTTGAGGGGACCGGGCAGATCAACATGCTTGTCACAGCACGGAGGGTTCTCAACTACTCAAGAGAGCAACTGAAGTAGGATACTGGCTCGGCGAGGCGATACCCTGGAGAGTGCACATGAGTGAAGGATCTGAGGCATCTGTTGAGAGTTTAGAACAGGTGGCAAAGAGGCTACGTCGCCATGTAGTGAGCATGATAGCCACGGCAGGGAGCGGGCATCCCGGCGGCTCTCTGTCGGCAGCCGACATAGTAGCCACGCTCTTCTTCCGGGTACTCCGGCACAATCGGGAGGACCCTGGCTGGCCGGATCGAGACAGGTTCATTCTGAGCAAGGGCCACGCTGGTCCGATACTGTATGCTGCACTCGCCGAAGCGGGATACTTCCCGGTAGAGGAGTTGTCCACGCTGAGAAAACTGGATAGCCGCCTTCAGGGGCACGCGGATGCCGGGCTGACCCCCGGCGTCGAGATGTCATCCGGTTCCCTGGGCATGGGTCTGTCCTTTGCCATCGGAGTTGCGCTGGCGGCGCGATTGGACTCCCGGGCTTATCGTACATACGCCCTTCTAAGCGACGGAGAGTGCCAGGAGGGACAGACATGGGAGGCAGCCCTCTCGGCAGCGCACTTCAGGCTGGATAATCTGTTGGCTATAGTCGACTTCAACGGACTACAGCTTAGCGGATGGACCCGTGATATCATGAACCTGGAGCCCTTGGTCGAGAAGTGGCAGGCGTTTGGCTGGCACACGATTGACATCGACGGACACGATATACCGCGGATACTATCTGCGTGCAGTGAGGCCGAGGGGGTCAAGGGCAAGCCGACAGTTATCATAGCCCGCACTGTGAAGGGCAAAGGCGTCAGCTTTATGGAGAACAACGTCGCTTTCCATGGTAAGGCTCCTAAAAAGGATGAGACTGAGAGAGCTCTTAAGGAGTTGGAGTGAGCATGGCTGAGGCATCCACTCGAGAGGCCTTCGGCAAGGCGTTGGTGGAACTGGGTAGAGTAAACCCTCAGCTAGTGGTGTTGGATGCCGACCTGTCGCCATCGACGATGACCAACTTCTTTGCTAGTGAGTTTCCTGACCGCTTCTTCAGCTGTGGAATACAGGAGCAGAACATGATCGGGATCGCAGCCGGACTCGCCGCCTCGGGCAAGACTGTGGTCGCCAGCACCTTCGCCATTTTCGCCTCCTGCCGCTGCTACGACCAGCTTCGGCTCTGCCTGTCTCAGACCGGGGCGAATGTCAAAGTTGTCGCCACCCACGGCGGCATCACCGTAGGCGAGGACGGAATCTCTCATCATGCCATCGAGGACCTGGCTCTGTACTGCGCTCTGCCCGGATTCACCGTTGTTGTGCCGGCCGATGCCGTTGAGGCTGCAGAAGCAGTAAGAGCGGCGGTGAGCACTCCCGGCCCCGTGTACATTAGATTGAGCAGAGGGAAGACCCCTGTTGTGTACCCTGAAGGGTATGAGTTCACACCGGGGCAGGCAGTGACCATGAGGCAGGGTAATGATGCTACCATCATAGCTACCGGTATAATGGTTGCCATGGCGCTCGAGGCGGCCGATGCTCTGGCGAGGCAAAACGTCGACTGCCGGGTGATCAACGTGCACACCCTCAAGCCGCTGGATGAGAAGTCGCTGGTCACGGCTGCTTCAGAGGCGGGTGCCATTGTCGTCGCCGAGGAACATCTAGCTCAAGGAGGTCTCGGCAGTCGGGTTGCTCAGGTTCTGGCAAGGGAGAAGCCTGTGCCCGCGGCGTTCGTCAACCTGGGCGACCGGTATGCCGAGTCGGGCACAGCCGAGCAACTGCTTCAGAGATATGGACTGACTGTCCGCGCAGTTGAAGAGGCAACCCGGACGGTGGTCGGAAGGAAGTAGCCCCTCCGAGTCCACTTCAGCGCCCGTCTCCGCACAAGACGCACGATGGATCCGCACTTCCGACTCGGACCTTGCTCTCTTGCGTGCTGCATCTGTTGATGACTGCTCCAGGTCAATCCTCAAAGGCGGATGCTCTGTAGCATCCGGGCACCACTTTCTTAGGCTATGGTGTATGTTTTGAGCGGAGCCGCTTCCGACGGACGCCGGATCAGGCCATCTGGGTGGGCAGGGCTATTGCTTGCAATCTCACGGCGCTCCAAGTGTCATGCAGCAGCAGCGGAAACATGGTCGAAGACACGTGCAGATTTGCTGACCTGGGTACTCTGTAACAAAACAGGCGTATTGTCGTTGTATTGGGCAACAGGTTGAACGATGAGTAGAAGGAGGTTCAAGATGAAAAGGGTAGCAATAGTCGCAGTGATTGTGCTCATTCTGTCTGGCATTGGGGGTGCCACATACGCAGCCCAGGGTAGTTTGCCAGGTGACACTCTCTACCCGTTGAAGGCCGCTACGGAGCAACTCACCCTACGGTTGCCCGGCGACGATGCTGCGAGGGCAGAACGAGGACAGAGCTTCGCCGATAGACGAGTAGAGGAGATTGTGGATCTGGCTGCACAGGGACGTGTACCTGACCTGGACCTGGCTGCTGAGAAGTACGAGAACGCCATGAATATCACGATGGCCAGGATAGAAGCAGCTATTGCCAAAGGACTGGTTGCAGGGAACGTGACTGGAAATGTGACAGCGAGGGTGGCTGAGGCAACGCTGAAACATGTGGAAGTACTGCTCGAGGTGTTCGACAGGGTACCCGAGCAGGCCCAACCGGCCATAGCCAGAGCAATGGAAAGGGCTGTAACAGGGCATTATCGTGCCATGGAAGCTCTTATAGAGGCTGGTGTTGATGTTTCTCAACTACCGGGAATGCCGGACGAGGTACGGGAGCGGTTGGATGACATTTTGGATGGAATACCTCCTTCGCCAGGCCCTCCGGATGACGTGCCAGGCGGTCCTCCCGATGACGTGCCAGGCGGTCCTCCCGACGATGTGCCGTCCGGTCGGCCCTGACACGCACTAGAGCCCCAGACCTGCTGGAGTGGTTAGGTCAATGGGAGGCCGGCTTTGGCCAGCCTCCCATTGACAGGAGGTGCAGCAGCGGCATCTTGCTGGAATGACAAGAGCCCGCCTTTGTAGGCGGGCTCTTGTGGATCGGGGACTCCTCTGGCTTTACACAGGGCTGATATAATGGAAGTGACCAACGCAATGGCGCCATAGGGCAGGTATGTAGCATGAGCATAGTAGCTGGAAAGGGTAGAGTCCGCTGCATCGTAGCGGTTTTCCTGGTCGTGGTTGGTGTACCGCTAGTCACAGTTACGATGAGTTGTGATCTTGAGTGGACTCCTGGTAGACACCGGACAACAGAAATTCACGACTGGTATGACTTGGATGGTGTCAGGTACCACTTGGGCGGAAGCTTCATCTTGATGAACGACCTCGACGTAACTACGGTCGGATATGAGGAACTGGCGAGTGAGACAGCCAATGAAGGAAATGGGTGGCAGCCGATTGGCACCTCCGAAGAAGGCTTTGCCGGGAGTTTCGAAGGGCAGGGTTATGAGATAAGGGACCTGTCTATCAACCGCCCTGCCGAGAGCTTTGTGGGACTCTTCCGCTCTGTTGATAAGGCAGGTGTCATCCAGAACGTCGGGGTGCATGCGACAGTGAGCGGCGAGTGGTCCGTGGGAGCACTTTCTGGGGCTAATTGGGGTACCCTGAGCAACTGCTATTCCATGGGTAGTGTGAGTGGCGATGACTGTGTCGGCGGTCTCGTGGGAGGGAACTCCGGCAGTGTGAGTGACTCCTATTCTACCGCTGCTGTGACTGGCCATTGGGACGTTGGCGGCTTGGTGGGAGCCAATGATCATGAGGGCACTGTAAGTGACTCCTACACGACAGGCAATGTAAACGGAAGATGGTCTGTGGGCGGCTTGGTGGGAGGCAATTGGGGAGGCAGCGTTAGCAGATCCTGGTCCGGCGGCAGCGTGAGCGGCGAGGATTATGTGGGTGGTCTGGTGGGGGATAATCAGGGTGCATTGACACACGCTTATGCCACAGGCAGTGTGACCGGCGAGTGGCAGGTGGGAGGCCTGGTTGGCTACAATGAAGGCAGTATGAGCAGTACCTATTCCACGGGCGGTGTAACCGGTAGCATCTGGGTCGGTGGTCTGGTAGGCAACAATCGAGAGGGCGCTGTTAGGGACTCCTTCTGGGACCGGGAGTCCTCCGGGATCGGAGAAAGTGACGGGGGGACGGGCATGACCACGAAGGAAATGCAGACCGTCGTTACCTTCACATCCGCAGGCTGGGATATAGCCGCTGTACCTGTCGGCCAGACAGATGACACATACACATGGAACATGGTTGACGGAGAGACCTATCCATTCCTGAGCTGGGAGTCCACCTAGAATGTGGGTCAGGCTGTTCTTCCTTCCCAGGCCGCGCTCACACGAGATGCCTGGGCTATCTTTCTTTGAGGTGGCGCAGACACACGGCAAGGACATACGGAACCGGCCTGCCTCGACCTGCAATCTTCGGAGTCGGGATAGACTATGGCGTAGCACAGCAGCTTAGCGGCTCCTGATGGGGAAGTAAGGATGGCAGGCCGTGCGTAACATTTTTGCCGCTCGATCGTTAAGGGGTATGAACGGTGTACGGGAACCGTCGTGAAACACCAGCGTCAGATGAGGCCGTTCTGGTAGAGAAAGCCATCGGTCGTGATGCCGGTGCTTTCGGCAGATTGTATGATATGTACGTGGACAGAGTCTATAGACACATCTACTATCGAATAGGTAATCAGGCCGATGCCGAGGATCTGACCCAGCAGGCCTTTCTGAAGGCCTGGCAGTCAATCGGCAGGTATCAGAGAACCACAAGCCCCTTTATTGCCTGGTTGCTCACGATCAGCCATAATCTGGTGATAGACTTCTACCGTACCCGTAAGGACAGGGCATATCTTGAGGCCGAGTCTCTTGTGAGTGACGCAGCATCCGATCCGGAGAGGGCGGCGCAAGATAGTCTCGACCAACAGCGTGTGCAGAAGGCGATCTTGCAGCTAGGACGGATCGAGCAGCACGTGGTCACTATGCGCTTCATGGAAGGGTTCGGCTACGATGAGATCGCCTCGGTGCTGAACAAGAAACAGGGAAACGTGCGGGTGATCCTGCATCGCGCACTCACAAAACTCCGGACCGATCTGGAGAAAGACCGATAAGAAAGCCGAAGAACGCTGAATCCGATTTTGTGGGGATGTTCGAGATGTTACAGAGGGCAACTACAGAGCGGAGGACCGCCTTGGCGGGTGTTCATCCATGCGTGAGCAACTGGAGCCACTGCTGGAGATCGTTTTCGGTGTCAGGAACCAGGAGAGACAGTGAAATTGGACAGGATTGAAGATATACTCGTGGAGTGCCTTGAGGATATCAAGGCAGGTAGGTCGAGCCTGGAGGAGTGCCTCGACAGGCACCCGCTCCTGCGCGAGCGACTCGAGCCTCTGCTGAGGATCGCTCTTGATATCCGCGAGCCACCGGACCTCAAGCCATCGCCCCACTTCAAGACAAAGGCCAGAGTCTGGCTCATGGACGAGATCAGCCTGAGACAGTCTGCAGGAAGGCGCCTATGGTCTTGTTGCTGCAGTCAGATGAGGCTTATGCCACTAATGAGGCGGTTTAGCATGGCAGGAGTCATTATCGCAGTCGTATTGGCGTTATCCGCTGCAGGCTGGGGCGCAGCCTATGCCTCACAGAGTAGCCTGCCGGGTGACACTCTTTATCGCGTGAAGCTGGCCACGGAGCAGGTAAGGATGGGGCTTACCGCGGATGATACTGCAAGGGCAGAGCGGGCTCTTGGCTTCGCTGATAGGCGTATAGAAGAGATGAAGGCGCTGGCGGATAGGGGCCGTGCGGAGCATCTGGGCCGTGCGGCGGAGAAATATGATGATGCAATGGACATGGCACTTGCCCTAGTGGACCGGGCTGCAGTCACAGGCTTGGTTACAGGAAATGTGACGGCGCGACTAGCTGAAGTGACATCAAGACACCTGCGCGTACTTGATGAACTCCATGATATGGTGCCCGATCAGGCAAGGCCGGCCATAGTACACGCAAGAAATGTATCACAGACGGGGCACTTGCGCGCCCTCAGTGCTCTAGGTCAGGACCAGCCGGAGCGAGCCGCTGAGATTAACCTGCTTGCGATCGAGGAACGCCTGACGAGGGCAAGCGACGCCGCACAGGCATACGACGGGGGTGAAGTGTCAGACGCTCTGGGCCGGTTTGAGGAGATGTCACGCTTGGGCGCACAGATTGCTGCATATGCTCGCCAGCTGGGAGGCCATGAGGAGGAAAGGGTGGGCGAACTTTTGGCCGGAGCCACATACAGGCACCTGCTCGTTCTTGATGATGTTGCTGATATGGCTACAGGAGAGGCCTTGCAGGCGGTCGCCAGAGCCCGTTATGAAGTGCTGAAAAGGCACAGAGAGGAACTGACGGCTCTGTCTGAGCGGGATTCTGTGATGGCAACCGAACTGAACCTGAGAGCCATGGAGGGAAGACTGGACAGGATACGCGTCGCGTTCGGCAGCACAGAGGCTGTGGGAATCGCCCTGGAGCAGTTTGACGCGATGGCTGCGTGCGGTGAGGAGATATCAAAAGCCGCACAACGAGTCGGCACAGATGAAGAGGAGGTGGAACTCATGATAGCCATGGCAACGCTGTTGCATGTGGAGACCCTGGCAGAGATCTGGGAGGCTGTGCCAGAGCAAGCCAGGGAGGCCGTAGAGATAGTAATGGCCAGGGTACTCATTCGCCACGAGAACAGGGTTCACGCAATGGAGGAGAAGGGTGTCGAGATTCCTGGTGTCGGTGTTATGCCGTCGCATGTACGTGAACGTGTCGAGGAAAGAATGCGTCAGCAGAGGATCTGGGACGAGAGGGAGGCGGCGCTGGTGCCGGGGATTCCTGGCAGCGTGTCTGGATGCCCTGGATGTAGAAGACCGTAGCGGATCGGTGCGCTGGTGGATGACTGCGACTGTGAGACGTCTGCCAGAGAGCGTAAGGCATTAACTGGGATTTCCCTTGAGTGATCGTCGGGAAGGCAGTTAGCGGCTCGGTAGACCTGTCCGGTGCTTGAAAGCATCAAGATTCCGCCTCAGTTCTATCAGATTGACGACACCTCCGCGTGTTACTCCAGGAGCAGCCCATGGGCCTCACTATCATCGAAGGGAAGAGTGAACCGAAGCCTCAACCCGCCTACTCTTTTCACTTGAGTCCATCCTACACTATAATGGCACACCGCCATAGAGGTTCGTCGATGAGGGCTTTGCCCGGAGGAAAAGCAAACGAGAGAGAGCGAAGGAGGGTATCTATGAGGGAATGCACGACAGAGGAGAACAAGGAGGCCTGTAACTGCACGTATGAGCCGTGCAGCAGGAAGGGGATCTGTTGCGAGTGTCTGAGGTATCACTGGCGCTCGCGTCAGCTTCCCGCATGCCTGTTTCCGGATGATGTTGAGAGAACATACGATCGATCTCTAGAGAGGTTCATCAAGATTTACCAGGGATCGCAACGGTAGCGTTCGTCAGTGCAGGATCACGAGGCAGAGCTGTGCATAGTCTGCTATACTTTCGGGGCTATGCTGAGAGTAGCTGATCGGGCTGCGGACAAGCTCCGTCCGGTTCGTATCACCCTCGGATACCAGACATTTGCCGAGGGTTCGGCTTTGATTGAGCTGGGACAGACGAGGGTGTTATGTTCCGTGAGCCTGGATGACAGGGTGCCCGGATTCCTCAGGGGTACCGGCCGGGGCTGGGTCACGGCAGAGTACGCTATGCTGCCGCGTTCCACCTCCACTCGCACACCCCGAGACAAGGGCGAAGGCAGAAGCCAGGAGATTCAGCGTCTGATCGGTCGCAGTTTGCGTGCGGTCACCGATCTCGTCATACTCGGGGAAAGGACGATTGTTGTGGACTGCGATGTACTGCAGGCCGATGGGGGAACCAGGACCGCTGCCATAACAGGCGGGTGCATCGCTCTGTATCATGCTTTTCACAACTTGAGGAAGCAGGGCATTCTGCCATCTATGCCTCTCAGCAAGATGGTGGCAGCTACAAGCGTGGGCATTGTTGACGGTGTTATGCTGCTTGATCTCTGTTACGAAGAGGACCACAGGGCAGAGGTCGATTTCAACGTCGTTATGACGGACAGTAATGAGTTCGTCGAGATCCAGGGTACTGCCGAGGGCAAGGCTTTCTCGCGCGAGACCGCAGACGGACTGCTCTCGTTGGCCCAGCACGGCATAGAGAGGCTGTTCAGGGCCCAGAGGGAGATCCTGCGGACTCTGCCTTGACTGTCATCCGGAATAGCCCCCTCCACCCACCAAGCTACCGCGCTACCACGCTGGTTTCGTTTGCACGGGCAATCGCTGTATGTTAGATTTGGTTACATGCGGAGGCGTTCGGCGGCTTTAACACAATGACCCAGGCGCAGTTGGCACAGAAGGGCACGCTTTCATCCCAGATGAGGAGCGTTGCTGAGCAGGAAGGGGCAGACCCCGATGTCATCATGCACGGGTTGGTGGCCGGTGAGATCGTGATCCCTGCCAACGCCAATCATGCCAATCTCATCCCCTGCGGTATTGGGAACGGGCTGAGAACCAAGGTCAACGCTAACATCGGCACATCGTCGGACTCGTGCGACCTGGACAATGAGTTGCTCAAACTGCGGACAGCCGTCCGCTTCGGCGCTGACGCAGTTATGGACTTGAGCACTGCGGGCGATATTCCGGCCATAAGGAAGGCGATGCTCAGTTCCAGTACGGTGCCCGTGGGAACCGTGCCCATATATCAGGCAGGCATCGAGGCGATTGAGAGGCATGGTGCCATTGTCAACATGACCGTGGATGATGTTTTCGCTGCAATCCGGGACCACGCCGAGGACGGTGTGGACTTCATGACCGTCCATTGCGGAGTAACGCAGGCATCTGTGAACAGGCTGAAGAGGGGTGACAGGGTCACCGACATAGTGTCCCGTGGAGGAGCCTTTCTCATCGCCTGGATGCTACACAATGACCATGAGAACCCGCTCTATGAACACTTCGATCGTCTGCTGGATCTGGCTCTTGAGTACGATTTTACTCTGAGCCTCGGTGATGGGATGCGTCCGGGGTGTGTGGCGGACGCCACCGATGCCGCTCAGATAGAAGAACTGATCATACTGGGGGAGTTAGTACAGCGCTCCCGGGAGGCCGGTGTACAGGCCATGATCGAAGGGCCCGGACACCTGCCTCTGGACCAGATCGCTGCCAATGTGCAATTGGAGAAGTCGCTATCTCGCGGAGCTCCCTTTTATGTGCTCGGCCCCCTGGTCACCGACATCGGTGCCGGCTATGATCATATTACCGCCGCTATCGGTGGTGCAATAGCTGCCGCGGCTGGTGCCGACTTTCTCTGCTATGTCACTCCAACAGAGCATCTATCGCTTCCTAATGCAGATGATGTGAGGATGGGCGTTATCGCTTCGCGTATAGCCGCTCACGCCGCCGACATTGTTAAGGGCGTAAAGGGAGCCCGGGAATGGGATGAGCGGATGTCTCGGGCCCGCAAGGCTCTTGACTGGAAGGCCCAGGCGGAGCTGTCTCTTGATCCCGAACTCTCACGACAACTGCACAGCAAAGTCCCTGTTGACGGAGCGACATGCAGCATGTGCGGGAAGTACTGCGCTATGGCGATAGTAGAGAAGTACCTGGGTATCTCAGCCGGCAAGTGCTGACCAGGCGGCTTTGCCTCAACAGGAGTGACCCTTCAGAATGAAAACAGAGATAATACCCGTCGGCACCGAGATCCTGCTGGGTAACATAGTCGACACCGACTCATCATTCCTGGCAAACCAGCTGTCCATGGTTGGGATGGACCTGCATTACATCTCCACGGTAGGCGACAACGAGGACAGGCTGGTCGATACTCTGAGGCGAGCGTGGGACAGAGCAGACGTCATCATTGTGACGGGCGGGTTGGGACCGACTGAGGACGACATTACACGTGAGGCAATCGCCAGGCTCGTCGATGAGGAACTTACGACTGATCAGAAAGTTTGGGACGAGTTACAGCGTCTGCTCGGTCGCTATCCCGGCGGGATACCGAAGAGTAACATGCGGCAGGCGTCGGTGATACCGTCAGCGGAGGTCATGCAGAATCGTATCGGGACGGCGCCGGGATGGTGGATTGAGAAGGATGAACACATCATCGTTGCCCTGCCCGGGCCGCCGGCCGAGATGAAGCTAATGTGGGAAGAGAGCGTTCTGCCCAGGATGAGGGAGAAGGTTGAGAGGGCAACGATACTCTCCAGGACGATCAAGACGTTCAGGCTTGCCGAGGCGAAGGTGGAGGAGTTGGTGGCGCCTCTATCGCGGCTATCCAACCCGACACTGGCAACATACATCCATCCCGATGGAGTCTATCTCCGCATCACAGCCAAGGCAGCGACAGAGGAAGAAGCTCTCCGCATCATATCAAGTAGCGAAGAAGAGGTGCGCCGGGCCCTTTCTGCCCATATCTGGGGCATGGATAATGATACACTGGGACACGTGGTCAGCCGGTTGCTGAAGGCCAGGAACCTCTCCCTCGCCACCATGGAATCATCCACCGACGGGTATCTGTGCAGTGCTATAGCCGACTGCACTGAGAGCCCTGCCGTCTTCGCAGGAGGACTCCTGGCGGGCAACCTTCGTGCCAAGGTGGCTTTGGGCGTGGATGAGTCGATCTTTGAGAGGCACGGTGAGGAGAGCCCGGAGGTAGCCAGAGCAATGGCCGAGGTCGCACGTACGCAGCTTCGTGCCGACCTGGGGTTGAGTGTGTCCTGTGCCATGGATTCCGATTCCAACTCCGGCGATGCGTTCATCTGCCTGGACGAAGATGGGTCTAGCAGGGTCTTCTCACATCGACTGAGGGGAGACAGAGCCAGGATGAGGCAGCGGGCAGTATTTGCAGCCCTGTTTGATCTACGAGGGGTACTGCTAGAGGAGGTTCAATGCACCTAATCATCGACGGCTATTCCAGCGATCAGGCGATCCTCCGTGACGAGGATTTCCTGCGTTCCTGGCTGGAAAGCTATCCCGCCAGAATAGGCATGAACAGGATCTCCCCTCCCTACGTGGTCAGGTATGTGGGCCCCGTAATGGATGATTGGGGGATATCGGGAGTGGTGTTCATCGCTGAAAGCCACATCGGGATACATACCTTCGTTGAGAGGAACTACGTAAACATCGACGTGTTCTCGTGTAAGGACTTCAATAGCGAGAAGGCGATCAGCGACTTCCGGGATGGATTCAAGCTCGTCAAACTGCGATCATGCGTGCTCGATAGAGATTGGCCCGTAGCGGATTCTGAAACGGCCAATCCTGAGGGTTTCGTCTATCATGAATGAGCCAGGCCCTGATCGCGAGATGCCAGCCATACAGCCCGGCGATTCCTTCATGCAACCCAGGGTTTTCGCAAACCTGACGACGCCGCTCACTGACTTGCAGCGGGCACAAGCTGTTATCCTCCCGGTTCCCTACGACCTGACCAGTGAGTGGCGAAGTGGGTCTCGCCATGGCCCGCAGGCCATAATCGATGCATCTCAATACCTCGAGCTGTACGACATTGAGCTGGATCGCGAGATATCGGAGGTGGGCATCTGCACCCTCCCTGATGTGGAACCCCATCTGAACGGCCCGCAGGAGATGGTGGATCGGGTTTTTCGGGTTACCAGGCCGCTGGCTGCAACCGGCAAGCTCCTGGTGCTCCTTGGTGGCGAACACTCCATCTCGCTGGGAGCAGTCCGCGCATACAAAGAGCTGTTCCCCGGTCTCTCAGTTCTGCAACTGGATGCTCATGCCGATCTTCGAGACGAGTACATGGGAACACGATATGGACAGGCCTGCGTGATGCGTCGGATTTCCGAACTCTGCCCGATCTGTCAGGTGGGAGTTCGCAGCCTGAGTCTGGAGGAGATGCGATTTATGACGCAACAGGATATGTCACCCTTTTACGTGTTTGATCTCGCCTCCGACCCCGGCTACATCGATAGGATAGTCGGATCGCTGAGCGACGACGTGTACATAACGATAGATGTGGATGTTCTGGATCCGTCCGTCATGTCGGCAGTGGGCACTCCTGAGCCTGACGGGATGTCCTGGCAGCAGGTACTGGATACGGTACGATCGGTGGCTTCGAGAAGACGCGTGGTGGCCTTCGACCTGGTGGAGTTCTGTCCTCCTGAGGGTCCCCACTCATGTGCCTATCTACTGGCAAAGCTGGCCTACAAACTGATAGGTTATTGCACCGTACGAGAGGGCAAGTGAGGGGACAGATAAGTCTCGGTAAGGTCTTTGGCATTCCGCTCAAGCTTCACTATACCTGGTTCATCATCTTCGCACTGGTTACCTCTTTTCTGGTACGCTACGCAGTTGCTGAGACCTATCCGGTGGAGCAGGGCGTGGTACTGGGAGTGCTGACGAGTGCTCTGTTCTTTGCCTCGATCATCACTCATGAACTCGCTCACAGCATCGTTGCCGTTCGGAACGGCATTCCTGTCAGAGAGATCACCCTGTTCGTTTTCGGCGGGGGTTCACAGATAACAAGAGGGGGTCTTGTCAAAAGGTGTGTAAAAAGGGTTAGGCGACGGCAAGTACCTCCTCCCGTTTGGCTTCCTGAATCTCATTTATGTCAATGCCGAGGTAAACGAACTCGAGCTTCTCATGGG
>PULQ01000022.1 GCA_003552465.1 Dehalococcoidia bacterium
AGCATTGCGAAAGCGAGCAGACCTGGGTTTCTGGTCGCCCGCGACGCCGGCACCGACCGGCCCCTGTGGGCGCTCAAGACGCCGCCCAGGACCATCGCCACGAGCGACCCTACGCTGGCAGAGCAGCTGCAGATCTGCGATGAGATCGCATGCTTCGACGAGATGTGCCTGCTCTACGTGGCACTGACCCGGGCAAAGCAGGCCATGTACATGGTAACCGGGTTTCCGGGTAAGACATCACAGATGGTATCGGCCGCGGCCTTGCTGAAGAACCGGCTGGCGGGAGATCCCAGGCCGACCGGTGGTACAAGCATGAAGATAGGCAGCGAGGAGTTCACCTGCCTCTACGAGACTGGAGAACGTGACTGGTACCTGAAGACGCCATCGAAGGCGGAGCCTGCCAGTCCCCCTGAACGGGTCCAGCTACCCGGCGAATACAGCAAACGACCATCACTCAGGCGGAGGCTACTCGGAGTATCGCCATCGACGATCGAGGGCAGAGCGATCCGGGCTGACCTGCTGTTCACCCACGTAACTCATGACAGCATGGAGCTGGGCAAAGCCATACACGAGCTCTTCGAGAAGGTATCGTGGGTAGATGAGGCAGATGTCGAGAGCTTGATCGAAGAGTGGCAGGACTTATCATCTGCTCCCGTACAGATAAGACAGAAGGCGGCCGAGCAATTCCGGCAGGCCATGGCTTCGGATGAGGTCAGACAGGCACTCTCCAGACCCGAAGGAGATGTCTCCCTATGGCGTGAGAAGCACTTTGAGATTGTACTCGACGACCAGTGGATAACCGGCGTCTTCGACCGAGTCACAATTGTGCGCGATCCGGATGGCAGGCCCTCAAGGGCGACGATACTCGACTTTAAGAGCAACGAGATCGCAGACGATGCCGAACTGGCCGATATCGCCGAATACTACCGCCCACAACTCATGCTGTACGGGAAAGCCCTTGCCCGCATGCTGCAGATCGAGCGTTCGCAGGTCACGCTCCAGCTCCTCTTCACCTCCGCGGGCAAGCTATGCACCTTGTGATGCAAGCATGACCGCAGGCCTCGCATACAACCAAACTGATTCACGGGTAGTCGTACCGATTGCGAACGTATTCCCGCCAATCCCGGATGAATCTACTGTGAGTCCGGGTAACCCAGTCAACAAGGTCCTGGTGCGCAAAGCAGTGAAATCTCACGTCCGAGTTGAAGAGCGTCGGCCAGTCAGTCCTGAAGTCCGTCATCCCCAGACGTCTAAGGCAACTGATCAGCCTGTCATTGCGGCTGTCACATGCAACACCATGGTACACATGATCGAAAAGGTGCGATTCGGCGATTCCCTGGGCCAGAGCTTGTTGCCTCAGTAGCTGATATCCGTCTGCCAGAGCCGGACAGCTGGGCAACTCCCGCAGCACACGTTCATTCGCCGTGCCGCGCAAGATTGTCCAGTACTGCCTGCCCCAACTAACCTGGTGACAGGCGGATCGATAGTCAGCGACTAACGCCTTAAGGTCCTTGCACCTACCCGGCGAAGGATTCGGCTCGAGCCCTCGCTTCAGGTGAGAAGCGTCCAGCGTCTTCTTGGCAGCGGAACAGCCATAGAAGTGATGCTCAGTGTACTTGTTCTCGATGAGATAGATGCCGCAAGTACCGTCATCACAGGTGAACAGTATCGCCACATCGGGTGACGTCTGGCCACTGCCTCGCATGCCATTCTTCTCACCTAGCAACTGACTCGGCGAAAGTCTACCATCGGCAGCGTACTCCAACTCGATGCTGTCAACACTAGCTATCTGGAGACCCAGTTGTCTTGTCAGGAAACTGGCCAGCATGCGCCTGGCATTGGCATCGACGCGAAAGGGGAAGAACACATTCGCGCACTGTGTCCATGAACTCTTGAGGTTGTGCTTGCCTTCGTTGGCCTGTATCATGGAGGCATCCAGATAGGAAACTAGCGGCTTCCTGAGCCGATCCCAGACCCCACTCATCCATTCATCGCGCGGCAGTATGTGCTCATACTCGACCTTGTTCTGCGTACCCAGTCTCATGGTCATGCCAGACTGTCCACGGCGCCACTCGCATTGATGACGTTGTGCCTGACTGCTGAATGACAGCCTCGAGCCCTGGGGCAGGTTGTTCACTGCCGATATGCCTCCATCTTCGTCTTGATGTTCCATCTTAGATCTCCTTTCAGTATCTCATTCCTAAGGTCTCAGTTTGGGCGCTAGGACAATGTGTACCTCTGCCTTACACAGTGACCCGCACGATATCATCCGGCAACACCCTCTCCCCCCGAGCGCACCACATACAGCAGATGCTTCGCCCGGCTGATGGCGGTGTACAGAGCCGCAGGATTGGCCCAACGTTCATCCTCGGGATTCACGTCGATTACAACCACGGCGTCAGCTTCGCAGCCCTTGAACTTCATGTAGGTGCGGTAGTTGACCACGTTCGGTCCCTCCTCCCCGGTCTCCGTGATGCGGAACATGCCGATCACTGGATTGCTACCAATGCAGGTGTTCTCCATAGAATGCCCACCGAGGATGACGATCCTGTGCGGCTCTATACCCTTGTTGTTCACCAGGTCATGCAGTATCTTGCCCACCTGCCGCCTCCTTTTACCTGCATCGGGGATGGTGTACTCGACAACAGGTTCCCCACCAGGTGCATCAGGGTTGAGGCGCATGCTCCGTTCTGAAAGGGCAGTGAGCTTATCGAATATGGTCCTGGTGTTCCGGCAGTTCTCGTCCAGGACGAAAGGTTCCTTGTCTATGGGGAGATCGAGCTCCGCTCCAAAGAGATTCTGGTCCCGGTCATAGAAGATGTAGAAGAAGCCATCGTCACTTGCCAATTCAGTAATCGTAAGCCAGTACTCGACGAGGAAATCCTGTCCTTCGTCAACGATCACAGCATCATACTTGATGGGCCTGGTCTGCATGAGCCTGACGAACGCCTCGGGTATCTGCCTCTCCCAGTAGTCTGACTCGTCCCTGGCAGGCGGCTCCATCTCGGCCTTCCTCAGAAGGTCAAGGCAGAAACCGTGATAGTGTGATGCAGTAACGTTCTCCAGATCGCTGACAGCACAGGCAAGCTGCTCACCTATCATCACGTTGTAGGCCAGGAGAAGAACGCTCCTGCCTTGAGCCACCAGTTCTCGTGCCTTCTTAACGGCCATGATGGTCTTTCCTGAGCCCGCGCAGCCCTCTATCAGCGCCCGGCGATGGAGGCTAATGAAGTCGAGTAACCGGCACTGGTTCTCCGTCAGGCCAAAGATAACCCGCTCTGCCTGCCCCATCCTATCTACGAGGCTCGTACCGTACTCGCAGTAGGGCATGATGATCTCGCGTACCCGTTGCGCCTCTTCTTCGGACACCGCTCGATTACGGTCATCCCTGAACGCCCCGATAACGTCCGAGACTGCCTGGCCTATCTGATCAAGCTGCCTCCCCGTGATGCATATCTCCGGCTCGGCCCCCGGGGGCAGCGTCTTCAGCCGGGCATGCACATCGGGAAAGCAGACCGCGTGGGCAAAGGTGCATGCTGGGCGATGACCGAGTCGCTTTTCAAGAAACCGCTCCAGCTTGTACTTGCTGATCCTTGCCTGGTCGAATGGGCTGATCTTCAGCGGTTCTTCGTTCTGATACCAGATACCCTGTTCACCGTCGTAGCGGATGGAGCCGCCTTTCACCTCGAGCACCAGGAACCCGGCCTGAGGTGAGAAAATGAGGAAGTCGATCTCCCCATCAACGAACTTGCCAAGCTTGTTCTGCACTAGCAGGTCGAATGAGTGGAACACCGTGAAGCGATCGTCCAGTCGGTCGCGAAGAACCGGGAACAGCCGTTTCTCGGCACCGCTCTTAGTATCTGCGGCAAAGCTCGCGGGTATCATCCTGGCCATAGCTAGGTCTCAAACAGCCTGACTCTCAGGGCTCTGCCAGTCCCAGTCTCTCCCTCAGCACCTTGAGGTTCATCACGTCCTCGCGGTTGTACTCAAGCAACGTAGCAAGGGCATCCAGGTCGCCATCATCCAGGTATCTCCACCACAGCCGCACGGCATCCAATCCGCTGATGCCCTGCAGCTGCCGTGGAATGCCCAGTTTCTGCTCGACTACCTTGAAGCCGCCGTAGAGATTACGGCGCCAGCAGTCGAACATCAGATCGTGATGAGTGAGAAGACTCTCCAGGTCTACATTGAGCGAGCCGTGGATGAAGGGAAGATCGAAGCCGCTCCCATTATAGGTATAGATCTTGTCTACCCCGGCCAGAGACTCAAGGAGATTGCTGGCCGTCACATCCATACCCACCAGTTGCACCAGCCTGTCGTCGATGCCGTTAACGAGGTAGATGCCGATGACGGTTATGCCGGCATGATCGCAGGACAGACCGGTGGTCTCAATATCCAGATAGGCGTCTACCACACTTGTCATAGCATCCGGAAGTGCATACCAAGCCCTTCTATGACAACTCTGCGTTAGTGCAATGGACTGCAGTGGTGTGTGCGATACCTGATCCCACTAATACCTCCGAAGATCGTCAAACCTGTCTCTGACCTTTTGCATGTTATCAGCAATGCTATCGGCTGAGCCATCACAGAGACGGAATCTGATTCTCCTTCCTGCCTTGCGGATCTTGACATGCAGTTCATCCCCAGGAACCTCATCGCGTGCTTCATCAGATAGACTGAGCCGGTATTCACCTCCTGACTGCTCCTTTATGGTGACTAGATTCGCTACCCTCATTCTCTCTTCTAGGTTCTTTCTCCGTTCTAACCCAATACCTGCCGTGACCGCCATCCACCTGATGAACTCGATTATCTCCTTTCGTAAGCCTGCATAATCATCCTGATATAGCCTGATCAGGTGCTTCCAACTCTTCCGGTACGACGTATCATCAACTTGTGCCGTGTACAGAGCTAGATAGCTCTTGAACAGTGGAAGCATGCGGTACCGTCTGTACTCCTTGTTCTCGTTGAGTTCCTTGAAGATCTCCCCGAGCGTGATGTGAACTGCCCTCGTTCCTCCGTGTGAATACCTAAACAGTCTGACCCAACGACGCTGTCCCGCCGTATACGCGCTTCTATGCCTCAAGTCGCCATTCCTTATCCTCTTGGCAACTGAACTGTCGTGAGATGACACTATGACGAACCCAACACATCTCTCACTACCCCTCCAAACGCGTGAGAGACACTGAACAAACCCCTCGTACTTCTTCTGCTCCTTATCTGTTATGTGGGTCTTCTTCACCTCGACGAATATGGCATCCACGTCCCTCATTGCCGCTTTCTTCTTCTGATCGTTATCTCCCCTTTCAGCGTCTCTCCAATTGTCCTCACCTTCCCTGTTCCAAACTACTATGTCAGGACGTCGGTACGTACAAGGAGGCTCTACCTGACTTGTCACTACTTCGGGAATTCTGTCGTTTGCAGTGGCCCATAGTTTCCTGAATGCGGTATTGCCATGAAACAGCTTCGTCTGTTTGCTGCAGAACCATTTCATGAATTCCTCTGATTCATTGAGGCAGGCTGCTAGCATAGATGAGATTAGATTCTCGTCAGCCGACGAGTGGAGGTCTGAGGCAAGCTTGGCGGCCACATCGGGAGCTATCTCATCCACATATTCCTTGGTTGACATTCTTTTCCCTCCTGTTGGCACTATCGGATGTCTTCGTAACTACCCGGTGCTGAGATCCCTATTCCGGGAGGTAAGCGTCCATTGGCTTCTGCTCCCACGACAATCTATGCACCGGAGGCGGCGGGGCCCACCCGGTTCCCTTGCACCTCCCGCAAGGCTCAAGAACCGTGATGATCTCTCCGAGATCCTCTTTCCCCGTGCCGTCACAGGCCCGGCATTGGACATAGTCGGCTGGCACCCTTACCTGGCAGGCGCCCTCACACACCGGGCAAGTCTCGAAGACTGAGATCACCTCTCCCACATCCACTTCTCCGGTGCCGTCGCAGTATGCACAGGGATATGTGATGAGTTCCGCCGTGGATGGCCCCTCAGGCTCCTTAGGTTCAACAGCAGATCCGGACATCCTGCTACCACAACTCTTACAGAACTTGTCGTCTGCTCCGACTGCTTGACCGCAATCCTTACAATGTGCCATACATATCTCCCGCGGTCTTATCTACCACACTCCCATGACACCCCGTGTCAAAACTCCTACCCCTTCTCATAAAGCTTCACCACGTTCTTCGCCGTATCCATCACTTCCTTTCTCAGTTCCTTCGGCTCGAGCACCTCCACGTACTCGCCCCAACCGAGTATCCAGGAGTAGAGCTCGACCGTATCGGTCACGCGGAGCGTCATCACCATCGAGCCATCCTTCTTCTTCTCCAGTGTCTGCGACGGGTGCCACACCGTCTCGCCCATGAGCCTCATCAGCTCGGCATCCCTGATCCTCAGCCTGACAGTCTTGACCTCGCCTTCAACGACGATACCCCACGATGAGCCGAAGAACTCGTTGGCATCGAAGTCAGCCGGAACTGTGTAGGAGTCGTCGGTCAACTCAGCCGACTCGATCCGTTCCATCTTGAAGGTGCGCAGCTTTCCGGTGCGGTGACAATGAGCGATCACATAGCTGGCATGCCCCGGCGCAGCAGGTTCGATGTAGTAGGGCTCGATGATCCGCTTGACTGCCGCTTTCGCCGGCAGCGACCTGTACTCGATCTTCAGTCTCCGCTGCGAGACCCAGGCCTCAACCACGGTCGACAGGATACGCAGGTGCTTCTCGTTCTTCTCGAGCTTCTGCATCCATGCCATGGTCTTGCGCACCTGTTCTGCCAGCGTTGTGGGCAGCACCGAACTGAGCTTGGTGAAGGTGCCAGCCACATTCACATCGTAGCGGTTG
>PULQ01000069.1 GCA_003552465.1 Dehalococcoidia bacterium
CTGGTCGACCCGATCGCGAGGATACTGGACCAGACCCGCGACTTATGGGCTGACAGAGGTTGATGACGTAGAGGTAGGCATAGGCCATCAGTGAGTTACGGGTGGACTGAGGATAGGAGTGAGGGCCGCGGCTGAGCCGCGGCCCTCACTCCATTATCGGCGATAGGCCGACCTGACTCAACGAAGATGCCCGATACCACAGCAGATGCTATACTATGCCCGGGTCTGTGGCCAGAGGACTCACACGTACAGTAACCGACCGGCCCCGCTTCTATCATCTGTCGAGCAAGGAGGCATAATGAGGACAAAGCAGCAGTACATCGAGGGCCTGGAAAGGATGAGGCGAAACGTGTACTTCGACGGGGAACTCATCGACCGCACAGACGAGATGCAGATGGACTGCATCAATACTATAGGAACCACCTTCGATGAAGCCGCCAAGCCCGAAAACCGCGACCTGTGCACTGCGCTCTCTCACCTGAGTGGCGAGCTCATCAACCGCTTCACCCACATCCACCAGAGCACCGACGATCTGCACAAGAAGCAGGACATGACCCGCATGCTCTGCCAGAAGGTAGGTGGTTGCATCCAGCGGTGTATGGGCATTGACGCCACGAATGCCGTCTACAACGTGTCCTACGAAGCCGACAAGATGAACAACGGAGCCACGCAGTATCACGAGAACTTCAAGAAGTGGCTTCTGCGCTTCCAGACGGAGGACCTGGTAGGCTGTTGTGCGCAGACGGACGTCAAAGGTGACAGGTTGATGAGGCCTGCCGACCAACCCGACCCCGATGCCTACGTCAGGATCAAAGAGAGGCGCAGCGACGGCATCATCGTGAGCGGCTGTAAGCTCCACATCTCCGAGGCATCGGTAGCCGACGAGGTGCTGGTTGTGCCGACACGCGCCCTGAGGCCCGAGGACAAGGACTACGCCGTCGCCTTCGCGGTCCCGGGCGACTGGGAAGGACTCAAGCAGGTGGTCACCATCCATAACCTGAGGCCGAGGGAGCATTTCAGGCGCGGCTTTCACCCGGGTGCGACGGACTCCTATTTGATCTTCGATGATTGCTTCGTTCCCTGGGAGAGGGTCTTCCTCGCCGGCGAGCACCTGCACGGCGGCGCGCTGGCTCTGCTCTTCGCCCTCTTCCATCGCCACTCATATTCGGGCTGCAAACCGGCTATCGGCGACATCATCCTGGGAACTGCGGCGCTTGCTGCCGAGGTAAACAACATCCACAAGACGCCCCATGTCCGTGAGAAGCTGTCCGAGATCATCCTGACCACCGAACTCGGTTATGCCGCGGGATACACGGCCTCGGCCCTCGGCAAGCCGGAGGTCTTCATCCCCGGAATAGGGTTTGTCCCCTACGGTCCCGGTTCCTACATACCCAACTCAATCTACTGCAATGTGGGACGCTGCCTGACGGGCGAAGCGGTCTACCGCGAGGCAGAGATGCTATGCGATATCGCCGGAGGCGTAGTTGCCACTTTCCCTCACGAAAAGGACTTCCTGAATCCTGAGACGGGTGACCTGCTGCTGAAGTACACGAAGCGCAACCCCAACATGCCGGTTGAGGACCAGGCTCAGTTCTGGCGCTACCTGGGAGACGTGCTCTGTTCGGCCAGCGGTGGGATCAGCAATGTCGGCAACTACCACGGTGGCGGATCACCGGTAATGGAGCAGATCGCCATAACCACCCAGTACGATGTCGAATCCAGGAAGAAGCTCGTGAAACACCTTGCCGGTATGAGCGGCGGTGATCCAGACGCCCTGAGCACAGGCATGACGCAGCCGAGCGAGCCAGCCGGCCAGCCTTCAAGGTAGAGAGATCTGCTCCGGTGGCACAAGAGGAAAGCCGAGAAAAAGAAGGCCCGCGATTGATCCATCGTGCCTTACGTACGGCGCCGAAGCTAACACCCCCCTTGACAGGGTCGAGATGACCTGTTAATATGATGATGTCCCAAGTAACCGAACGGGAACCTGGCGAGTGAGGAGCTAACCGCCGAGTAGGTGGAAGCTGAAAGGCGCAGGGAGGTAAGAGACCCGGCGCAAGGTAGGCGGAAGCGGAAAGGCAGGTGGGTGGAAAGCCAAGGAAAGGGAGGTTACTTGGGGCTTCTCGTTTGTCCGGCTCTAACGGGCACACCTACTCTCAGAGTGTCAGGGCTTTGCCCCGATAGGTGGATCCGACCCACAACCATCAGCGGGGCTCTTCGTTTTTCACGAGCCCGGGCTTCAGAACGCCTATGAAAGGCAGATTGCGGTATTCGCCCTTGTAGTCCAGGCCGTAGCCCACAACGAACTCGTCCGGGATCTCGAAACCTACATAATCGAGTGGAAGATCAAGCAACCGGCGCGCCCTCTTATCGAGCAGGGTACAGACTCGGAGACTGGCGGGATTGTGGGCAGAGAGATGGCCGAGAATGTAGTTCAGGGTCATGCCTGTATCCACGATATCCTCGACCATCAGCACGTGTTTTCCCGCTATGCTGCTGTCGAGATCCCGGGTTATCCTTACCACCTGGCCGTCTCCACCATAGTGTGAGACAGCCATGAAGTCCACAGTCACCGGAAGCGACAGATGCTGCATCAGGTCGGCCATGAAGCAGAGAACCCCTTTCAGAACACCTATCAGGACCAGCCTCTCGTCACCATAATCCCGGGATATGCGCCTGGCCAGGGTCCTGACTCTGCGCTGGATCTGAGCATGGCTGTACAGAACCCTGTCTACTCCCTCCACCTTCGCCTCGCCCAGGGGACCGTACCCGTACTTGGCCAGCAGCTTGTGGAAATCGCTCTTGGTCAGAAGCCTGACATTCACCTCCGGGTAGAGCTCCCTGAGCTGACGCAGCTTGCGGTTCTTCTCGGTTATCAGGTTCTGCTTCAGCGTCGTCAGTTCCACGTAGATGTCGAGCTCGGGCAGGTAGAAATCAGGCGTGAACATCTCGGCTATCTTCCCGCCCTCCCATCTAAGCGCGAAGGAACGAGGCTCGTAAAGCCATTCGATGCAGTAGAAATCCAGCAGCCGGGCGAAGTCCTCCTCGCTGGGATGAGCGAAGGTGGCCGGCCTCAGGGTAGGCACCGGCACTGCGGATACCGGAGACGGTCTTCTCTGTCTCGCTCTTGCCTCGCGGTCCCCGTCAAGTGACTGCTGGAGTTCTGCCCTCTCGAAAACGACGCTGCACACGTCGGCAACGCTGAACAAGAAGTTCCTTTCAGCCTCCGAGAACTGGCGCCGCTCCCTTGCATAGATGCGTATCTCACCGATCGCTTCTCCCATTCGGAGTATGGGAACCCCCAGTATCGAGGATATCCCCTGTTCCAGCGCTACCTCAGGATGCTGCACCCTGTCGTCTCTGGTAGCATCGGCTATGTAGACGGCCTTCCCCTCAAGGATATCCGGAAGGCTCCTGCGAGCATCAAGAGGCCCCTTCTTAAGATAGAGGTCGCTCAATCCATATGTTCCAACACTTATCAGGTACTCCCTCCGGGGATTGAGCGACAGGATACGACAACCGTTCGCCTTCATTGCCCTGGCCGAGTTCTTAGCTATAAAGTTGCAGGTCTTTCTCAGGCCGTAGGCCGAGTTGGCAGCCCTGGTAATCCGCTTCAGGGCTGAATAATAGCTACCACTCGATCTGACCACTTCTCTCGCACCCTATCCACACTTGGTGAAGCCGCAGCTGAGACATATGTTACAGCCTTCCTGATGAATCAGAGGACCGCCACAATCGGGACACTGCCCGGCCCAGCTCTTTGTTCCTCCCGGATTGCCGGACGGCTCAGTTGACCCGGCGGCGGGGTTACCCCTGATGTACTTCTCAAGCACGCTGGCGATGGCGTCGGCACAGGACAGAACGGCATGTCCGTTCTCCCAGGAGATCGAAGGGCACCGGATGCCCCGCATATGTTTGACTATAGAATCTATGTCTATCTCAGACCTCAGAGCGAGAGACGTGAGACGGCTGATGGCCTCGAGCTGGGCAGCTGCACATCCCCCCGATTTCCCGAGGGTAGAGAAGACCTCGGATATCCCCCGGTTGTCGAAGTTGACCGTCACGTAGATGTGACCGCATCCTGTGTTCACTCTCTCGGTGACACCCCTGGTCACCTTGGGTCTCTTCCTGGGAGACAGTTTGGCCTCGGTCTTCTTCTCGTCCGCCGCACTCACTTCAGCCTTCGTCTCTCCCTTGCCCACGGTGAGAACCTGGCTATCCCTGCTCCTATCCCTGTAGATGGTTATGCCCTTCAGCCCCGCCCGGTAGGCCAATCGGTACACCTTCGCAACGTCCTCGGGCGTTGCCTGCTGAGGGAAGTTGACCGTCTTGGACACGGCGCTATCGGTGGATTTCTGGAATGCCGCCTGCATTCTGACATGCCACTCCGGAGTTATGTCGTGAGCGGTAACAAAGAGATCCTTGATGTCCTGAGGAACTCCTTCCACGTCTCTCAGCTGTTTCCCTTCGGCCAGCTGCTTCATCAACTCCGTAGAGTGGAACCCTCCCCTCCTGGCCACCTCCTCAAAGTAGGGATTGACCTCGATGAACTCCTCTCCCTCAAGGATATGGCGCACATAGCTCAGTGCGAACAGCGGCTCAATGCCGCTCGAGCAATTGGCGATGATGCTGAGGCTGCCGGTCGGGGCGATGGTAGTCCGGGAGGCATTTCGAATCGGACCGGCACCGGACTTGTCGTAGATGCTCCCCTCAAACGCCGGGAACGCACCCCTTTCCTGTGCCAGTTCAACTGAGGCGCTGTCTGCCTCCCGGGATATGAAGCGGGCGGTCTCCTCGGCCACGGCAAGACCCTGTTCACTATCATAGGGTACGCCGAGCTGGATGAGCATGTCGGCGAAACCCATCACACCCAGCCCTACCTTCCTGGTAGTCTTCGTCATCTGCGCGATCTCCGGCAGAGGGAACTCGTTGACCTCGATCACGTTGTCGAGAAAGCGTATCGCCAGCCTGATCGTTCTGGAGAGCTTTTCGTAGTCGATGCAGGCCTGCCCATCCTGGTGGGCCAGCATCCTGGACAGGTTAATGGAGCCCAGGTTGCAGGACTCGAAGGGAAGCAGAGGCTGCTCTCCACATGGATTGGTGCTCTCTATCTTGCCCAGTTGCGGGGTGGGGTTATGCCTGTTTATCTCATCAATGAAGACTACGCCCGGATCCCCGGTGCGCCATGCCAGGGACACTATCCTGTCGAACACCTCGCGGGCGTTGAGCTTGCCCATCACCTTTCCGGTGCGCGGGTTGACCAGGTTGTAGTTGGTGCCTTTCTCCACAGCCTTCATGAACGAGTCGGTTACAGCTACGGACAGGTTGAAGTTGGTCAGAGCTTCGGAGTCTACCTTGGCCTCTATGAACCTCAGAATATCGGGATGGTCGACATTGAGTATCGCCATGTTGGCGCCGCGGCGCATGCCGCCCTGCTTGATCACGTCAGTGGTGGCATCGAAGGCCCTCATGAAGGAGACCGGACCGCTGGCGATCCCGCCGGTAGACCCTACTCGATCCCTTTCAGGCCTGAGCCGGGAAAACGAGAAACCGGTTCCTCCCCCGCTCTTGTGGATCATGGCGGTGTGCTTGACTGCATCAAAGATAGACTCCATGGAGTCCTCGATAGGGATGACGAAACATGCCGACAGCTGGCCCAGCTCACGGCCGGCGTTCATCAGGGTTGGAGAATTGGGCAAGAACTCGAGGTCAGCCATCAGCTGGTAGAAGGCCTCCTCCCATGAGGAGGTATCGGCCTTCTCATCGAAACGAAGCTCAGCCGAGGCGATATGCCTGGCCACACAGCGAAACCGCTCTTGCGGCGTCTCAACTACCCGGCCCTCCTCGTCCTTGGCCAGGTACCTCCTCTCCAGTACCCTCAACGCATTGTCACTGAGCTCGATGCCGGAGACGACCTGGCTGCTGGCCTGTGGTGAGAACTCGTTGGCGGTGAGTACTCTCCTGACCATCGCCCGGATCTGCGATGAGGACACGGACTGCGCGGTTTTCTCGGGCACCAGTTCCTCCATTCCCGGGAGAGGCTGAGCCATCTCCAGGCGCTCGCTAACCTGCTCGGTGAACTTCTCCAGCAGTTTGCGATCGCTTATACCCATGGATTCAGCAGCAGCGAACACGGCACGAGCCACCCTGTCACGCCCGCTGGCTTTATGGTTCTCGTCTCTACGCGACCTGCCCATTCCACTATCTCCTGCGGCCACTCGCCGAAGCGACCGCCTCAGACGAAGGCAGAGGCAGCTGATTCTCCGGCGGCGAATAGACGGGCGCGGCCAGGCTGTCCACTTCCTGCTTCAGGACGCCGATGTCGGCGAACCTGCGATAGACGCTGGCAAAGCGAATGTAGGCGATATGATCCAACTGCCTCAGTCCCGCCATAACGAGGTCGCCTATATAGGTGCTGGCCACCTCCCGCCTGCCTACTTCATATAGCGCGGCCTCGATGCCGTCCACGAGTTTATCGACGGAACCCGTGGGAAGAGGGCGCTTCTCGCATGCCTTACGAATGCCCGACGAGAGCTTCTCCCTGCTGAACTCCTCGCGCCGACCATCCCTCTTGATAACATAAATATCGTGTGGCTGAATGCGTTCATATGTAGTGAAGCGAGAACCGCATGCCAGGCACTTTCTCCGTCGCCTCACGCCTTCATCCAGGCCCCGAGTGTCTATCACCCTTGCCTCCTGCCCACCGCAATAGGGACAGTTCATGGATCACTCCTACGGATTGTGGTAATAGAACATTCTACCACTATATGTAGTAGAATGCAATACCTCCC
>PULQ01000113.1 GCA_003552465.1 Dehalococcoidia bacterium
GCCAGTGCTCTGTTGATGAAGACGATCGTCAGGCTGCTGGCCGACATGTTGGCGAACACCGATATGCCTATGGCGAGGATGGACCGTAGTATGCCCCAGTCGATGATCAGGTTCTTCGGGTGGATCTTGAGAAAGCTCTTGTCCGAAACATAGTATCTGATGAAGTAGATGCAGATAACCACAGACGATATCAGTGTGCCCAGCGCTGCCCCTCTGATCCCCATGCCCAGCAGCACGATGAACACGGCATCGAGTATGATGTTCAGGACGGCACCTATGATCATGCCCTGCATGGGAACGCGGGCATTGCCCTCCGCCCTTATCAGGGCGTTCTGGGCCATGGCCATCGTCTTGAACGGCACTGAGATGAGTATGAATATCATGTAGTCGCGGGCGTAGGGCAGGACGCTCTCCGATGCCCCCATCAGCCTGAGCAGCCCGTCGGTGTTGGAAAGGCCGGCTATCATCACTACTACAGAGAGCGCAACGGCGGCGGTGAGGGCATTTCCCAGGGCGTGCTCCGCCCTCTCGATCTTACCTGCCCCGATTGATCGGGAGATCAGCGATGCGCCTCCCATCCCCATCATCCCTCCGACAGCCATCATGATCATCTGAGCAGGAAAGACTATCGTCAGGCCGGCGATGCCGTCCGGACCGACGTAGTGCCCGACGAAGATGGTATCGATCACGTTGTACAGTGTCATCACGAGGATCCCGGTAAGCGCGGGGAGGGATAGCTTGACCATCAGGTGACCGATCCGGTCGTCGTCGAGTATGTTTTTCCGCTCGTTGCTCATGGTTCTACATCATCGCTCGTGCTGTGATTCAACTGCTTCCGGGCGCGCCTGGTGCAGTCTTGATAGTATGTCCTGGAGCTTTCCCAGTGTATCGGACAGAGCCTGTAAATCGTTGTCCGGTAGTTGCGCCACGGTCTCTTTGACGGCATGTATCACGCCGGCCTTGTGTTCCTTCCAGACGGCTCTCCCGTAGTCCGATAGGGTGACAATGGTGGTGCGCCGATCAGCCAGATCGATCTGCCTCTCGACCAGTCTCAGTTGCACGAGCTTGTCGATCAAGTGCGTCATCTGGGCTCTGGCGATGTGAAGCCTGTCGCTGATCTCGGCGATGTGCAGTTCGCCCTCTCTCTCAAGTAAGCTGATGATCTCGAACTGGTGCATGGTGATGCCGCCCTTGAGATCGGCGAGGGTCGTCTTGATCACCTTCCTGCGTATCTGCCGGAAGATCAGCGGCGGGATGGACAGAAGGTCTATCGAGACCTTCTCCAGTGTATCCTGACGCGCCTTCGAGTCCATGCTAGAGCTTCACCCGTATGATGGTATATAAGTTATATAGTTAACAATATATACTATCTGCAGGTGGCTGTCAAAGCCTCGGAGGACGCAGGTGCCAGGTTCATGCACATCGGATGGTGACCGGTGTCCGTGGATGACGGAGATCGAGATCGGCGTCAGTCGTTCGGTTGGATGTCGGGTGTTCTCCGGCCGGAGATCCCGGTCGCGGGCTCATAGCCTTTCGTCAGGGCATAGAAGAGGGCTATGCCTATGATTTGCACTGCGGCGGAGAAGTAGAACACCGCCGGAACGTTGATGGCATCGGCTACCAGTCCGCCGGCAACGGGACCTATGCCCATGCCTACGGCCATCGCCAGCATCTCCATGGACATGGCTGTGCCCATGCCCGATGTCCTTCCCTGCTCCGTGTACAGGGCGGTCATCGCGGGCATGGCGATGGCGGCGGCAATGCCGCCGAAGGCGACCAGCACCAGTAGCTGCCAGTAGGTGTAATCCATCGGGATCAGGAAGAAGAAGGCGATGTGGGACAGGGCACCGATGACCACCAGTGTGCGCCTGTTGAACCTGTCGGCCAGGCCACCGAAGTACGGCTGCACCGCCGCCCTGAGCAGATTGTGCACTGCCAGCATTAACCCGATCAGCCCTACGCCTATCTTCAGTGAGTACGCCGCGAAGATCGGCAGGAAGGTCATGAGACAGCCACGTCCCAGGGCAAGGGCCGTCCGGTACGAGGTAAGACCGCGGAACATGCCGTTGCTGTGCACCAGCCGGAACGAATCGGTCACCGATGGACTTCCTCCTCCGTCCTGTCGCGACTTGCTCTCGGGCAGAAAGCGGAGGGCGAGCAGGAAGCTGAGCAGACAGATGCCTCCCATGACGTAGAAGGCCGTGTTGTACCCGTACCACTCGGCTATCGGTCCCCCGATGAGTGGGCCCATCGCGAAGCCGCCGAAGAATGCTGCATTGGCTATGCCCTGCCATCTGCCCTCTTCACCCCTGGGACAGAGATCGCCGATGAACGCCCTCGCGATGGGAAGCATCATGCCCGCCGTGGCTCCCTGTACGGCACGTGTGAGTATGAGATGGAGAGGTGCCGTTGCCAGTACATAACCCAGCGTTGCCAGTGTGAAGCCGCCGAATCCGATGAGCAGGAAGAGTTTCCTGCCACGGCGATCCGATAACGGACCGATGAACGGGATGACTATCGCCCGGGTAATCGTGAAGGAACTGAAGATCATGCCCAGCAGGACGCCACTTGCTCCCATGGCCTCGGCGTATAGAGGCAACAACGGGCTTACTATCCCGACTCCCAGCAACGAGCAGAATACACACAGGAGCAGAACTGCGAATACCCTGAGGTCCATCTTGTGTCCCTGAGTTGTAGGTTCTGTCATCGATGTTATCACAGAGGCTATCTGGCATCGTGCCCTCACCGCCCGTACTCGGCCTTGTACCGGCCGCCTGGCCGGCATAGAGAGCGATGCTCTGCCGGTCGGCCCGTAGGGCGAGTTCTACTGGGCCGGATGTCTCGCCTCCCGGCTACCGGCACTAACCATCCCCGCTGGACGGACAGTGCTCCGGTTCGCGATCGAGCGGTTGGACCTCTTCCCGAAAGTAACGGTGAAACGGGCGAGGCAACTCACGATAATCGAGATCGGCCGTCGATTCCGGGTGGGGTCTGGAGTTAAGCGTGTTCCAGAACAGGACCGACTTGCCCCGCAGAACCCTGTTCTCTGCATCTTTGATCAGGGCGACCAGGGCCTTTCCGGTATAGGTTCCGTCCAGCTTGATGTCCTCGCGTTCTCGAATGAGCGACACCGCCTCCATTGCCTCCTCTGTGTAGAGGGCGTACCGTCTCCCAAAGCAATCGTGCCTGATGTCTATATCGGCCGCAGAAAACTGGAACAGCGGGAATGAACGATCGAGAGAATGCAGTAGGGAGTTGGCCCTGCTTATGAGACCGAGCATCGCCCTGGTATTGACGGACTTCTTGCTGGTGACGCGTACTGAGACAACGCGGGTGGTGAGGTTAGCTGCCTTGAGCCCGAGAATCAACCCGGCAGTGGTACCCATGGTGCCGCAGGCGACATATAGGTAATCCGGTTCTGGCATCTCACCATCGGATATCTGCCTCTTCAGTTCAAGTCCTGCGTTCACAAAGCCGGCAATGCCCGGCAGTGAGGATCCGCCCGTAGGCACCACGTAGGGACGACGGCCGTTCTTGATTCTGCAGCGCATAACCTGGCAGACGGCAGACAGGTAGACCAGCGGCCTGTTTATCCTCGGTCCCAACTCCGTGCCACATAAATGCAGTTCCGCTCCGCACTGATGACTCCTGAGCAGGTTCTCGCGAACACAGCGGGCGTTGGGCTGGGGATCCAGGAGCGAAATGCTCCTCAGTCCTACCTGCCGGGCGTATAGGGCCGTGGCCAGTGAATGGTTTGATCCGGCGCCCCCAAACGTCATGACCTCCTTAGCCCCCGAACGGATGGCGTCACCCAGGATGAACTCCAGCTTTCGCGGTTTGTTGCCTCCGTAGAGTTCGCCGCTGAGGTCATCGCGCTTAACATAAAGATGATCGATGTTCAACTCAGCCCCAAGGCGTCTGAGTCTCTGTACCGGTGTGGGAAGTTGAGCGAGGGTTATGTGAGCGAGCTTCTCCTCCAGTTGGGGGGAATGCTCGAATAGCGGAAGCGACTTAGTCGTGTCTCTAGATGTCGTCCGGGAGAGCGAGAAAGCCCTGACCTTGTCCAAATCTCATTGCTATATTAACACCTGAAGCCATCGGTGGCAACCTGCTGTGGGTGCCCGGATCTCTACGCTGCTATGGTCCCCTGCGCCCTGCGGTACTCGTGGTTGAGTCGCTCGGCCTCGGCTGTAAGACCGTCCCACTCGGCGGTCAGCTGTGCCAGCCTTTCCTTCAACTCGGTGTGTTCGCGGTTTACCGCTACTACCTTCTGGGAGTCTTCGTAGTGAGAAGGGTCGGTCATCATAGTCTCGATCTCGTTTATGCGGTCGGATGTCGCGGCTACCTCCCGCTCTATCTCCGCTATGCGGTCGTTCACCGGCGTTATCGCCCGGTAGTGCTCGTTTCGCAGGCGCCCTTCGAGGGCTTTTCGCTCACGCTTCTCCGCCGCTGTCGGCGGGCGGCTCGGTCGATAACTGCTGGGGCGGGGTTCGAGCATTCCTCTTCCCGCATCGGAGGCTGAGCTCTGTGCCAGATAGTCGTCGTATCCGCCGGGGTAGACCCGGATACGGCCGTCCTTCACCTCGATGATCTTGTTGGCTATCTCGCGAATGAGCGTACGGTCGTGGGTGATGAAGCACATGGTGCCCTTGTAGGCGTCCAGCGCGTCGGTGAGGATCTCCCGTGATGGTATATCCAGGTGGTTGGTCGGCTCATCGAGAAGCAGGAAGTTGGCCGGCCTGGTGAGCATCCTGGAAATTGCCACCCGGGTCTTCTCACCACCCGAGAGCACCGATATGAGCTTGGTGACATCGTCGCCGCTGAATAGAAACGCTCCCAGGAGGCCGCGCAGACGCTGTTCGGGCTCGTCCGGCGCCACGCTCTGCAGTTCCTCTATGATCGTGTTGTTCGGGTTGAGAGACTCTATGTAGTACTGGGCGAAGTACCCCGTCGTCACGTTGTGTCCCAGTGTGCGCTGCCCTCCCTCGAAGGGCAGGACGCCCGCCAGCATGCGTAGCAGGGTTGTCTTTCCCGCTCCGTTCACACCGATAAGCGCAGCGCGGTCGCCGCGCTCCAGCGCCAGGTTGAGATCGCGGTAGACAACATGCTTGCCGTATGACTTGGAGACGTGCTTCAGTTCGATCACGACGCGGCCGCTCCGGGTAGGCTCGGGAAAGGTGAAACGTATCTTCCTGGTAGCGCGGGGCACAGTTACTCGCTCCATCTTCTCCAGTTGCTTGATCCGGCTCTGCACCTGTGTGGCCTTCGTGTTCTTGGCGCGAAAGCGCTCGATGAAGCGCATCTGGCGGCCGATCTTGATCTCCTGTCGCCTGGCGGTTGCCCTGCGCGTCTCGATATCTCGCTCGCGGGCGAGTACGTAGCTGTCGTAGTCGCCGCGGTAGAAGATCACACCATCGTCTTCGATAGCGATGATCTTGCTCACGACGTTGTTCAGAAAGGCGCGGTCATGCGAGGTTAGGAGAACTGCCCCGTGATAGCGCTTCAGGTAGCTCTCAAACCAGCGCTGAGTCTCCAGGTCCAGATAGTTGGTAGGCTCGTCGAGCAGCAGGATGTCGGGATTGAGGAAGAGCAGCCTCGCCAGCTCTATACGTGTCTGCCAGCCGCCGCTGAACTCGCTCAGGTCCCGCCCGAAATCCGATTCGGCGAAGCCGAGGCCGGAGAGGACGATCTTCGCCTCGTGTTCGGAACTGTATCCACCCTTCGCCTCATACAACGCCTGGAGTTCACCCAGTTCCTTGAGCAGGCCGGCGGCTGTCTCCTCGTCCTCTTCCTCGGCCAGGTCCTCCTGCACTGCGTGGAGCTTGCGTGCCAGATTGGTGACCACATCAGATGAACTGGCAACGTGTTCAAGCAGGGTGCGCCCGGACGCCGGTTGAACATCCTGGTGGAGGTAGCCGACCGATGTGTCGCGTCGTAGCGAGACATTGCCGGAGTCGGGCGTGATGTTCCCGGCTATGATCTCAAAGAGGGTGGTCTTCCCGGTGCCGTTGCGCCCGATGACCGCGATGCGATCGCTCATGCCGACGGTGAAGCTGACACCGCTGAAGAGTTCCTGGTCGGCGTATGACTTGGCGATGTTGCTGACATTAAGCATGTTTCCCTCTTGCCTTTAACATTATAATCGTAAAAGGGTGCCCAACGAAAGCCGGGCTCGGATCGGCGGCGTAGTAGCGGAGCGGGTGAAGGCTGACGACTGGCGCTGTGGGAGGCGACAGGCATCTGCAAGCCGGTGCTCGCGGTTTACGCCCGGTTGATCAACCTAGAGCGGAAGCCTGCCCTGCGGACCATCGGCCAGCTTCCTCAGTTCGTCCACGATCCAGATCATCGCTTCGGTGTCCAGCTTGCAGTATTCGACCAGGTCGGCGCGTACGCGCGCGATTTCCTCCTCATGTGCCCTCCCATAGGCTATCTTCGCGTAAGCTACGCTCGCGTCCATGCCATTTGCGATGCCCATCTCCTCGTAGCCTCTGCCGGTGAGCGCTGCAAGGACCTTCTTCAGGGATGCCGTGTCCTTCTGGGAGGCGTGGTAGTAGTGGAAGTTGGTGAAGGGGAACAGAAGATCCACCATCCTTGAGAGTATGCCCTGCAGCCATTCGGTGTATTCCGGGAACGATTCAACAAGATCCTTGAGCACGCCCTCCTCGAAGCCGGCATTGTACGCGATTATGCTGCCCCGGCTGCCGAGCAGGTTCCTCAATTCACTGAGGATACGCGGTCTGGGATCATCATCTCCCTCGGCAA
>PULQ01000096.1 GCA_003552465.1 Dehalococcoidia bacterium
AAATCCCGCCAGGCGTGCTTGGGGCGGTTAGCTCAGTGGTGAGAGCGCCTGTCTTACACACAGGAGGTCACTGGTTCAAATCCAGTACCGCCCACCACTACGAGTGGGAGAGGTTCTTAGACCTCATGATTGTTGTAGAACACAAGGGTGGTTAGGAATAATACTGACCACCTGATTGTATGGGGCGGTTCCGCGAAATGAGAAATGGTTTCGTCTTTGAGGTCGCAGGTGCCTGTCACCACATCGGTCAGGTCTCTCGCAAGAGGCTTCGTCCTGACACTGAATACAGACTGTAAGAGCCCCCGAACAGTCGACTACTACGAGGCCAATCTTCGGCGCTTTCTGTGGTATGCCGAAAACCACGAATGGCCTGATGACGCACGCCTGATCACCGAATGGCACATCCGGGAGTTCCTGGGCTATACTGGAGCAGAGGGCAACAGATGGGGCATATCGGGCAACGGATCGGAATCCAGTAGACCGAGAGCCAGCTACTCCACAGTTCATCACTACTACTCGGTCGTTAGAGCGTTCTTCAACTGGTGTGTCAGGGAAGGGTTCCTTGCGGAGAGCCCTGTCGCTCGGATGAAGTTGAGGAACCCGCCGATGACCGTAGTTCAACCGTTCTCAAGTCATGACGTTCTTAAGATGATCGAGGTATGCGATCTTGACCTTAGAAATGGTGCCCAACTGCTCGGAAGCCGCAACAAAGCTATCATCCTGATGTTTCTGGATACCGGGCTAAGGGTCAGCGAGTTGGCGAACATCAAGATCGATGACATCGATTCAGAACGTGGTTGGATTAAGGTGAGAGGCAAGGGAGCGAAGGAGCGGGTTGTTAGGATAGGGGCGACAGCACAGAAGGCTCTCTGGCGATACCTGGTGTATCGCGAGAAGAACAAGAGTCAGAACGTGTGGGTTACTGAAGAGGGCAGACCTATGAGGACGTCAGGGGTCCAGTCAATGGTGTTGAGGCTAAAGGAGCGAGCGGGGCTTAGGTGTAAGGGCAACTGCCACAGATTCCGGCATACGTTTGCCCTCCATTTCCTCCGACGAGATAGGAATCCCTTCAATCTGCAGTACCTGCTAGGCCATTCCGATCTCAGGATGGTGAGGCACTATGTGTCTACTCTTGGCATGGAGGATGCTCTTAAGGCCCATGAGTGTGCCAGTCCTGCTGACGGTCTGGATCTGAGGTGAACAGGTATGCCAAGGCTGACTGATCCGAGGATAGCCAAAGGACTGGCGGCTGGTTACCTAATACGCCTCTACTTGAGGGAGCCAGACTTCGTCGCGGAGTTGGAGGAGCTTCGTGCGGGACACCTTGATCCGCTCACGGAGTTGATGGTGAAGGAGGCTGGGTTCTTGGCGGGGTGCCGAGCGGCTATGGGTGCCGATGAGTATCAGAGCACGATCCGTGACCTCTATACCTCGTACGGTTCAGCGACTAGTATGTCTGGTCTGCCTGTGAGCCTGCTGAACCAGCTAGAGGATCTCAGGCAGCTGCACCTTGAACTGAGGCCATACTTTCGTGCTCTAGAACAGCTAGCTGCCAAGTGGAAGCTAAATGCGCCCTGGGCGGGTCCTATGCTGCATCTGCACCATGTGCACGACTGTCTCAGGGACATAGTCACATCCGATGATATCGACGTGCCTCTTGAGCAGTTGGATCTGCTGTATCCGTGGCTACCGCCTCTTCCACCACTTGAGATCAAGGTGCCTGCCTCCGCATTCTGCTTCTATGGGCGAAGACAGATCCAGGCTGAGATCGCGAGGGAGTTAGCGAACTACGAGCGCAGACTAAAGGCGGCGGGGCAGAAGCAAAGGCCAAGTGCTGTAGAGCGTCATGCTGAATGGTGGTTTGAACACTACGTGAAAGGAAAGACATATCGAGAACTCGCTCAGGAATATCCTCGAGCTTATGAAGAGACAATAAAGAGAAAGGTTTGGGAATTCTCCAGACTGCTCGGTATGAGAACACATTGATGTATTCGCGCTGACACCGCGCAAATCCACTTACAAAGAGCTCCTTAGGCGGTAGACTGAACACAGAGTCTACCGCCATTTCTATTGTGGGTATGAGCATTACCGTCGCAGAAGCAGGCCGGAGAGGAGGGCTAGCAGTCCTCAGGAAGAGAGGCAAGCGATTCTACGCGGAGATTGGGAGAAAGGGTCAGAAGGCCATGCGCAATAAATACCCCGGCATGGCCGCTGAGTGGGGCAGCCGCGGTGGCAGACCTCGGAAACCTACGCTCGCCCAATACATGGGGAAGGCCGGGAAATGAGTTTGAGGAGGATGCGGAACCGTCCTGAATCATCCCGGCTCCCCCGCCCATTATGCAAGACGGCGAACGGGCATGGCAGAACGAAGATGAGATCATGACGACCACAGGTGGATCATGAAGGCCTATCTGAGTGCATCGGAGGTAGCCCTAATGGAGAAGGCAGCCACCAACCTTAGAGACAGACTTCTGGTTCGCCTGCTATTCCATCTGGGTTGCCGGATCAGCGAGGCCTTAGCTTTGGCAGTTGAGGACGTGGACTTCGACCGTGGCACCGTGACGATAAGGCATCTGAAGTCGAGTCTGAAGCTATCTTGTGGTGAGTGTAGGCAGGGCCTGGGCAGAGGCCATGCATTCTGCCCGAAGTGTGGTAGCAAGGTTACCGAGGCTCAGGCACAGCAGCAGGAACGTCGCCGCCAGAGAATGCTGCCCCTTGACGGTGAGAGTCTGGGTATGCTCAGAGAGTATATTGAGCGCGGCGGGCCAGTTCTACGAGGTGGCAGAATGCTCATCTTTGGTGTCAATCGCCATCGGGGATGGCAGATCATAAGGGAGTGCGCCGAGAGGGCTGGGTTGCCCATGCTGGTAAATCCTGAAAGCGGCAAGATACACGGCATCAGCCCGCATCGCCTGCGAGACAGTTTTGCAGTACATGCAGTTAGGCGTGACGACACGGGTGATGGGTTGAGACTGCTGCAGGAGCATCTGGGCCACGTGTCGTTCAACACAACGGCTCGGTATCGCAAGGTTGCCGGCGATGAGCTTAAGAGCTGGTATGACAGGTTGTGGGATGAACAGATGAGTCGAGATGGACCTCAAACCTAAGCGCGGAGGCTTCGCTCGGCCCTTCGGCTGCGGTTGGTTCATCAGGGAATTTCTGTCAGGGCAGGGCCCCAACGGGTCTCCCCGCATAGACCCGTCTACCGGTGCCCCGCAGGCCGACATCTTCTACCATTACAAGCATTCGCTCATCAACGCCATTGCGCTTGACAGGGCGACCAGGCAGGAAGAAAGGGACGCTCGCCGGGAGAAGCGCGCAATCGACCCTGAGAGGATTGAAAAGCTCGTAGAAAGACACCTCAAGAACCTGCCTTACAAGTCGACCGGGGCCAGATTCCACAGTTTCATCGCGTACGCCTCAAATCTGCAGCGGCTGGGCTGGATAGAGTTCACTGGCAGAGAGGAGAGATCAGCCTTTCAAGACCATCACCCTCCCGGTCCACCACGCCGCTACTTCCGACTGACTGAGGCAGGCAAGGCAGCGCCCGACTCAGCCTGGCGAAATCCGAGGCGCGCTCTGTATGGTGACCAATAGAATGACACTGGAAGAAAGATACACCAACGACCCTGAGTTCCTCAAATTCTACAAGGAGAAGCTCCTTGAGCCAGGGTGGGCTGGCGATCTGGATCATGTAGAACTCCAGTACATCAAGTCCCGTCTCAGGGAATCCGCAACTCTCAGACGCCGCTGGGGCTTCCGGCCCTCGGCCAAGAGGTTCTCTGACAGCCGAATACGAGACGTAGCGATGAACGGTGTCCGTCGCAGGCAAAGGTGATTTTCAGCTTCGGCTGCCAAACACGAAATCTAGTGCCCTGTGCCCTAAGTCCCGACAGCCCCTTACCGTTTTCTGGTCAGCTACGAAAACTGGCCTTTCAGATCATCTGAGGGCATTCTAGACGGCACCCTGCCTTCGGAATGGCCATCGTGCCTCAAACGACCGAAAAGCATTCCATCCATCTATCGAAGCTACGGCCCAGATGGTCATGAGAATATAGGTTCATCCTGAAGTTCAACTTCATGTCCTTTTGTGTGATGCTTATCGTGGGGACACTGTACTTTAACAACTGAATATTGAAGGCCTGGACGCTTGCCCACCCGGGCATATGAATGAAAGGGGGGCAAGACATGACAGGATTTTGCAGCCTGTGCCACAGAGTGTGGACATTAGAAACAGGGCAAGGCGTTTGCCGATGGTGCTCACGTAACGCATATCGCGCTACGTCAACGACAAAGCCTCGCCATGCGAAGTCTAGCCGACGGCGACAGCCGGCGCAAGCTCACAGCAACGGTTATCATCATCTGCCAGAGCCGTATCTGACCTACTACAGGATAGCCACGTGCTTCGCTCATAAGGCACTGGTAGACGATAGAGACGACCTGTTGCATTCCATTATTGAGGGACTGGCGAAGGTAGGACAGCGCAAGGCCGACAAGGGCGAGGACTTCTCTGAACCTGCTATGTATCGGACAGCCGAACACATCAAAGACCACTACTGGTATCGGCGCTACTCCTATACTAATGGACTGGACTGCCGACACTGTAGCGGGGAGCAACGAGCCAAGTGTCGCTACAGCTGGAGTCACGGCGATTGGTCGTATTCGGACTGCCACAGGGCCATACGGCTTGAGAGCCTGAACCAGCCTATAACCGACAACGAGGGGAACGTCACCGAGCTAGGTGATCTGATAGCTGATGATAAGGCCGTTGACCTGGCGGAGTGGGTCGATGCTCGGACATTCCTGATAGGCGCACCGGTTCGACTGAAGGCAATCGCCTTGAAACGTAGCCGAGGCCAAGCGTTGACAGACGCAGAGCGTAGCTATCTCTCCTATCTCCGCAGAAAAGAGCAGAAGGCACTCGTTTGATTCTCACGTTTTGGCGATTCTGGCACTTATATGTAGTGGGAGCACTGCATAGGCTAGCGGTTGCAGCTATGTGGGGCTTACTAACAGGCTGCCGATGGGAGTTTGCCCACCTATCGGGTAACAGCCAAAAGGAGTATAAGTGGAAAAATTGAATATCGTGGGCAAGCGTTCAGGCGATGGCTTTGTGGCTCACAAGTCGGTACTGGTGAACGGACTGTCGAGGGTGATGGCTGATCGGGTATCCTTACTCGATGACATCACTCTCGGGCGCAAGGGCTTCGCAGGTTACATTCGGGCTTTGAGTGGAAGCAATATCGTCAAGATAGTGCCCTACTCAAACGGCGATGCTGGCGAATCGCAGGTCGCTGTCAAAAGACTGAAGGTAGTCTGTGGGGCTGTCACCGGTTACCTCGACGACAAGGCATGGATCGGTGACAACACACCGTACTCCCTTGCGGAAGTGAGGATACACCCTCGAAACGCTGTCATGCCGAACATCGGCAGTGGCGAACTGGCAGAGGCACTCGTTAGGGTGCTGCCTTTCACAGCCAGTGATGATTCACGACCTGTATTGCAGGGCGTGCTCTTCACGGCAGGTGAGGGCAAGCTGAAGCTGGTTGCTGCCGATGGATTCACACTGGCAGAACTGGTGCTGGACTTCGACGACGGCATAGAGGGCAAGGCCTTGATACACCGTGACGAACTGAAGGCCGTTGCTAACGCACTGCGCAAGGCCAAGCGTGTCCGGCTCGACTTCGAGGCCAGTGGCGACGACCTTGACGGCGTGAACCTTGTCATTGAGACTGAGGCCATAACGTACAAGTGGCGCAGCCTGAGCGGTGACTATCCCAACTATCAACCGCTCATACCGACAGAGTTCACGACGTCGGCACAGGTTGACGCTAACGAGGTACTGAAGGCCGTCGGCACGATGAGGGCATTAGCCGAAGATGCGAAGTCCTTTGCTGTTGACCTGTCACTGATCGACGGCTCACTGGCACTCACCAATCCCGATGGCAAGGGTGAGGCCGTGATCCCTGTCACTGGTGAAGGCATAGGGTGCATCAGGGTAGACGGCAAGTACCTTGCTGGTGCTATGAAGGCCTGTGGGGGCATGGTGGACTTTCGCTTCAACGAGGCCTTTAGCCCGATGCTATTCTCGGTTGACAACTTTCAGATAGTCGTCATGCCGATGATGAGCGACAGGGCGAGAGAGGCACAGCAAGAGGCACGAGCCGAGGCCCATGCTGTCGAGACCGTCGAGCCGAGTGCCGAGGTAACCGAGGCCGAGGACACGATCGAGACAGAGCCGACCGAGGCCGAGCTACAGGCGATCGAGGCAGAAGGAGAGGTCACCACTGAGCCGACCGAAGAGAAGCCGAAGCGCAGCCGACGGCGCAAGAGAGAGCCAGTAGCCGTAGCATAGAGCCATTGCAGAACTGAACGCTTGACCAAACAGACGAGAAGGCAGAGCAGCCTGATATAGGGGTTGCTCTGCCTTTTTCTGTGCCCTTTTGATGAGGATAGCTGAAGAGCTATCCCTTTCTTTGTGCCCGAGACATGCTCGGCAGGCCCGGATCATGTGTGGCAACCCACCACTTCGGGGAGCGTTTGGCGAACATAGACCGGCATGAACAAAGCCAGACATTGTACCACGCATTTGGTCCGGGTCTCCGTCATCGCCTGATACCATTGTCCCAGTACGTAAGAGGAGTTGACAACTCGGTCACT
>PULQ01000161.1 GCA_003552465.1 Dehalococcoidia bacterium
ATCTGAATACCTACCTCAACTTCCACCGTCCCTGCTTCTTTCCTGTGTCCGTGATCGACCACCGGGGCCGGATCATGAAGACCTATCCCTATGAGGAGGTGATGACACCCTATGAACGATTAATCAGGGTGCCCGGAGTTGAGGGGCATCTGCGCCCCGAGCTAACACTCAAACAACTAGAGTCAACTGCCAAACAGATGAGCGACAATGAGTTCGCAGAAAGGATGGTGAATGCTCGTTCCAAGCTCTTTCAGGAGATCACAAGATCTCCTGGACGGGTTGCCTAACCCCCTTCCTCCAGGCTCATTATTGGATTAGAATAGACTGCTCGAGGAGCATTCGACTATACCAGGATGAGATCGCTCCAGCACGATCACCCCGGATCGGCAATGGCAGAGAACAGTTGGAGCGAGGCAGAACAGAATACCGTGCCATCGACGGTCGCGGCCGTCACCTGCAGAATCGATTAGATTCCCGGCGGTTGACAGACCGGAACCAATGGTTCATACTGTGGTATGAATGCATTCAGAGGGCGCTTTCATGGGTAAGACTGCCAAGGTCGCGATAAGCCTGCCCCAGGAGGTCCTGGCAGCTGTGGAACTGGAGCGTCAGGCCAGGGGGGAAAGCCGTAGCGAGTTCTTCCGCCGGGCGGTTCAGAGACGCTTGACTGAAGAAAAGGAATCCTCTGCGATAAGAGCATACGTTCGCGGCTATAAGGAATTCCCCGAGTCGGCTGAGGAAGTTGAAGCTGCTCACAGGCTGGGCAGCGCTGTGCTGGCTGCGGAGCCCTGGAAGTGAGACGAGGCGAGATATGGTGGGCGGAACTGGCGCCGCCTGCCGGGAGGCATCCTGTACTACTCCTGTCTCGCAGCGAGGCCTACCCCGTCAGGGAACTGGTGATGGTGGCTCCCCTGACGACACGGATTCGCGGTATCCCGTCTGAGGTGTCATTGGGACCGCAGGACGGGGTGCCCCGCGCCTGTGTTGTCAATCTAGACACTATTGCCACTATTGCCAAGGCGAGTATGCGTGAACCGCTGACCAGCCTGAGTGCTTCCAAGCTGAAGGAGGTAGAGGAAGCCCTGCGCTTCTCTCTGGGCCTGGAGTCGTAGATGATGTCACAGCCTATGCCTCGACCGAGCCGCCGGAAGGAGAACCAACATGCGCGATGGATTTGCCGATGCCCTTAAGGGGCTTGATGCCGAGTACGTCGAGATCCGCTTCGAGGAAAGCCACAACACCAGGATCGTCTACAAGGGCAGAAGCCTTGAGGAGATGAGCAGGGCACGCAACTCGGGCGGCAGTATCCGAGCCCTCGTTCGCGGTAGCTGGGGATTCGTCAGCTTCGATCGACTCGACGGCCTGGCCGACAAGGCCGCCCTTGCGGTACAGGAGGCAAGACTGGCCGGCGATGAGTCCTTCACCCTCTCTCCGACCGGGCCCGTCGTCGATACCGGGGCCGCGCGGCTCGAGAACGACGCGTCCGCCATACCCCTGGCAGCTAAAAAGGATCTTCTGGATGAGTACAACGACATCATCCTGAGCAGCCCGAAGATCAGCAGCTCTAGAGTCGGCTATCAAGATGTCAGGCGCAAGGTGATCTTCGCCAACACCGAGGGCAGCTACATAGAGCAGGACAGGCCTGATCTTACCCTCCGATTGACAGCCATAGCCGGTGATAACGGAGAGGTACAGCAGGCAGGGATCAGCCTGGGCAGCAGCGGCGAATTCTCCACCGTAGAGGGACTCCACGAAAAGGCCGGGGAAGTAGCCGGGCGCGCCGCAGCCCTGCTCTCTGCCCCCCACGCCGAAGGCGGATCGTATACCGTGATACTGGACCCGATCATGGCCGGGCTCTTCGCTCATGAGGCCTTCGGGCATTTGTCGGAATCGGACTTCGTATACCAGAACGAAGACCTGCGGCGGGTCATGGTGCTCGGCAAGAGATTCGGAGGCAAGCACCTCAATATCGTCGACGACGCCACTATCCCGGGACTGCGGGGAAGCTATCGATACGACGACGAGGGTGTGCCGACCGCCAGGAACTACCTGATACGGGAAGGCGTACTCGAGGGTAGGCTTCATTCCCGAGAGACGGCGGCCAAGATGGGAGAGCGACCCACCGGGAACGCCCGCGCCGTCAACTACCTCTTCCCGCCCATAGTGCGCATGACCAATACGTTCATCGAGCCAGGCGAGCCTTCTTTCCAGGAAATGCTGTCCGACGTCAAAGAGGGCGTATATGCCAGGGACTGGTATGGCGGGACGACCAGCCTGGAGATGTTCACCTTCTCCGCGGCGGAAGCCTACATGATTCGCAACGGGGAACTGGCGGAGTTGCTGCGCCCCGTCGTGCTTACAGGCAACGTCTTCACCACCCTGGAGAACATAGACGCTGTGGGCCACGACCTGGAGATGGTCCAGGGAGGCGGATGCGGCAAGGGAGAGCAGTTTCCGCTGCCGGTCTCCGACGGAGGACCGCATATCCGGATCCGTAACTGCGTCGTAGGGGGCAGATAAGATGTCTTCATTGTACAGAGCGCCTCGAGGTACGTTCGACATCCTGCCCGAGGAGCACGTCTACTGGAAATACGTCGAGGACAAGGCAGCCTTCTGGTGCCGGCTCTATGGTTACCGGCCGCTGAGCATGCCCATATTCGAAGACGCACAGGTCTTCACCAGGGCCGTGGGCGGCGCAACCGATATCGTCGACAAGGAGATGTACGTGTTTCAGGACAAGGGCGGTCAGGACCTGGCTCTCAGGGCGGAAGGAACCGCACCCGTCTGCCGCGCGTACCTGGAGCACGGTATGTTCAACCTGGCTCAGCCGGTCAAGCTCTACTACATCGGGCCCACCTTCCGCTATGAGCGGCCGCAGGCAGGGAGATACCGGCAGCACCACCAGTTCGGCTATGAGGCACTGGGCGAGGCCGACCCCGTCCTCGATGCCGAGGTGATAGAGATGGCCTGGAGGCTGTTCCTCTCTCTCGGGCTGTCCGGGGTTTCTATACAACTCAACAGCATCGGCTGTAAGACCTGCCGTCCCCGTTTTCTGGAGGTGCTCAGGCAGCACTACTCGGTCCATGCCGAGAATGTCTGCGCCGACTGCAAAGGCAGGTTGGCCAGGAATCCCCTGCGCCTGCTCGACTGTAAGAAGGACTACTGCAGGGAGCTGGCAGAGGCGGCGCCGAAGACACTGGATTACCTGTGCGATGACTGCCGGTCGCACTTCGAGAGCGTCCGGGACTACCTGGAGAAGCTGTCCATTCCGTTTCACCTGAACCATCGACTTGTGCGCGGGCTCGACTATTACACAAGGACGGTATTCGAGGTGGAACCCGAGGAAATGGGCGGACAGAGCTCTCTGGGTGGTGGCGGCCGCTACGATGACCTGATCGAGACGTTAGGGGGAAGACCGACCCCGGCGGTCGGCTTCGCTGCCGGACTGGAGAGGATAGTCCTGAACCTGAAGAAACAGAACCCGGGTATTCCTCCCCTGCCCGGACCGGTCGCCTATGTGGCCTACCTGGGGCAGGAGGCCAAGACGGAAGCCGTCAGGCTCACCTCGGAGCTACGTAAGGACGGGCTTGCCGTCATCATGGCCACAGGCGACAAGAGCCTGAAGGCCCAGATGAGGCATGCCGACTCGCTGGGTAGCTCCTGCGTGGTCATCCTCGGCCGGGAGGAGATACAGAATCGCACCGCAGTAGTGCGGGATATGAGCAGCGGAGAGCAGCGTACCGTCGCCGAAGGTGACCTGGCAAACGTTCTCGAGTGTCGAAAACACCCGACGTAAGTAGCACTCTCGATGCCGGCTATGCTATAATAACGATAGTGCCGCTACTATCTGCGACAGGTCAAATCCCTCATCGCACATCCTTCCGTCACCTCTTCTTTGCCCCCATTTGTAGAGGAACATGAATAACCACGTAAACAACGAGTATACGGCCAAAGATATCCAGATCCTTGACGAGATCAGGGCCGTACGCCTCCGGCCGGGCATGTACATCGGCGGCACCGACAAGCACGGATTGCACCAGTGCCTCTATGAGATAGTGTACAACAGCATAGATGAGGCGATGGCCGGCTGCTGCGACCGAATTGACATAACGATCCACGAGGACAACAGCGTCACCGTGACCGACAACGGGCGCGGTATCCCCACAGAGACCATCCCGGGAGAGAGCATAACGGCCCTCCAGGCCGTGCTCCCCCGCCTGCACGCCGGAGCCAAGTTCAGCGAGAGCGTCTACGGAGTGTCGAGTGGTCTGCACGGTGTCGGGGCCTCCGTGGTGAATGCCCTATCCGCCTGGCTCCACGTCGAGGTCAAGCGCGACGGGAAGGTCCACCGCCAGGAATACCGCCAGGGTGTGCCCGGGGGCGACATGCAGATCACCGGTGAGTCGCTCGATACGGGCACCTCCATAACCTTCCTCGCCGACGGGGAGATCTTCGAGGACGTTAACTACGATTTCGACATGGCCTGCCAGCGACTGAAGGAACTCGCCTACCTCAACAAGGGCATCGAGATCGCTATCAAGGACGAGCGGAACAACCAGGAGAAGGCGTTCTACTTCGACGGGGGAATAGCCAGTTTCATCCGCCGCCTCAACAGGAAGAGGGCGGTTGTCCACTCCTACCCCATCTATGTCTCTAGCATGAGCAACAGCACCATCATCGAAGCGGCCATGCAGTACAACGACAGCTTCACCGAATCCACCATCTCCTTTGCCAACTGCGTGAACACGAGAGACGGCGGCAGTCACCTGACCGGCTTCCGGTCGGCCCTGACCCGGGTCTTCAACGACTACGCACGCAACGCCAAGATCCTGAAGGACGTCGACCCCAACCTCACCGGGGAGGACGTGCGCGAGGGGGCGGTGGCCATCATCAGCGTGAAGCTTCCCCAGCCCCAGTTCGAGGGACAGACCAAGACACGACTGGGTAATCCCGAGGTGAAAAGCCAGGTCGAATCGGCCGTGGCGAACAGCCTTTCTCTCTACCTGGAACAGCACCCGAATGAGGCCAAGGCTATCATAGACAAGTGCCTCCCCGCCGCCAGAGCACGCGAAGCGGCACGCAAGGCCCGCGAACTGGTGCTCAAGAGAAACAGCTTCGAGGCCTCAACCCTTCCCGGCAAGCTGGCCGACTGCTCGGACAAGGACCCGGCCAGGTGTGAATTGTACCTGGTGGAGGGACCGTCAGCCGGGGGCTCCGCCAAACAGGGACGGGACCGCGCCTTTCAGGCCGTGCTCCCCCTGAAAGGAAAGATCCTGAACGTCGAGAAGGCTGCCAAGGAGAAGATCATAGTACACGAAGAGCTGCGGGCCATTGTCACCGCGCTCAAGGCAAGCAGCGATGAGCAGTTCGATGCCTCACGACTCCGCTATCACAAGGTGATAATAATGACCGATGCCGATGTCGACGGTTCTCATATCCGGACTCTGCTCCTCACCTTCTTCTTCCGTCACATGACGGAGTTGATCAACGAAGGCTATCTCTACATCGCTCAGCCGCCCCTCTACCGCCTGAAGTCCGGAAAACAGGAGGTCTGGCTCTACTCCGAGCAGGAAAAGGAAGACCGGCTCAAGGAACTGAAGTCCGACAAGGCCGAAATCCAGCGCTATAAGGGACTGGGCGAGATGAGCCCGGAACAGCTCTGGGAGACGACCATGAACCCGGTCAGCAGAACACTGCTGCAGGTACGTGTGGAGGACGCCATAGCGGCCGACCAGGCCTTTCACATGCTGATGGGCGACGAGGTTCTTCCCCGTAAGAGGTTCATCCAGGCCCACGCCCTGAGCGTGAGAAACCTCGACGTATAGCCGGTCGGCTATCCGGCTGACCCTGCGTACAACCCCTGTTCAGCTATATAGCGCTCTACGCCTTCAGGCACCAGGTAGCGAATGGATAGGCCCCGGCTGACGCGCTCACGGATTCCCGAGGAACTGACCTCTATCAGAGGCATATCGAGTTCGATGACTCTATGCCTTAGATCGGGAATCGAGGCCTCAAGGTGCTCGAGATCACGGAAGACCGGCCCTTCAACCTGTTTCTCGGAGCGTCTGTGAGCGACCACCAGTCGGCATAGTTGAATGAGCTTTTCCGGTTCCTTCCACCGATGCAGATCGGTCAGGGTATCGCGCCCGAGGATGAAGAACAGGCCCGCTTCACTGCCTAGCTGCGCTCGCAACTCCAGCATGGTATCCACTGTGTAAGAGGGACCGGGCCGCTCCACCTCGATAACAGATAGCCTGAAGCGGGGGTTGCCCGCTACCGCAAGGCGTACCATCTCAACCCGGTGGTCTGCCGGAGTGATACCGCTGCCCTGCTTGAGAACCGGCTGGCCCGCCGGTACGAAGAGAACCTCCTCCAATCCCAGACTCACTCTCGCCTCCTCCGCGACAATCAGGTGCCCTACGTGTACAGGGTCGAATGTGCCGCCAAGAACGCCTATGTTCACCGTTCTACTTCTTCGGCCTCGGACGGAACACCGCCATCTGACCGGTACTGTCGGTCTGCTCCGCCTGTCCAGATTGCCCGGCCATCTCCTTCGCCCTTTCAACCAGTTCCGGCACGCCCCGACCTCCGGACGCGGAGACACAGAACACGGACACTCCCTGTGCCTCCAGTTCTGCCCTGATCATGGCGACATTCTCCTGCGCCTCGGGGAGATCCAGCTTGTTCACCGCTACGATCCGAGGTTTGCCCTCCAGGCCGCATCCGTACTCCTCGATCTCCCTCCGGAGTTCGCTTAGGTCATCGACGATGGTCGGAGATGTGCCGTCTAGCAGCAGCATCAGCACCCCGGTTCTCTCGGCGTGCCGCAGGAACGCGTTGCCCAGGCCTTTGCCAAGATGCGCTCCCGCGACAAGCCCCGGGATCTCGGCGACAACGAACACGTCACGATCGCCAGGGATGATCCCCACGACCGGCTCACGGGTCGTGAAGGGATAGGACGCGACCTCCGGCCTTGCTCCGGTGATTGCCGACAGCAGTGTCGACTTACCCGAGTTAGGCTTGCCGATGATACAGATGTCCGTTGCCGGCCTCAGCTCGAGCAGCACATATCGCTCTTCGCCTGCTTCGCCCGGCCCTGCAACCTCCGGAGCCTGGTTCACCGAGGTGGCAAAGCGGACGTTGCCCGGCCCTCCCCTACCCCCTCTGGCCACCACGATCTTCTGACCCGCAACGTTCAGATCGGCGAGCTCGGTCTCAAGGCCGGGACCCGTGCCGCACAGCACCCTGGTACCTGCAGGCACCTGAACGGTAAGGTCCTCTCCATTCTTGCCCTTCTTGCGCCAACCACGACCCCGTCCTCCATCGCCGGCCCGAAGTTCACTCCGTCGCCGCATGAAGCTCAGGTCACCCACATCGGAACTGGCCACAACGATAACACTACCCCCGTCACCTCCGTCTCCCCCATCGGGACCGCCGAAAGGCACGTACTTCTCCCTGCGAAAGCTAACACAACCATCTCCACCGGCTCCACCTCTAACACTGACCTCTTTCCTATATTCCATATATCAATCCTGGAATACATAGAAGTATATCAATAAATAATGGTAATCATAAGCCATGTGATTCCGGAGTGGAGAGTACAACGCGAGACCTCGATGCCCAAGAGGGAACTCTCCTCAAGGGAGAAACAAGTTATGCACAGATCAGCGCGATTTCTGCACGGGTTGTCGTCTGGTTCTTGTCTGTACGGTCTTGCGAGGAGCGAGCTTCTCCCTGATCTCGGCCACCTGGTTGGCGATCCCCGGATTAGTCTTTAACTCGGCGGCTATCTTATCGTGGCCGTGCAGGATGGTGGCGTGGTTCCGGCCGCCCAGTTCTTTTCCAATCTCGGTTAGTGAGCAATCGCGCTCGTTACGTATCAGGTAGATGGCGATGTGCCGTGCCAGCGTGGTCCTCTTGTCTCTCTTCCTGCCGGTCAGGTCATCGACAGTCAGACTGAAGTGGTCGGCCACTACCTGCAGAAACCTCCGGATATCCTGCTTGCAGGCCGTGCCTGTTAACAACTTGTTGACACTCTGGGGGTTGAGCCTGGTGCCGGTCAACTTGGTCTGGGCGGTGAGATATACAAGGGCACCCTCAAGCTGGCGCACGTTTCCGCAGACCTTCTCGGCCACTACCCGCAGCACATCCTCCATCTGGTGGAGCACAGACCTGTCTGTCTTGGCTCTCAGGATGTCCATGCGGGCCTCAAGGTCGGGCTGTTGTATGTCGACCACCAGCCCCCCTTCCAGCCGTGACCTCACCTTGCTGCTGAGCGACGGCATGTCTTTGGGTGCGCAATCGGCGGTGAGGACGATCTGCCGGTTGCCGCTGTACAACTCATTGAAGATATGGAAGAAGCACTGCAGCGTCTGTTTCTTGTCGATCAGGAAGTGAACATCGTCGAAGAGCAGGATGTTGATGTCCCTGAACTTGCTGCGGAACCTATCCCCCTGGTTCTCTTTGATCGCGGCAACGAACTCGTTGGCGAACTGCTCGGCAGTGGTGTAGGCAGCTCTCAGCCCCCGGTGCTTCGTCAGGTGACCGATGGCATGCAGCAAGTGCGTCTTGCCCTGCCCCGTGCCGCTGTGGACGAAAAGTGGATTGTAGCTGACCCCCGGATTCTCAGCCACCTCCACAGCGGAGGCGTAAGCCAGGCGGTTGAAGTCGCTGACGACCAGGTCATCGAAGGTGTATCTAGGGTTGAAGAGGTGGCGGGCGGCTTTCGTGCTCGTTCCCCCGTCGGTGTAGCGTGCGGGGGCAGGCGCCGTCTGCTCTCCATTGTGAACCAGGAACTGGACATCGACACTCTTCCCCAGAATGCCGATCAGTGTCTTCCTGACCAGGGGATATAGGCGTCGGGACAGCCACTCGGCCACAAAGATGCTGGGAACACCCACAACGAGAGTATCGTCGCTGTAACTGAGGCCCTGGCTTTCACTGAGCCAGGTGTTGTAGTTGGCCTTGCTAACTTGTATCTGAAGTTCCCCTAAGACTCTCTTCCAGATTTCCTTCGCTGACTGCAATTTGTCCCCACTTCCGACAACACTCAGCTACACAGATAGCTGAAAGGAGTGCTATTACGAGGGCAGTGCCTCGGTTGTTGCCTCTTCTAAGAATACCAAGTTGCGGCAATAGCCTCTAGGCGATCTTTGACATAATCGGGGAAATTGTTGAAAATGGTTTTCCCTATGGATGCGCGTACCGTCTTCATGGGCACGCCGCAGTTCGCTGCCACGGTATTGGATTCTCTGCTACAGAATCAGTACCCGGTGATTGCTGTATATACTCAGCCCGACAGGCCCGCCGGCAGGGGGCATGGAGTATCATCTTCTCCGGTTAAGGAGCTGGCCCTGGAATGGGGCAAACCCGTGGTTCAGCCGGAGACTCTCAAGTCCGGCGAGGCGGCGGAGGAACTGGCGGGATTTGGGCCCGATCTGATCATCGTGGCAGCCTCCGCCTTCTTTCTCCCCGACGGGGTGCTGGGCTTGCCCAAGTATGGCTGCCTCAACATTCACCCCTCGCTGCTACCAAGGCACCGGGGTGCCTCCCCGATCGCCAGTGCCATTCTATGCGGAGACGATACGACCGGTGTTACCGTCATGCTGATGGATAGCGGCATGGACACCGGACCGGTTGTGGCCCAGGAGACGGTGAAGGTTTCGCCTGAGGATACCACAGGCTCACTGAGTTCAAGGCTGGCTGAAGTGGGCGCCGGGCTTATGTTGAAGACCCTGCCCGAATGGGTCGCAGGCCGCCTCAAGACGCAGGCGCAGGATGATTCGCAGGCAACCTACAGCAGGGCGATAACCGTCGACGACGCCGAGATCGACTGGCAGCTTCCCGCACTCGACCTCTGGCGGATGGTCAGGGCTTACAACCCCTGGCCCGGGTCCCATTCGCGGTGGGGAAAGAGACGGCTCAAGGTCCGCGAAGCCGTTCCTCTCGATTGTGCCGCAACCGGCCGGCCGGGCGAAGTGATAGCGCTGCCGGGGACACCAGGAGTAGGGGTCATCACCGGCCGCGGCGTCCTCGGCCTGCGGCAGGTTCAGATGGAGGGGAAACAGAGCATGTCGGCCGGCGAGTTCGTACGGGGAAGAAGGGACTTCATCGGGTCGGTACTCGGGTAGGGTCGCCTGCCTATGGCTGCCCGCGGTGGACCGGCCTCCTTAACGAAGAGTATACTCTCTCTACCTGTCGCCTTGTCTCCTCCGGCGAACCATCATTGTCGATGACGAAGTCGGCGGTCTTGACCTTCTCCTCAAGGGGCAGCTGGGACCGCATTCTCCTCCGGGCATCCGCGGGATTCATGCCCCGTTCCTGTAAGCGTCTCAACTGGGTCTGTTCGCTGGCGCGGACGACTACGGTCTTGTCCACGACTATCGTGAGATCAGCCTCATACAGCAGCGGGATGTCCTTCACGATAATGGCATCGGCATCACGGCTGCTTATCTCCTCCGTGATCCTCTGGTCCTCCTTGACCACCCGGGGATGCACGATCCGATTCAGCCTGCCCCTGATCTCATCGTCGGCGAAGACCGCCTCGGCCAGCTTCTGCCGGTTGAGGGTGAGGTCCTCGTTCAGGAAATCCTCTCCGAAACACTCAACTACCTCTTGCCATGCCTCTGTGTCAGGTCGTACGACATCGCGGGCCAGCTCGTCCCAGTCGACGGTATAGGCGCCGAGTTCTCTGAACATGCCGGCCACCGTGCTCTTTCCGGTGCCGACACCTCCTGTCAGCCCGACGACAATCACGAAGATGCCTCCCCTGTCGTCATGGTCGCTTTCTCGCCGACAACCTTCGATAGTATGGGGACTGCAACAGGTACAGGGCCGCCAGTGGATTGTGTCCGGTAACCCTGTCCTTCACCGCCAGCACCGTCATGGGAACGCGGCAGTATCGGATGAACAGGGTGTCGTGTCCGATGCAAAGCCCCAGCATGATGGCCAGGTCGACGGGCGCGGTGTTGAGAACCTCCGCCTGCACTATGGGATTGCACATCGACTCCCAGGCGTCGGGTCCCCCTATATGTTGATCGGGCGTGATGCCTATCCTCTGCTTGGCTGTGGCGCCTGCCTTGCAGCATATCGACATAACCTCGAATCCCCTGCCTTCAAGAATGTCGGTGAGGATCTGCGCCTCCTTCACTAGACCGATGCAGAAGGCGATGCCCAGCTTGCTGTAGCCGCACTTCTTGGCAAACTGCATCAGTTCTTCGATACGGGGGATTGTGGTTCTCAGACCCTCCTCCGTGTGTTCGTAGCACTCGAACTCCTGTATCGAGGCCTGGCGCGCCAGTTCCCTGGTCTCTGGCTTGTCGTACTCGGAGACAGCTGCCTCTATCAGCTCGGGGACGGATCTCATCGGGCAGTAAGAAGGAGCTTCGTCGATGGCAGGCGCCCGGTCGATCCCTATGGCAGGGCTGCATGCCGGTTTTCCACACCTTGTACACATGGGATGTAGTGTTTCGGCCATCTCTGCACCTCCCCCTTTGTGACTGGCTGCACTCGTCATCGGCTGGAGTCTCAGTCTACGCCCGGCCGGCGGTCGGATGTCCGGGCCGGATCAGACGGTGTAGACCGAAGGCGGGAGCATTCTATCACAGTCCCGGTCTGCCACGGTAAGCCTTCTTCCAGGGCTCCCTCTTTGTCAGAAGATAGTCAGCTATGGCGGCCCTGAGGGTATCTGCCGCCAGGAGGGCGCAGTGCTTGCTCTCCTCGGGCAGGCCATCCAACCCATTCAGTACGTCGGCCTGCGCTATCTTCCGTGCTTCCCCGATGCTCTTTCCTCTGGCCAGCTCGGTGACCATGCTTCCGGAGGCGATGCTCGGTCCGCAGCCGTCGGTCATGAAGACGGCATCGGCAATGGTATTGCCCTTGACCTTGATCGATATCTCCATTGTGTCACCGCACGAGCCCGTCACCCTCCCGAACCCATCTGCATCCGGCATTACACCCAGGTTCCTGGGCTCCATGGCGTGCCGGATGACCGTTTCTGAGTAGATACGGCGGGCATCCGCCAGGATCAAATCTTGAAGGTCTTCAGATTCTGCATGCAAAGCTTCGCCTCCTCTCTATTCAGCGCCGGCCTCTACTTGTGGACCAGGGCCACCGCCAGGGCGGCCATTCCCTCTTCTCTGCCGATGAAGCCCAGGCCGTCGGTGGTGGTGGCTTTGATGGTCACCTGCCCTGGGCCCATATCCAGGCACGCACTTAGGCGTTTCCTCATCTCTTCCGTGTAGGGAGAGAGTTGCGGGGCCTGGGCTATCACGGTAACATCGATGCTGGTCACAGTGCACCCGTTGGACTTGAGCAGGTCCGAGGTCGTCCGCAGCAAGGACAGGCTTGAGACATCCTTGTATTCAGCTTGCCCGGATGGAAACAGGGTGCCGATGTCGCCCAGGTCGGCAGCGCCGCACAGCGCATCTATGATGGCATGAACTGCAACGTCCGCATCGCTCCAGCCCGACAGTCCCTTGTCGTAGGGGATCTCTACGCCTCCCAGGACGAGCTTTCGTCCGGAGACCAGCGGGTGGCTGTCGTAGCCAATCCCTGCTCTGAAGTCCTTTTGCATCTGGCCTTTCTCCACAATACGGCACTGACGAGTACTAGAGGCTGCCCCCGGCAATGATGCTTGCCAGTGACAGGTCCTCAGGGGTGGTGACCTTTATGTTGCGATAATCACCCATATAGAGGTGCACTTCAGTGCCGAGCAACTCCACTGCAGCGCCGTCGTCGGTGACGTCCGCTGTCAGTCGCTCATACGCCGTGGAAATAATGTCACGGCTGAATACCTGGGGCGTCTGTGCCGCCCACAGATCGCCGCGCTCAAGCGTCTTCCCGATCAATCTGTCATCAGCAACCAGCTTGATCGTGTCCTTTGCCGGCACGGCGGCTACGGCGGCCCCTGTTCGGGATGCCAGTCGATGGCCATTCTCAATCAGGTCCGGAGTCAGGAAAGGGCGGGCTCCATCGTGAATCATCACCAGGTCGCAGTCCGTTATCCGCTTCAGCCCCTCCCGTACCGAATCCTGTCTCCTTGCCCCCCCGGAACAGGTGATGACCCTGGACCACTGCCTGCGCTCTTTCAGTTCCCATCCCCGTTCCAGGTCCTTCTCGTTCAGCACCAGGACTATCTGCGTGATCAGGCTGCATTCCTGACAGGTCTCCACGGACCAGCCCAGCAGCGGCCTGTCGCCCAGCGGGGCAAAGAGCTTGTCTATGCCCGCCATCCGCCGGCCGACACCTGCGGCAACGACGATCGCGGCCATTCGGCTGCTGCTTTTCACGGGCCCTGCGACCTCCCGGTGGTTCTCGCGTCTGGATTCTGCCTCCTGTTGTTCGCCATCAATCCCAGCCTCAGGGCCTCGGTCACCGAGCCGGCCTCGATCAGCTGAATACCGGCGGAGCTCAGGGGCTCCCTGGTCTCGCCCGTGGTGCCGGATGAGAGCCTGGGTATCAGGCAGGACCTGAACCCCAGCCGGGCGGCCTCTGCGATTCTTCGCTCTAACTGAGATATCCCTCTTAGCTCTCCGTTCAAACCCACCTCTCCCAGGGCCGCCAGGCCCGGAGTGGGCCTGCTATCGTGGAAGCTCGAGGCGATGGCTAGAGCGATCCCCAGGTCCGCGGCCGGCTCATTGAGCCTGAGACCTCCGGTGACGTTGACGATCACGTCCTGGTTGAAAAGCTTGAGCCCTGCACGCTTGGTGAGCACGGCGATAATCAGAAGCAGCCGGTTGAAGTCGATACCATTGGCAATGCGCCTGGGTGGGGTGAAGCTGTTGGGGGTGGAGAGCGCCTGGATTTCCACCAGCAGGGGACGACTTCCCTCGAGTGTAGAGACCACCACCGACCCGACGGCTCCCTCCTTGTATGCGTTGAGGAAGACCTGAGATGGGTTGTCAACTTCGGTGAGCCCCCTGTCGCCCATCTCGAATATCCCCACCTCGTTGGTGGAGCCGAAACGGTTCTTGACGCTGCGCAGGAGGCGGTAGCTGCTGAACCTCTCTCCTTCGAAGTAGAGCACGACGTCGACGATATGCTCCAGTGTTCCCGGCCCGGCAATCGCTCCCTCTTTGGTGACGTGCCCTGTGATAAGAAGGGGCACATCATTGTGTTTCGCCCACCGCTCCAGCCTCCAGGTGCACTCCCGCACCTGTGAGATGCTACCGGGCGTCCCCGCTACATCCTCAAGGTACACAGACTGGATCGAGTCGATCACCGCCAACCCCGCAGAAAGGCGGTCCAGTCGTTCCTGTACCGCGTTCAGGTCCGGCTCAGACAGGAAGTAGACACCGCTGCCGTCTATTCCCAGTCGCTCACCCCGGAGCTTGATCTGGTTGACCGACTCCTCTCCGGAGACATAGGCGACTGTCCTCCTGTCTGCAGCCAGCGCTGCTGAGATCTGGAGCAGCAGAGTGGACTTGCCTATCCCCGGTTCCCCGCCTATGAGCACCAGTGCGCCGGGTACCAGTCCTCCTCCCAGTACCCTGTCCGCCTCGGGGAAGCCCAGGGGGAGGCGGGGGAACTCGGCCTGCTGGACATGTAAGAGTTCCTGGAAGTCGTTGCCTGATGAGTGGACCTGTGCTCCGCCGCGCGAAGAAGCCACCTTGGTTTCGACGAAGCTGTTCCAGGTGTGACAGTCGGGACAGCGTCCTGACCACTTAGGGCTCTCTTTGCCGCATTGCTGGCAGAGGAAGATGATTCTGGATCTGGATTTGCCGTGACTGCTGGAGTTCACGTATCCTGGCTGAGGCCTCTAATACTCAATGACTGCGAGCTTCTCTCCAGTCTTCACTGCCTGCCCCGGTGAGACCGACACCTCTACAACCGAGCCCTTCACTGGAGATATTATGGGGTTTTCCATCTTCATGGCTTCTATGACGCAAATCGTGTCACCGTCCTCCACCGAATTGCCCGCATTCACGTCAATGCGCACTATCCTGCCGGGCAGAGGAGCCGTAACTACCTCTTGAGCCGAGCTTATGCCGCCTCCGTTACCAGTGGCTTTATCACAATACTGTCATCGATGCAGTCCACCACCACTGTATCTCCGGACCGGAACTCGCCACGGAGCAGAGCCTCTGATAGCTGGTCTTCCACCAGTGTCTGGATGCTGCGACGAAGTGGGCGTGCGCCGAAGACAGGATCATACCCCTTCTCGCCTATGAACTCCTTGGCTTCGTCGGTAACTTCCAGGGTGACTCCCTGCTCCTTCAGAGAGGCAACGACGTGGTCAAGCATCAGGTCGACTATCTGGCGAATGTGGTCCTTATTCAGGGCATGGAACACCACCGTTGCATCGAGGCGGTTAAGGAACTCGGGGCGGAAGATCCTCTTCATCTCGCCGAGGACCTTCTCTTTCATCTTGTCATACTCGACGTGTTCCTTGCCTTCACCTTCCACGTGGGCTGAAAAACCGATGCTCATATCGCGTTTAATGAGCTCGGCACCGACATTGCTGGTCATGACTATGATGCTGTTACGAAAATCCACTCTTCGCCCATTGGCATCTGTCAAATGGCCGTCGTCGAAAATCTGAAGCAGAATGTTGAATACGTCGTAATGTGCCTTTTCGATCTCATCGAGGAGAATGGCGCAGTATGACTTCCTGCGCACAGCCTCGGTCAGCTGGCCGCCTTCCTCGTAGCCTATGTAGCCCGGAGGAGCCCCTACCAGGCGGGCCACAGTGTGTCGCTCCATGAACTCAGACATGTCGAGCCTGACCAGGGAGTCTTCACTGCCGAACATGAACTCAGAGAGGGCCCGTACCAGCTCGGTCTTGCCCACCCCGGTGGGTCCCAGGAACATGAACACTCCAATAGGCCGCCTCGGATCTTTCAGCCCGGCGCGAGCCCTTCTCACCGCCTTGGCGACAGTATCTATGGCCTCGTCCTGGCCGATGATGCGGTGATGCAGGGCTTCCTCCATCTGCAGCAGGCGACCGGTCTCGTCCGTCGTAAGCTTGACGACCGGTATGCCCGTCCACATGTGGACCACCTCGGCGATATCCTCCGCGGTAACCACCGGCCGACCCTGTTCCTGCTTAACCTGCCACTCCTTCTCCATGGTCTCGATCTTCTCAAGTAGCTGCAGTTCTCGATCTCGGAGTTCACCGGAGTAGTCATATTGCTGAGCCGCTAACGCTGCTTCCTTTTCCTTTTGTACGCTCTCGAGTGCCCGTCTTGCCTGGGCCAGTCCTATAGGGGGGCTGCCGCGCTTGATCCGCACCCGGGAACTGGCCTCGTCTACCAGGTCGATGGCCTTATCAGGCAGGAAGCGGTCGGCGATGTACCTCGTTGCCAGTGGGGCGGCTGCCTCCAGCGCCTCGTCGCTTATGTCCAGTTGATGAAACTCCTCGTACCTGTGCTTTACGCCGCGCAGTATGGCCAGCGTCTCCTCGGTGGTTGGTTCGGCGACCAGCACGGGCTGAAAGCGGCGTTCCAGCGCAGGATCCTTCTCCACGTACTTGCGGTAATCATCCATAGTGGTGGCGCCGATACACTGTATCTCTCCGCGAGACAGGGCAGGCTTCAGTATGTTGGCTGCGTCCACCGCACCCTCGGCGGCGCCGGCACCGACTATGGTCTGCATTTCGTCGATGAACAGGATGCAGTTGCCGGCCGCCTTCTCCTCCTCGATAACCCTCTTCAGCCGCTCCTCGAACTCGCCACGATATTTGGTACCCGCGACCAGGGCTCCGATGTCCAGTGCTACTATCCTCTTCCCCTGTAGGATCTCCGGACCCTCCCCGACTATTATGCGTTGTGCTAATCCCTCGATAACTGCCGTCTTTCCTACTCCCGGCTCGCCGATAAGGGCGGGGTTGTTCTTGGTCCGGCGACTCAGGATCTGGACCACCCGTTCAATCTCCTTATGCCGTCCGATGATGGGATCCAGTTTGTCCGCACGGGCCAGGGCGGTAAGATCGGTGCCGAGTTGATCCAGTGTTGGTGTGCGGGTCGCTGCGCGCCCGGCGGTCCGCGTCCGCATGGACTCCTGCCGGACAACCTTGTTGACCTCCTCGCGTGTCTTCTCCAGGGTAATACCCAGGCTCTCAAGAACGCTGAAAGCCACTCCTTCGTTCTCGCGCAGCAGCCCGAGGAGCAGATGCTCCACACCTATGTAGTTGGAGTTGAGACGGCGAGCCTCGTCAACGGCGAACTCGATGGCCCTTTTTGCTCGGCGGGCCAGGTCGACCTCTCCGCTTGTGGGCCGGCGCTCTCCCTTTCCGATGACGAACTCCACGGCCGCCTGTATCTTGCTCATCGACATGCCGAGATTGCCGAGCACCCTGGCTGCCACTCCCGACTCCTCCCCTGCTATTCCCAGCAGTATGTGTTCCGTGTCGATGTAGCTATGGCCGAGGCGCTGTGCCTCCCCTTGAGCTCGCGTGAGAACCCTGCGAGCGCCTTCAGAAAACCTTTCAAATCCTGTGCTCATCTCAGCTGCCGCTCCCGTTCACGTAAAAGTATAGAACACGGTGCTCTTGTAGTCAACAGCCTTGACCTGCTTGAACCGAGAGGCAGAATGATAATATAATACCACATAGTTGAATCCAGGGCTAATCTAATGTGGGTCACCGGTGGTTCAGCAAAGGGAACGCGGCTGAAGACTCTGCCGAGACGCTCGATCAGACCTACAACCAGTGTCGTGAGGCACGCCATCTTCTCTCTGCTGGAGAACAGGGCTGCTGACTGGGGCACGGTTCTGGATCTGTACGCGGGAAGTGGCGCACTCGGTATTGAGGCGCTGAGCCGCGGTGCAGGGTGGGCCGACTTCGTCGATCAAAGGAGGAGTTGCTGCGAGATTATCAGGGCCAACCTGGCCAGGATCGGTGAGCTACACCGGGCACATGTCTATTGCTGCAGTGTGAGCAAGGCACTCTCCTTCCTGACCGGGAGCTACGACATCGTGTTCATGGATCCTCCCTACTCCGATTCCTCCGCAGGCACTGCATTGACGGGCCTGGCCAGGTCCAGCCTGCTGGCCGAGGACGCTACGGTTGTGATCTGCCATGCCAACCGATTCGCCATGAGTCCGGAGTACGACGGGATCCATTTGGCTACCCAACGCCGCCACGGCGACACCCATATCTCCGTGTATCAGAAGGGGGTTGAACCATGACCATTGCAGTCTATCCCGGCACCTTCGATCCGCTTACCTGTGGACACATGGATATCATAGAGCGAACGTCTCCACTGGTAGACAGGCTGGTGGTGGGAATCTATGAGAATCCCGGCAAGAGGCCGCTCTTCTCTCTTGAGGAAAGGGTCAAACTCGTGGAAGAAGCTATAGGAGGGCTCGCCAATGTGCGTGTAGAGGCGTTCAAGGGGTTGACGGTGGACTTCATCCGCAGGGCAGGCGGGCGTGTCATGATCCGGGGGCTGAGGGCCAACTCCGATTTCGAACGGGAATTCGAGATGGCGTTGATGAACAGGAAGCTGGCGCCGGAGATAGAGCTACTCTGCCTGATGACCAGTTCTCAGTATCAGTTTCTTAGCTCGTCCCTGATCAAGGAAGTCGCTAAACTGGGAGGGTGTCTGGACGGCATGGTTCCCGACCACGTGGCAATAGCTCTGAAGCAGAGGTTCTCTGCGGCCATCGGGCTGGCTGCTGGTAAGGATGAACAATAGAATCAAAAGCGTAAAGGAGGCAACAAGGAATGGCGTATAAGATCACCGATGAATGCATCAGCTGTGGAGCCTGCGAACCCGAGTGCAAGAACGAGGCCATCAAGGAGGGGGACGAACTGTACGTTATCGACCCCGACAGGTGTACCGAGTGCATCGGGTGGTTTGAGACCCAGAAGTGCGTAGAGGTCTGCCCTGTGGACTGCTGCATTCCCGACCCGGATCACAAGGAATCACGCGACCAGTTACTGGCGAAATGGCACAAGCTCTATCCCGGGCAGACGCCAACAGCCACTTAGTTCCGGCGTTCAAACACGGCGGTTGGTAGACATCGCTCGGTGGCGGTGTCCCGAGGCTGACGAATGGGCGACGGGCAGGGCGATTGCGTTGTTCGGCGTCCGCAGGGGCCGAGGGTGATCACCACAACTCTCCCCCCAGGTTTGAGAACTGACTTGTCTCAGCGGACAACTGCTTGCCGCATGTAGACAGGAATCATCCTGATGTGGTCGGGGAGCGAAAGCTCGCCGTAAGACCGGATAGCGACATAACAGCTACCACATCGATTGGTGTCTGAGAAGCCTCTTATCATCTCTCTCCGACTCGAGTACTTGTGGCGGTGTAGAGAACACGGCACGAGGTCGCCGTCGGGCATCACTATGAGAAACCTCCTGCCGGCGCTACAGTTCGCCATATACCCCTGTTCAAAGAACTTCGTGGTGTTCTTCAACACGATATCCGGGTTCACTATGCTGAAGCCGCGCTTCTTCATCGCCAGCACCTCCCGGATCGCCTGGCGCAGGGTCTCCAGATCGTGCGCAGCTTCTATGGAGTAATCCGGGTTGTCTGTGCGAAGCTCCGTGTATGCGCTGTAGGACATGCCTACCTTCCATTCAGCGGCTTTCTCCGCAAGAGGCAGTATGTCCCTCAGGTTTGCCCGGGTGATCGCGGAGTTCAGCACTATATCGTTAAAACCGAGTTCTGCCAGCCGGGGCAGATTCTGCTCCAGGCGCCTGTACAGACCTGGCCGCCGCCTGAACTCGTCGTGACGCTCATCGGGGAAGTCCAGCGATACTGAGAACTGGTTGCCCCCCGCTTCACGCAGTTGCCGGTAGTTGCTCTCATTAAGGAGCACTCCATTGGTGACCAGTATGACATGCGGTACATTATCAGCCTGCTTGATGGCCCTGACTATGTCTGCGATATCCTTGCGCAGAAGAGGTTCACCGCCGGATATCTGCGCCACAAGCGGCTTGAGACGCCGGGTAACCTCCGCGTACTGCTCCGGCCCTATCTGTTCTTCATCATCTACATATCCACCGAGATCGCAGTGCCGGCAGTTGCAGTTGCAGGAGAGAGTCACTTCGTAGGAGACTATCATGGTGCTACCGGCAAAGTAGGTGTACACCCCCTTCATCATCCGGCTGAGCGAGTCCTGTAGAGATCTATTTGCCATATCTGTCCCCCTTACTTGAAGCTGACTACAGTGCAGTTGTCCAGTCGTGAGGGGTATGCCAGCAGAATGCTGTTCAGGCCTCTGCCCATAAGCGAACCAGGGCCGACCAGGGAACGCAGAGGCTCATACAGCTTCAGGTACTTGAGAACCGGGATGAATAGCGCCAGGAGGCTTATGGACTCCCTGTATGAGACAGACGAAATGTCCCTGAATCCCGCGTTCCCCAGAAGAGTCGTCATGGTGTCCGTGGTGAACTGGTTTATGTGTACCTTCCTGATGTTCCACCACCTTCTCCCCAGTACTCTGGCAGGTGCCCCACCGATATCGGGAGTCGACAGTGCCAGCAATCCTCCGGGCTTGAGTATTCTGTGCACCTCGCTGAGGATCTTGAGGGGGTGGGGAACATGCTCCAGTACCTGCCATAGGGTCACTACGTCGAACCTGTTCTCGGGCAGGCGCAGTTCCTCAAAGGGTTTGGCCTCTACATCCAGGCCGAACTCTTGTCTCGCGTATTCTGCTGCGTCCTGCGAAGGCTCGATGCCCCTGGCATTGTAGCCGGCGCTAGAGGCGTTGGAAAGGAAGAAGCCTTCGCCGCAGCCGATATCAAGCAGAAGATGGCCGCTCCTGTGATGCTCCTTCTGGATCAGGTCCAGCTGCGATCGCGTGGCAGTCAGCCGCATCTTCCGCATTACGGAGGCATCGGTGCTCTTCCTCCGGGAGTAGGCCTTGTTGATCCTGCCGGTTCGCTCAATGGGATTGACGTATATCAGCCAGCAGTTCCGGCATCTGACGTGTCGTCCATGTCTGTCGCCGGGGATCATATACACGGTTTCCACCGTCTCCCGCATGTCATCAGCTCTGATGTTGGACTCGAAGACGACCTCGTAGTCATCCTGCCCGCAGCAGGGGCAGTTCCGGTACTCAACAAGCGAATCCATCATTCTTAGCCCTCAAAGGCCCTGAGACTTCCTGTAGGCAGCGGACACAGCCTCGATTATGATAGACCGAAAGGCTCCCTTCTCCAGCTGGAAGAGACCGTCGGCAGTAGTCCCCCCGGGCGACGTGACCGAGTTCTTCAGCTCCGCGGGGTGCGTGCCGGTCTTCTCAACGGTACATACAGAACCGTATACCGTCTGTATCACCATCCTCTGGGCGATGTCCCTGGGTAGGCCGATATGCACGCCGGCATCTATGAGAGACTCGATGAAGAGGAACACGTAGCCCGGGCCGCTGCCGCTCAAGCCGGTGGCCATATCCAGATACTTCTCATCAGCAACGTATATCTCCTTACCCAGAGCGCCCAACACTGTCTGGGCCAGCTCCTTCTGCCTCTGTCCGGTCTCCGGGGTTGCCGTCCAGACCGTCATTGCTTCGCCGATCTGTGCAGGGGTGTTCGGCATAGCCCTGACGACTGCGTTATGGCCCAGCCCCTCACTGAGGGTGGAGAGCTTGGCTCCAGCCACTACCGAGATCACCAGCTGCTCGGATGAGAGCGCCTTTATGTCTGCCATTATCTGCGGCAGATTGAAGGGCTTCACGGCAAGAACGACCAGGTCCGCGTTCTCTGCAGCGATGCAATTGTCGGCCAGGGTGGTCACCCTGTACTCCCTTCCCAGCCAGTCCCGTCGTGCCGGACTGACATCGCTGATCACCATGCTCTGCGGCACGGCCAACTTCTTGATCAGCATACACTTGATCATCGCTTCACCCATAGCCCCCCCACCGATGAATGCTATCTTCATACTCTTATCAAGTTTCATCATACGCTCCTTGCTAAGTTATCACAATGTTCACAACCCGTCGCGGGATATAGATGACATTGGTTAGCTTCTTTCCATCTATGTGCGCCTTCACTCTCTCGCTTCCCAGTGCCAGTTCCTTGGCCTCAGCCTCACCGATCGATGCCGGCACCTGGATCTTGTCTCGGAGCTTGCCGTTAACCTGAATGGCAATAGTGATCTCCTCTTCCCGGGCCAGGTCCTCATCGTACTCGGGCCATGCCTGGGTATGAACGCTGTACGTGTGTGCGGTCCTTTCCCACAACTCTTCGGCCAGGTGAGGGGCGCTGGGGGCAAGGAGGAGCAGAAGATCGGTGATCGCCCGTCGCCACGAGGCATCTGACACCGTGCGGTTCTCCTTGAGCTTCGACAGGTAGTTGGTGAACTCCATAAGGCTGGCCAGCATGGTGTTGAACCTGAACTTCTCCAGGTCAGTGGTCACCTTCTTGATCGTCTTGTGCAGCATGTGGAGTAACTCCCGCTCATCCTCCCCGGCGGCCGCACTCTGACGGTTGGGATGATACTCTGTTGTGACCAGGCTCCACACCCTGTTAAGCCAGCGACTTATACCTATCAGGCCACTGTCGTTCCATTCCCCGCCCAACTCCCAGGGGCCGATGAACATGAGGTATCCTCGCACGGCGTCGGCGCCGTATTCGGCAACATACTCATCGGGTGCGATAACGTTGCCCCGGGACTTGCTCATCTTGCCGCCACCGTAGACGATCGTTCCCTGGTTGAACAGGTGACGGAAGGGCTCGCTGAACGAGACCAGGCCCATGTCTCTGAGAGCCTTGGTGAAGAAACGGGCGTAGAGAAGATGCAGGCCCGCGTGCTCGGCGCCGCCGGTGTACAGATCAACTGGCAACCAGTACCTGACCCTGTCTTCGTCGAAGGGAGCATCCTGGGTGTCCGGGCTCGTATACCTCAAGAAGTACCACGATGAACAAACGAAGGTATCCATTGTGTCGGTCTCTCTCCTGGCCGGCCCGGCGCACTCAGGACAACTGGTGTTGACGAAGGCGGCACAATGCTCCAGGGGAGATTCTCCCGTGGGTCTGAACTCGGCATCAGGAGGTAGCAGGACAGGCAGGTCTTCCTCCGGCACCGGGACTATGCCGCACCTCTGACAATGAACCATGGGTATGGGCGCTCCCCAGTACCTCTGCCTGGAGATGAGCCAGTCACGAAGGCGGTAGATCACGGTGCGCTTGCCGCGTCCCTCCCTCTCCAGCAGGTCACAGATCGCCTGATAGCCCTGCTCGCTGGTCAGGCCGCTGAAGCTTCCCGAGTTTACCATGGTGCCCTCGCCGGTGTAGGCCTCGGTCAGTTCCTCGCCTGACCAGTCGGGAGGAGCGATCACCATGCGAACCGGTAGACTGAACCTGGCAGCAAACTCGTAATCCCGCTCATCATGAGCGGGAACTGCCATAACCGCGCCTGTGCCGTAGGTGGGCAGCACATAGTCGGTAATCCAGACCGGCACCCTCTCCCCGCTCAACGGGTTGATCACGTAGCTTCCCAGGAAGACCCCCGTCTTCTCCCTGCCCAGAGCCAGCCGCTCATACTCCGTCTGCTGGCGGCACCAGGCAACGTATTCGTCCACCTCGGCCTTACGCTCCGGGGTGGTCAGGTGACTAACCAGGAGATGCTCGGGAGCGAGGAGAAAGAATGTTACCCCGAAGACGGTGTCGGGGCGGGTGGTGAATACCCTTATCTCATTCTGACCTGCCCGTTCATGCTCCAGGGAAAAACACATCTCGGCGCCCTCGCTCTTGCCGATCCAGTTCCTCTGCATTGTCCTCATCCGTTCTGGCCAGTTCAAACCGCCGTGGTCGAGAAGCTCCTCGGCGTACCTGGTAGTCTTGAAGAACCATTGCTCCAGAGCCTTCTTGGTGACGGGGGTTCCGCATCTGTCGCAGGACCCTTCGTCTACTACCTGTTCATTGGCCAGCACCGTCTGGCAACGAGGACACCAGTTGACGGCTGCCTCAGCCCGGTAGGCGAGACCCGCATTGTAGAGCCTGATGAAGAACCACTGCGTCCACCTGTAGTACTCCGGCAAGCATGTGACTACCTCGCGGCTCCAGTCGTACATCGACCCCATGCTCTTGAGCTGCCGACGCATGTTATCGATGTTCCTGGCAGTCCACTCATAAGGATGAATCCCGCGGCTGATAGCTGCGTTCTCTGCCGGTAGGCCGAATGCATCGAAGCCCATGGGATGAAGGACGTTGTAGCCCTGCATCCTTTTGAACCTGGCGCGGACGTCTGATGGCGCCTTGATATACCAGTGCCCGATGTGGAGGTCTCCCGATGTATAAGGGAACATCGTGAGAGCGTAGAACTTGGGCCGACTGCTGTC
>PULQ01000116.1 GCA_003552465.1 Dehalococcoidia bacterium
CTCCTGATTGTCAAAACGCCGCCAGCACCGAAGCACCACACGAACCAACTCTGAGTGCATATCCCTGCACAGCCATTAATGTGCTGCGGGCAGCGTCGTCACCAGACAAGCGAGAGCATTGATAATGACAGCCGTGAAGGGTTGACCATGTGACCCTTGGAGAGTCCTGGCTTCGTTAATGGTGGGCAGTACTGGATTTGAACCAGTGACCTCCTGTGTGTAAGACAGGCGCTCTAACCGCTGAGCTAACCGCCCATGGTACGCCTGGTGGGATTTGAACCCACGACCTCAGCCTCCGCAGGGCTGCGCTCTATCCAGCTGAGCTACAGGCGCATACAGACCTTACAAAGGTGGTGCCGAAGGAGGGATTTGAACCCTCACGCCCGTAAGGACACTACGCCCTGAACGTAGCGCGTCTGCCATTCCGCCACTTCGGCGTCTAATAACCGGCCTCGAACTCTCCCCTTCCCAGGGAGACGAATATCAGAGCCAGGATCCCGAAGATAACCGACGGGAGCGTGCATATGGCCCCGGCCAGCGCCAGGCCGAAGCTCTTCCTTCTGATCGCCGACACGCCGCCTGCTATCGCGAATATGCCCAGGACCATAAGCAGTACCCCCAAGATGGTCATCCAGAACGGGGTAACAGCACAGAACCCGAGCGATGTCACCTCCGGGTTCAAAGAAGTCTCGAAGCCGGGAGGCGCACAATACGGCAGAGCCAGTGGCCAGCGACCTATCGTCGTGACAGCTACCAGCAGTCCCCCGGCGATGATCTGCAATGCTCCGACGATTATGCTTAGAACCCCGCCCGCACTAAGCAGGCCTCCTCGATCTCCGTTCATCTGCTCACTCTCTACTCGCGTCTGCATGGTGGGCAGTACTGGATTTGAACCAGTGACCTCTTGCGTGTGAAGCAAGCGCTCTAACCGCTGAGCTAACCGCCCCGGACTCCGTCTATTTTAGCGATAACAGACCGACATGTAAACACGGCCCACGGGTACGATTAGAGATCGCCTGACTGCTGCAGATCGCTACGTGGCTGTCTTCGGTGTTCGCATCTGGTTCGCGCTTCAGCAGGACACGAGTCAGTCGACGAGAACAGCAAAGTCAGACGATCATGTGTGGCAGGTACTGCAGCTTGTGGCGGAGCATGTCCCGCAGGAAGACCCTCCCGCAATCGGTACGGACGACCCTTCGCTGCCCTTTGAGAACGATGCGAAAGAGGAGAAGACCCTCCCCGCGCTATTGCCGCAACGAGAGCAAGAGACCTCGTCGTTGGCCTGACTCTGCTGACGAAGCAGTTCGAATTTGAGGCCGCAGTGGGGACAGCAGTATTCGTATATTGGCATTTCCGTCTAGCCTGTCACTCGTCAAAGGCCCTCAGGAACACATCCGGCACCTCAGGTGCCTGGCCATCCATCCATGTCCTCAGGCACGTAAAGCAGCAGAAGCTGTGATGCTCGACCTCTCCCGGGGCTGTCCACTGAGAAACCATGATCCAGCCGCTGAGGAGTTCGCACGGCAACTGATCAGCATCATGCGTGACCTGACTGCCGCAAGCATGGCATACGAAACACCTACGGGACATGGTCCTCCTGCCTGGCGTTTCCCTATCGCCTTCCGGAATCCGGTCCGAGCGTTAGACTGCCACCACCTCCTTAACCTCCGGCACCTGCTCCTTCAATACACGCTCGATGCCCCCCTTGAGGGTCATACTGGCCATCGGGCAGCCACTACAGGCTCCGGTCAGCCGAACCGTCACCACCCCTTCCTTGACGTCTACCAGTTGCACGTCGCCTCCGTCGGCGGCCAGCGCCGGTCTCACCTTCGCAAGGGCTGCTTCTACCTTCTCTCGCATTGTCTCTCCTTATCCTGTTAGTTTGAGCGTTGCTCCGCTCATCGGAAATCCGCCCCTAAGTATAGGGTGAAAGCCCACGATTGTCAAACGGCACAGAAGATGCAGCGTACCATCAACTTGGTCTCCACAAACCCGATACTCTATAATACAACTCCACGGGCAAAGAGAATGATCTCTGTTGATGAAGCTCTCGAGAAGATCCTGAGCCATTTCCGAACGCTTGAGCCGGAGCAGAAGCCCATCCTGGACTGCCTGGGACAGGTGCTCGCCGAGGATATCCACTCGGCTATAGATGTGCCTCCCCTGGATAACTCGGCCATGGATGGATATGCACTGCGGGCTGCGGACATCCAGGGTGCAACCGAATCGGCACCGAGATATCTCCGCGTTATGGGAGAGGTTGCTGCCGGTTCTGTATCCGAAACCGGGGTGACGCCCGGCACAGCCATACGGATTATGACCGGCGCGCCTGTGCCCCGGGGTGCGGATACCGTGGTTCGGTTCGAGGACACCGACGAGGTCAGCCGCCGGTCATCCGATGGAGACCTGTCGCAGATAGGGGTGCTGCGTGAGGTGGAAGAGGGGCGAAATATCCGCCGCCGTGGCGAGGACATCGCCAGCGGAGACCTGGTCCTCACCCATGGGAGGACCATGCGTCCCCAGGAGATAGGGCTGCTGGCCTCTCTGGGGCGGGCTACGGCACTCGTCATTCGACGTCCGGTCGTTGCCATCCTGGCAACCGGAGACGAACTGACAGGCGTTGATCAACCGCTGTCCCCGGGCAAGATATATGACAGCAACAACTATACCATCGCTGCAGAGGTCTCTCGTTACCGAGGTATCCCGAGAATCCTGGGCATCGGACGCGACACGGTTGAGTCGTTGAGCGAGAAGCTCGACCGGGGTATGGATGCCGACATGCTTATCACCTCGGGAGGCGTCTCTAAGGGTGACTACGACATGGTCAAGGATATCCTGGCAGAGCGTGGAGAGATAGGCTTCTGGACGGTCCGCATGAAGCCGGGGAAACCGCTCGCCTTCGGCACCATGACAGGGAAGGGAGGCTCCCGGGAGAAGGCTGTGCCTCTCCTGGGACTCCCGGGCAACCCGGTCAGCTCCATGATTACATTCGAGCAGTTTGCCCGGCCGGCGATTCTCAAGATGATGGGGTACACAAGTCTGGCAAAGCCCACGATCCGCGCGATCATAGACAGCGACATCCCTAACAGAGACGGCCGTCGCATATTCGTTAGAGTCATTGTCAGCAAGGGTAACGACAAGTACCATGCTTCGTTGACCGGTCCCCAGGGTTCAGGGATCCTTACCTCGATGGCCAGGGCGAACGGACTGGCCGTTATACCTGAGAGCAACAGCCAGGTCAGGGCCGGAGACACTGTGGATGTCCAGATGCTAGACTGGAGACAGGAGTAAGGCCGGGTGACGAAGGTCCCTATTGTCTCCATAGTAGGCAAGTCCCAATCCGGCAAGACGTTGCTCATGGAACAGCTCATCGCGGAGTTCAAGAGAAGAGGATACAGGGTGGCAGCACTCAAACACAGTCGGGGCGGCATGGAGGTGGACTATCCGGGTAAAGACAGCTGGAGGTTTACCCGGGCGGGGAGCGATGCTGTCCTTGTGAGCTCACCGGGCAAGCTCGCCTTCATCAAGAGCGTTGATCATGAACCGGAGATCGAGGAGATCATGCGCATCATCGGGCCCGACTTCGATATCGTACTCGCTGAAGGGTTCAAGAAGAGCAGACTGCCCAAGATCGAGGTACACAGAGAGGAGTTCGGCGATGAACTGGTGTGTCCACGCAAGGAGCTTTCGGCCGTCATCACCGACCGGCCGCTCGACATCGGAGTCCCACTGCTTGCCCGGGATGATACCGGGTTGATAGCAGATTTCATAGAGCAGACCTTTGTACGGACTTCTTCGGGCAGTGGTGCTCCCAACTCACATACGAAGGAAGGGGGTGGGGAGCAACCATGATCACGGTAGGCATACTGACGGTGAGTGACAAAGGGGCGAAAGGGGAGAGAGAGGACTTGAGCAGCAGAGCGATTCGCGAATCGCTGTCCGCACTGGATGCTCGAATAGCCAACTACGAGATCGTCGCCGACGAGAGGGAACTTGTCGCGAACCGGCTGGTCAGCTGGGCGGACGAGGAGGCTATGGACGTGATCCTTACGACAGGCGGAACGGGACTTACGCCAAGAGACGTCACCCCCGAGGCCACCCTTTCGGTAGTCGACAGGGTCGTGCCCGGCTTCGCCGAGGCCATGAGGGCGGAGAGCCTGAAGAAGACACCGATGGCCATGCTCAGTCGCGCGGTTGTCGGCACACGAGGTAGATGCCTCATCATCAACCTGCCGGGAAGTCCAAAGGCAGCGCGCGAGTGCCTGGAGGTGATACTGCCGGCTCTGCCTCATGCTTTGGAGACGCTCAAAGGGGAAGCCGGGGACTGCGCAGGTCATGCCTGAAGATGCGCTGGCGGTGCTTCATGCCGGTCGTCTGCTTGGGGCACTGTGATCGATCCTGGTGGCGGCGGCAGCGAATATTTCCCCGACTCATTCCGCCTATCGTGCTTTTGCTTCTCAAAGATGATATACTCAGACTGTCGTGAGCCACTCTTACGTCGGCCAACTGATGCGCGGTATCGTGGAGCCGCTTCTGCTCTTCATCATCGCGGATCTGCCCGTGCACGGCTATGAGATCGCGAGGGAACTGGAGAGGCGGAGCGAAGGCTATTTCGACCTGACAGCAAGCACCCTCTACTCGGCTCTACGCCGTCTCGAGAGTCGAGGGCTTGTCCAGAGTACCTGGGAACAGGTGTCCAGGCAGAGGCGGCGGTGCTATCAAGTCACGGAAAAGGGTCGCGAGCTTCTATCCGAGCAACTGGCTCAGTGGCAGCAATTCATCGGCGCCACCGACAGGGTAATAGACAACTAGCCCGGTGGACATCAGGATCCTTGGGGCCCATTCCTCCGACCTGCGAGGGTCTCGACTCGCATCCCTCCTTATCGACGACACACTGCTTATAGACGCCGGTGGAGTGACCTCGGCCCTTTCTATCCCGGAGCAGGAGAAGATCAGAACCGTTCTGCTGACGCACCATCACTTCGACCACACCCGTGATCTGATCACCCTGGCCGCGAATGCCGCTAACTACTGGCAAGGACAGCTCGTCGTGTGCGGCCTGAACCATACCCTTGACATCGTGACCAGATACCTTCTTGATGGCGTTCTGTACATCAACTTCCTTGAACACCCCAGTAAGGAGAGCCCCTCTGTGATACTCGAGGCCATCGATCCGTATACGGCGAAGCGCATCGGCGACCATCAGGTCCTCGCTCTGCCTGTGAGGCATTCGGTCCCCGCGGTCGGTTATCAGGTTACCTCTCCAGACGGTGCGGGCGTGTTCTACACGGGAGATACCTCGGGCCGGCTATCTGAGTGCTGGGAGCATGTTTCACCTCAGCTGCTCATCCCCGAGGTCGCCGGCCCCGACGATCGTGCAGACTGGCTGAAGAGCGTCGGGCATCTCTGCCCGGCAGCTCTCAGGGAGGAACTCCAGGAGTTCCGCAGGCTGAAGGGCTACCTGCCCCGCGTCGTGGTTGTCCATATCGGCAACTCCTACGAGCGCGAGATCGAAAACGAGATAGCCCGGGTTGCCGAGGAACTGGGGGCCGACATAAGCCTGGGGTATGAGGACATGCGGGTGACCCTTTAGCCGGCCTGCTGGTCACCACCGACTCGCTCCCCGAACCGTGATCTACAAGGTGGTTGTCAGGGCCGGCGCCACGGCAGGAGTTTTCGCAGCGCCGGCCGTCTGGCGTTACTCGACCTGCGGCAGGTCGGCCAGTGCCGCCAACACCTTCTCCTTCGGGTATTCATAGTCCTGCAGCCTGCCGGACAGGTACTCATCGTAGGCCCCCAGGTCGAAGTGGCCATGCCCGCTGAGAGCTATAAGGATCGTCTTCGACTCCCCCGCCTCCCTGCATCTCAGCGCCTCATCGATGGCCACCCTGATGTTGTGGCATGACTCAGGCGCGGGGATGATACCCTCTGCTCGGGCGAACCTGACACCTGCCTCGAAGGTGACGGTCTGATGCACAGCCTGTGCCTCAACGAAACCCAGCTTGTGGAGATGGCAGATGATGGGTGCCATGCCGTGGTAACGCAGTCCGCCGGCATGGACCGGTGCCGGTATGAAGCCATGCCCCAGCGTATGCATCTTGAGAATGGGGGCAAGCCCGGCTGCGTCCCCAAAGTCCCAGGTGTACGGACCCTTGGTCATGGTAGGACATGCCTCGGGCTCAACGCATATGATGCGCATGTCGGGCTTCTTGCCGCTGATCTTGTCCCTTATCCAGGGGATGAACTGACCCGCGAAGTTGGAGCCTCCGCCGACGTTGCCCACAATGATGTCGGGATAGGCATCGGCCATCTCCATCTGCTTCCGCGTCTCCTCACCGATAATGGTCTGGTGCAGCAGAACGTGGTTGGCAACGCTCCCTATAGAGTACTTGGTATCATCGTGAACGAAGGCGTCCTCCAGTGCCTCGCTGATCGCAATACCCAGGCTTCCCGGACACTCAGGGTCGTCCTTCAGTAGCTTCCTTCCCACCTCGGTGTCGGGGCTGGGACTGGGCACTACCTTCGCACCCCATGTCTCCATCAGGCTGCGGCGATACGGCTTCTGGTGATAGCTGGCCCTAACCATATAGACCTTGCACTCGAGGCCGAAGAATACGCACCCCATGGAAAGGGCGCTGCCCCATTGTCCGGCACCGGTCTCGGTGGCCAGCCGTCTGACACCCTCCTTCTTGCTGTAGTAGGCCTGGGCCACAGCCGTGTTCGGCTTGTGACTGCCGGCCTGGCTGGTACCCTCGTACTTGTAGAAGATCCTCGCCGGTGTATCAAGCTCCTGCTCCAGCCTGTACGCCCGGTGCAGCATGGTCGGCCTCCACGTACGGTAGACGTCCTGCACCTCCTCGGGGATATCTATCCACCTCTCCGTGCTGAACTCCTGCCTGTTTATGGCGTCGGGAAACAGGGGAGGAGGCAGGGGCGACTCCATGGGGCAGGGTTCCTTTGTTACCGGATGACGCTCCGGTGGTAGCGGCTCGGGAAGATCGGGCAGAACATTGTACCAGCGGGTGGGCATCTCTTTTTCAGACAACATGAACTTCGTGTGTTTCATCCTTCTCTCCTTTCGATTTGCTGCGCAACCTGTACCGTTAGTCAAGCTCGTCTACATAGCAACCTCCATTGCGGCTGGTGACCATGAGCCATCTGTCATCGCAAAAAGAAAACCTCTCGCCCCAGGGGCGAGAGGTCTGACCTTCGCGGTGCCACCCTGTTTCGGCCTGTACGGCCATCTCTATTCAGGTACGGCCCGATTGACGGCGATACCCTGGACTGTGATAACGCTGTCCCTGCGGCAAAGCCTACTCGGTGTTGTCCTTTCGGTTTGCGGCTCCCAGGTCCATTCCAGCCTCGCGCAAGTATCGGCTCACACCTTGCCCGACTCTCTGAACTCCGCCTTAAGCTGTACTAGTCCTGTTCCCAGCCTTTCCGATATTCAGTTGCATGCAATATATACGGTTGCCATCCGGTATGTCAATAGGTGTAATGGTTTCCTGTGTCTGTTGAATGGGTCAACCCCTGTTTGAGGCTGAATCGCAGGCAGTGCTAGAATGGGCGGCAGCGATTCAGGAACGATTGACAGCGTATGACTGAGACCAAACCCAAGACTTTCAGACGCCCGGGCATAATCCGCCCCCCCAGTGAGTGGAGGAGCTACTTCCTCCCCCTGACCGCCGGTTGCTCGAACAACACCTGCACCTTCTGCGGCTACTATGGATCGAAGCTCGAGATGCGGGACCCGGAGGAGGCCAGGAACGAGATAGACGCCGTGGCTCTGTTTCTGAGGCGTGGCATTCGCCTGTCAGCGGTTCCCGACGTCGTGTATGCGGTAGCGCAGGGTTGGGACGGCAAGAGGGTGTTTCTTCAGGATGGCGATGCGCTCGTCTACCCTTTCCCCAGGCTTGTGGACGTGCTCGTCTATCTGAATGAGAAGCTGCCGCATGTCGAAAGGGTCGGTGCATATGCTACACCTCAGGATATCCTTCGCAGGAGTGTTGCCGAACTGCAGGAACTGAGACGACTCAAGCTGGGAATACTCTACACGGGACTGGAGACCGGCGATGATGAACGGTTGGAGAAGGTGGGCAAGGGCGTAAGTTCAGATCAGTTGATCGAGGCCGGCCGTAAGGTGAAGGATGCCGGGATACCATTCTCCGTCACGGTGATCCTGGGACTCGGTGGTGTCGAGCGGAGCAAGGAGCATGTAGCCGGGACAGCCAGGGTCCTTACCGCCATCGACCCCGACTATGCCGGAGCCCTCACTCTGACCCTCGTTCCCGGCACACCGCTCTACGATGAATGGCAGCGGGGTGAGTTTTCTCCCCTCTCCCCTCTGCAGTCGCTTCAGGAACTGAAGGCAATGATGGAGAACTCCGACTTCACCGACTGCTTCTTCAGTTCGATGCATGCCTCGAACTACCTTTCTGTGCGGGGAAGGCTGCCTCAGGACAGGGCGAAGATGCTCAGCCAGGTGGAGAGAGTCCTGGCGTCAGGAGACCCCTCCCTACTCAGACCCGAACACCTCAGGGGCCTGTGAACTCAGGCCGTTCAACCTGTGGTGACAGGGCAGGCATTCATAACATATACTAACGCCCCAAAGTTTGGGACAGGACCATGACCGATGGAGCAAGGATACTTGTGGTGATAGAACATTTGAGAGTGCAGATAGTCACGGATTCCGGGCAAGCCGCACTTGACGCGGTCAGCCGGGCAGGCGACTAAAGGGGGACACCGATGCAGTACAAGGCTTATTCGCTACAAAATTTGAGAACGTTGCCCCAGTTGACACACCTGTCGGAGGAGCAGATCCGCGATATCGAGATCGTCGGTTCGGTGCTGCCCTTCAGGGTTAACGATTACGTTGCCGGAGAGTTGATAGACTGGTCGAGCATTCCCGACGATCCCGTGTTCGTGGCCACTTTCCCCCGCAGGGAGATGCTGCCGGCGCAGGATTACAGCAGGCTTCGGTCTCTACACGACTCCGGGGCCGATGCCGAGACCATCAAGAAAACCGTGAATGAGATCAGAATGGGCCTGAATCCCCACCCCGCCGGGCAGATCGACTACAACGCACCCGTGTTCAAAGGCGAAAGGCTACCCGGCATCCAGCACAAGTACCGCGAGACCGTCCTCGTCTTCCCCGAGCAAGGACAGATCTGCCATGCCTTCTGCACATTCTGCTTCCGCTGGCCTCAGTTCACAGGCATTGATGAACTCAAGATGTCATCCCGTGGCGCCGGGACCCTTCTCGAATATCTGGCAGCCCATCCGGAGGTTACGGATGTACTTATAACGGGTGGAGACCCCCTGGTGATGAAGACCGACATCCTGGCGGGCTACATCGAACCGCTGCTGGCAGCCGATGCGCCAAATCTGCAAACGATCCGCATCGGAACCAAGGCACTGAGTTACTGGCCCTACAGGTTCACGACCGACCGGGATGCTGATAGCCTGCTGGAGCTTTTCAGAAAGGTCGGGCACTCAGGTAAGCATCTTGCCTTCATGGCCCAGTTCAACCATCCCGTGGAACTGGAGACCGAGGTCGTCAAGCAGGCGATCGAAAGAATCCGGGAGACCGGTGCGGTAATACGAACCCAGTCACCTCTCCTCAGGCATATCAACGCCTCGCCTGAGATATGGGCCGACATGTGGCAGAAGCAGGTCGCCCTCAACTGTATTCCCTACTACATGTTCGTCGCGCGGGACACCGGGGCACAGCGCTACTTCTCGATACCCCTCACCGAAGCCTGGCAGATATTCTATGAGGCCTACAGGTCGGTCAGCGGCCTCTGCCGCACTGTCAGAGGCCCCATCATGTCGTGCCTGCCGGGCAAGGTTCAGATAGCGGGCGCCGGCAGGCTCAGTGGAGAAGACGTGCTGATGCTTGAGATGATCCAGGGCAGGAGTCCCGACTGGGTAGGCCGTCCCTTCTTCGCAGCACACGATGACAAAGCGGCCTGGCTCAGCGACCTGAAACCCGCCTACGGAGAGGAGAAGTTCTTCTTCCAGGATGAACTCGACGGCATGCTCCAGCCCGGAGAAGCTGACTCTGCTGGTGGATGGTGATTGCTGGCTGGTGACCAGCACCTTCGCCTGTTCTCTCCCAATGGCATGTCCCAGCAGGTCTGGCAGATGTTGATCCACCCCTCCTCATCACCAGCACGACCACCGGTGAAACGCGTGCTACTTCATCATGCCCAGGGTCTTCAGCCGCCGCTCTTCCCACTCCTCGAAACTGGCAGGGACATCAAACCATTCGTCCTTTGATACCGGCTCCAGCTCGATCGCGTCAACCGGACACCGGATGACACACAACCCGCAGCCGATACACCGTTCACGGCATATCACTGCAATACCGTTCGCATCCTGGGTGATTGCGTGCACCTGGCAGCGTTCCACACAATCGCCGCAAGCGACACATTCCTCTTCCTTAAGAACAGCTCGGTAGTTCGACCTCTGCGGACCTTCGGCGACACCCCAATCATTGATGGCTCTCAATACGCCGCAACAGTCACCACAACAATTGCAGCAGCCAACGAACTGCGGAGTCTCTGCTCCGGAGGTGAAACCATAGAAACCTGTGTGGACATGGCCTTCTTCTTCCAGTTGTGTGAACAGCTTGAGCGCCTGGTCCCGATCGAGCACATTCTCCGACAACGGGGTTTGAGGAGGTAATCCCACGAACGCACATCGCTTCACCGGGGTCGAGCATTTGCTGCCGAGTAGATTACGCTGGATTCGACACATGCAATCGATTACGCCGAACCGCTCATGCCTGGCAAAATGAGCATCGATGTCGTCATAGGGTTGCAGAAGCTCCTTTCTCAACGAACCTCTGGCCGGTACAACCCCCAGAACGCCAGGGCGGGGTGCCAAAATCCGTTCGGCGCCTCCTTCTTTCATGTATTGCTCGAACAGTGTGGCGAACTCGACATCATCGCGCATTTCGCCACCCATCAGAGCCTCGTACCAGCCAACGACGAACGGGCCGAGACGATACTCCTCCCTGCCACCCGACACCCGCCGTCGAATCAACCGACGGGGCAGCAGCCTGTCGAGCAGACTCTTCACGTTCGATTCCGGCTTACCGGTCCTACCGGCCACTTCGCTCACGGTTTCGTACTTCCGGCTCATGCACCCGGCGAGTTCAGCCTCCTCTTCGGTGAATGCCTTCCTGAGCAGCTGGAGTTCGACCCTCGAAGGTGTCTCGGGAAAACCATTCGGTAGAGCATCCAGCGCTCTGGCTAGCCGCAGGTAAACTTCATCACTCATTTCGCAATTATCCCCTTTCACGACTTGTGTGTCACTAAGGTATCCGAACTAAAGCAAATAGGCAGCGCTCTCCATCATTCAGCCACCCGCATTATATGTCACCCGCTCAGCTTCTTGATCAAAAACGCCACGTTCTTGCCGAAGTTCCAGGCCGTCCTCATTCCCTCTTCGTCGTCCTCTACCGTGCCCTTCTCTCGACCTATAGCAACGTTCCAGTATGTGGAGCCGGGAATGAAGAAGCCGAGTATCTGGAACCAGTAGGTGAGCTGAGCAAAAGTGAAGTTCTTGCCTGCGCGGCGCGCCACCGCCAGTGCTCCACCCACCTTGCCGGCGAACGGCCTGCCGTGGGGACCCGATATGTATCCAACTCGGTCCATGAGAGCCTTGATCTGGGCTGTGGCCGACCCGAAATACACGGGAGAAGCCAGTATGATGCCATCGGCCGCCTTCAGCTTCATATATATGGGAAACAGGTCGTCCTCGATAGGACACCTCTCCTCGTCCTTGCATACCATGCATGCGTCGCAGGGCTTTATGTCAAGTCCTGCCAGCCGGATCAGTTCGGTGTCCAGTCCTTCTTCGGAGATCGCCCTCAGAGTGTGCGCGGTCAGCAACTCCGTGTTCCCGTTCTTCCTCGGACTCCCGACAATGCCTATCACCTTCATATTTCGCTCCTTTCTTCACTGTGGTCTCAAAACAACTGCCGTACCCTGGTCGCCAAGCACCATCATGGGCAGGCCCATCCACTCAGGCTGTCGCCTGCTGCCTCATTCCCGAAGGCACTGACCATGCGTGATCCGGGACTGCTATCCATGGTCCTCCAAACCACGAACCAGCCTTAGATGCGGGAAAGGATAATGATCAACATTGTTCGTGATGAGTGTAGCGCCCAGCTGTAACGCTGTGGCACCGATGATGGCATCGGCAATACCCACGGTGATGCCCTTTGCGCGCAAGTCACCGAGCATCGTGCCCGCCCGCCGGGCAACAGCCACATCAACGGGTACAGAGACGAGACCGTCGAGAAAGGCGCCGGTTGCGTCCGCCTCGTTTGCTTTCATGCCCTGGTACACCTCAAGGTGAGTGAGCGTACTCACCGCCAGCAGACCTTCCCCAAGCCACCTCTGAAGCAGCCTCAGCGCATAGTCATACTCTCTCAGATAATCGATGACAACGTCAGTGTCCAGTATGCAGGCAACCTCACTTATCCGGCTACTCCGCACGAAGGCCTCCCATCCGCTCCATCCTCTTCTTGTCAGCTTCTCTAATGGCACGCACATAGGCTGAGGAGTCCTCAGGACCGGCCAGATCGGGATGGTTCTCACTCTTCCAGGCGCCGAACCCTTTCCCGAGCGCCACCTTCTGCTTGTGATAGGCAATGTAGTGTTCCAGCGCCTCGGCGAAGAAGGAGCTTATCTCTCCGTGGGAGACGATAGACCGTATCTCCCCGGCCAGATCCTTGGGCAACGTCACCGACATCTTCTCAGTCCTGGCTTTTCCTCCCATTCGCTTGATCCTCCTTCACATGAGGATTGTGTACCAAGAATACTACCGATTGTCTTACCATGTCAAGCACAGGTTTGAAGAACCTCAACTGTGGATGATCCGCTGCATCCAGCGGGTACGACCCCCTTTTTTCAAAACCGGGCCGATTCGTTTATACTACTCGAACGCAGATATCGCCTGAGCGGCACCGAAGATGATGGAGAATCACCTTGGCTGACAGAGATCTGGAACTACTGGAGTTTCACAAAATCAGGGATATCCTGGCGACCTACACCTCGTTCTCGGCCAGCCAACAGCTTGCCCTCTCCATCTCTCCCCTGACGGATTCCGAACAGGGTACCCACCTGCTCACCCAGTCCGCTGAAGCCCGGCGTCTGCTGTCGCTGGTCCCCGATATCGGCATCGGCGAGGTCTCCGACGTACGGAGCGCGGTCAGGATGGCGGCCCGAGGCAAGGTGCTGGAGCCTCTGACCTTGCTGGAGATCCAGACGACCCTCGAGTCGGCCCGTCGTTTGCGCGTTAGCGTGGCGAACCTTGCAGATGAGCTTCCTCTGCTCGGTGATCTCGCCGGGGACATAGTGGAGCTGGGCCATGTTGAGAGCAACATCGGCCGCTGCCTGGGCCCGAACGGAGAGGTGATGGACACGGCCTCGCCGAGGCTGGCATCTGTGCGGCAGCGAATGCGTGAGGTGCGCCAGCAACTGCTGACCCAGCTTGAGGCCATGATACGGTCGCCCAGGAGACAGAAGATAATCCAGGAACCCATCATCACCGAGAGGGAAGGCCGATTCGTGATTCCTGTCAAGGTCGAGTGGCGGCGGGAGATAAAGGGGATCGTCCATGATGTTTCCAACACAGGAGCCACGCTGTTCATCGAGCCGTGGGCAACCCTGGATATGGGGAATGAGATGAGGGAACTGGCCATGGAGGAGAAGCACGAGGTGGAACGAATCCTCGCGGCGCTCAGCTCGGAGATCGGAGCATACCAAGAAGAGATATCGATCAGCATCGATGTCATCGCCGAGATCGACCTGGCTCTGGCCAAGGCAAGATACGCCAGGGACATGCGGGCCACCGAGCCGGTCATGGGTGCTGCCTGTGGAGACGATACACCGGGAGCGGCACCGGACGGCGGCGTCCTCCGATTGCTGGAGGCCAGGCATCCGCTGCTGGGCAGGAAGGCCGTGCCCCTCTCCGTCGAGATCGGCCGGGATTACTCGACGCTGGTCATCACCGGGCCCAACACGGGCGGCAAGACGGTTGCCCTGAAGACGATCGGGCTACTGAGCCTGATGGCCGGGGCCGGTCTGCCTATCCCCGCACGGGATGATAGCCGCATCCCTCTCTTCGACGGAGTGTTCGCCGACATCGGCGACGAGCAGAGCATCGAGCAGACCCTTTCCACCTTCAGCTGGCACGTCGGCAACATCGTGCGCATAATCAACAACGCTACCGGGAACAGCCTTGTCCTGCTCGACGAACTGGGCACCAACACCGATCCCAGCGAGGGCTCTGCACTTGCCCGTGCCATCCTCCTCCACTTCCTCTCACAGAAGACCATGACGGTGGCGACCACCCACTACACAGAACTCAAGGCGCTGGCCCACACGACGGCGGGACTCCAGAACGCTTCACTCGACATCGACCCGCATACGATGTCGCCCACATATCACCTGACGGTGGGCATTCCCGGAGGCAGCAATGCGCTGGCCACCGCGTCCCGCCTGGGATTGCCTTACGATATCATCTCGAACGCCAGGGACATGCTCTCAAGAGGAACCGAGGAACTCGAGCAGCTTCTCACACACCTGATGACCGAGCAGACCAACGTTGAGTCCCTGCGCCGCAGCCTTGAGACAGAGAGGAATGAAGCGGCAAAGAGAAACGCCGAACTGGCCGACAGGCTCCGGCAGTTCGACGACGAGAAGAGGCGGATCATAAAGGAGAGCCGCGACCGTGTTGTCCGCGACGCTGCCCAACTGCAGGCAAGAGTCAGGGAGGCGGCCTCGGAGTTACGCAAGGAGCGGTCCCGTGAGAGCATAGAGCAGGCTAAGAAGGTGATGGCGGAGGTCCGTGAGCAACTGAGTACCGAGACGTGGCAACCCGGGGCGGCCCCCGGGATCGACTCGGACGAGACGGCTGCCGGGCCGATCTCGGTTGGTGATACGGTCTGGTTGAGAGAGCCGGGAGTCACGGCCACGGTTCTGTCGGTATCCGAGGAGCGGGGACTGGTCGAAGTACAGATCGGCAGGGCGAAGATGACGCTCGGCCTCGACGGCGTGGACAGGAGGGCAGGACTCGAGGGCGGCCGCAGGCGCAGAACCGACGCGACAATGACCGGGCCGAGCAGACGAAGCGCCTCTCTGGAACTCGACCTGCGGGGCAAGAGGGCGGAAGAAGTGGAACTGGAGCTTGAAGATTACCTGACCGCGGCATCCCTGGCCAACCTATCACAGGTTCGCATAATACACGGCTACGGCACCGGCGCCCTGCGCCAGGTCGTCAGGGAGATGCTGAGGTCTCATCCCCTGGTCAGATCTTCGCGCCCCGGGGGCGAAGGTGAGGGAGGCGACGGCGTGACAATCGTTACGATGTAGCCGTTGTCGGTTGTTACATACGATCATCGGCATTGCTGAGCGACACCACGAACTTCCATGACAACAGCGAGGAGATTTCGACCGGGCAGGGCGAGGATGCTGGCCTGGCTTGAGGACCTGGCGATCCTGCGTGACGAAGCGGTATCGGTATACTTGCCCGCTGGGATCCCGGCTGCCCGTGCAGAGGAGTGCCTCAGGGAGGCGATTGGCTCGGCTGTCATGCCTGAGGACATTCATACGCTCATCACCGGTTCGCCCACGGGAGCGGCCCTCTTCTGGGGCACCGAGAGGAAGTGCCTTGTCCTGTCACCCTTTCCGCTAACGAAGGAACACACGGCTGATGGCTATGATGTCGGTCCGCTTCGCTCGCTTCTCAGTCATGACTACCTGATCGCGCTGGTGCTTGTGCGTCTGGGTTCATACAGCGTCGGTGTCGGCCGGGGCAATACCCTGCTGGACAGCAAGACGGGAACGGGACTTGTGCACGCCCGCCACAAGAAAGGCGGATCCTCCCAGGCACGGTTCGCCCGGCACCGGGAGAAGCAGATAGAGTCGTTTCTGGACAGGGTCTGCACCCACGCACGTGAACACATCGAGCCCCACGCCCGATCATTGGATTATGTCGTCTATGGAGGGGCACGGACTACGATCATATCTCTCAGAAAGCGTTGCTCATTCTTGAGCCAGTTCGACGATCGCGTCCTCAGAATGGTGCTCGATATACCCGATCCGCGCAGGGCAGTCCTCGAGAAGGCCCTCGGTGACGTCTGGTCGACCACGGTTATCGAGTGGACCGAGGGTGACTGACGCCTGGTGCAGGCTGCCCACATCGACCGGGTTCGATAGTCCGCTCATGACGTGCTTGTGCAGACATCGATGTCGGGTCTATACTATCCCTGAGGCTTCTAGTGGCTGCGAAAGTACTGATCGTCGAGGATGATCCCAATCTGCTGGACACGATCGAATACAACCTCAAGAACGAGGGCTATCGTGTGGCCACAGCCCGTGACGGGGCCCGCGCCCTGGACGTCGCACGAAGGGAGAAGCCTGACCTCATCATCCTGGACCTGATGCTGCCCGAGTTGAGCGGGTTGGAGGTGTGCCGGATTCTGCGCAGGGAGATGCCCGTTCCCATATTGATGCTTACAGCAAAGACGGGTGAGGTGGACAAGGTAGTCGGGCTCGAAGTCGGCGCCGACGACTACATGACGAAACCGTTCAGCATGAGGGAACTCCTGGCCCGCCTCGGAGCCCTCCTTCGTAGAGCCGAGATGTCCCGACCCGTCCACGGCGACGAAACCGAACCTCTGAAGATAGGAGACCTGGAGATCGACACCGCCCGCCACCGGGTCACGTGGAAAGGCTCGTCCCTGACGCTCACTGCCAGGGAGTATGATCTGCTGGTGTTCCTTGCCCGCAACAAGGGTTTCGTGTTCACCCGGGACCAGTTACTGGAGAAGGTATGGGGATATGACTATGCGGGTGACACACGAACCGTGGACGTCCATGTAAGGTGGCTGAGGCAGAAGATCGAGACCGATCCGTCTCAGCCCAGAAGGCTCATCACTGTGAGAGGAGCAGGGTACAAGCTGGAGGACTGAAGGTGTTTCGCAGAATTCAGTGGCGCATCACATTCTTCTTCGTCCTTGTCATTCTGATCATCATGTGCATACTTGGATTCCATCTGGTCGGCCTGACCCGGGATTCACAGATTGACAATCTCCGTAGGCAACTGGAGTCGGAAGCGAGGATCACCGCCGAAGCCTGCCTGCCTCATCTCAGGGAAGAGGAAGAGCATGCGGCACTGGATGCCCTGGCCAGGCGACTGGGAGAGCAGCTAGCTACCAGGATCACGATCATCGCCGCCGATGGCAGAGTGCTTGGAGACTCGCAGCAGGACCCCGCTGTCATGGACAACCACCGCGACCGTCCTGAGATCGGGGCCGCGATGCAACATGGCTACGGAGAGCACACCCGCTACAGCATCACCCTGGGGCAGAGGATGATGTACATAGCGGTTCCCATCCTTCATGAAGGGCAGGTTCTGGGGGTATCCCGAGCGGCGCTTTCGCTGGCAGACGTTGACAGAGCCGTCCGCACTGTGACCGTAAGCGTAGTCCTGGCCATGGCAGTAGCCGCCTTCCTGATAGTCATGGCCGCCTGGGCTATCTCCAGGATTACCACGCAACCGATACGAAGGCTGACCGCTGCAGCGAGGCGCATCGCGTCGGGTGACCTGGAACAGCGGTTGACCGTCAACACGAGGGATGAGGTAGAGGAGTTGGCGCGATCATTCAATGATATGTCCGTTAAGCTGAGTGAGACGATAGAGACGATATCGAGAGATAGAGCGAGGCTGGCAGCCGTTCTCGACAATATGGCCGACGGGGGGATAATGACGGATGGGCAGGGCAATATCACCATGGCCAACAGTGCTGCAAAAGCTCTGTTCGGCATCAGAGACGATGTAACCAGGACGCTGATCGAGGCTGTTCGCGACCACGAGATGGATGACCTGCTCAAGCAATGCCTGAACACCTCCGAGGCGCAGATCGCGCAGTATGAGTCCAAGACGGCGCGCAGGGACATCAGGGTGATCGCTGTTCCCGTTATCCACGAGGAGCTAAGGGGCACACTGCTACTGGTGCAGGATCTCACGGATCTTCGGACCCTCCAGACCACCAGGCGTGAGCTGATCGGAAACATATCCCACGAGTTCAGAACACCTCTCGCGGGCATAAAGGCGATGGTCGAAACCCTCCGCGGCCAGGCAATCGATGACAGGGCGACGGCCGATGACTTCCTGCTCAGGATCGACGGCGAGGTTGACAGGTTGACCCAGATAGTAGCAGAACTCACAGAGCTTTCGCGCATCGAGACGGGCAAGGCAGAGTTGAGTCTGGAGGCGGTGAACCTCAACCTGCTCCTTGAGGACGTCGTCAACCAGCTAGGACCTCAAATAGAGAGGCAGGAGTTGACGGCTGAGTTGAAGCTGGCCGACAACCTGCCGCTTGTTGACGCAGACCAGCTCAGGTTAAGGCAGGCGATCGTCAACATAGTGCACAATGCCATCAAGTTCACTCCTCCCGGCGGGGAAATACTGCTGGCGACACGGCTGGAGGATCGTTCAGTTATCGTTGATATCTCCGACACGGGCCCGGGAATATCCCGGGATGACCTGCCTCATATTTTCGAGCGCTTCTACAAGGCCGACAGGGCCAGGTCGGACAAGGGTGGAACCGGCATGGGACTCGCCATCTCCAAGCACATCGTCGAGGCCCACGGAGGTCGTATCTCGGTACGGAGCACTGAGGGCAGAGGGTCCACCTTCAGCCTCAGCATACCTACCAGTTAGACTCGTCCCACCGTCACAGCACCAACCCCTCGATTTTACCTGCATTTAACGCAGCCTTAAGCGTCCCTTAAAACTCGCCTGTTAGACTGACTACAGATGAGTAGCAGGCATAGATGATCAGGAAGAAAGACGAATGCCCGAAACTGTTCTAAGGAGTCAGAAGTATGTGAACACGAGAATGCGATCACCAGAATAGGAGCACACTGATATAAGAAAAGGAGAAAGTGAATGTACACTAGGGTTGTCAAGAAGGTATTACTAGCACTGACAGCGACCGCTCTTCTCGCCGTTGCGATTAGCGTCACCGGCTGCAACGGGAACGAGAACGGAGACGATCTGTCGTTTGATATCACCGGTTCAAACACAGTGCAGCCACTGAGCGTGGTGTGGGCGGAGGAGTTCATGGCAGCCAACAGCGGGGCCTCGATATCCGTCAGCGGACCGGGTTCGGGTGTCGGTATCGCCGCCCTGATCGACAGCACGACGGAGATAGCTCAATCCTCCCGGTCGATCAGGCAGTCGGAGATCGATGCGGCCAACGCAAGGGGGGTGGACCCTAACGAGATCATGGTCGCCAGGGATGCTCTGGCGTTCGTGGTTCACCCGTCAAACAGTATCACTGAGCTGACATTCGCCCAGCTCTCCGCCATCTACACGAACGAGATAACCAACTGGAGTGAACTAGGGGGACCGGATCTCCCGATAGTGGTAGCATCCCGCGATACCAACTCGGGCACCCATGTCTTTGTCAAGGAGACGGTCGTCCAGATGCGAGGCCTCCCCACTGAGGACACAAGCCTCGAATACGGTCCCGGCGTGTTGTTTCTACCCTCGACCAGTGCAGGCATCAGCGAGGTGGCAGGCAACCCCGGCGCCATCTTCTACGCAGGGCTGGCCTACGTTACTGAGGCCGTGCAGGCTGTCGCTGTGAGCCAGACCGGCGATGACCCTTACGTACTCCCAACTGTAGAGACAGCAACCGATGGAACGTACAGGGTGTGGCGCCCGCTCTTCTACTACACGAACGGCCAGCCAACAGGAACAGTTAAGACCTTCATCGAATACTGCCTATCTGCGGCCGGTCAGGCGAAGGTACTCGATGTAGGCTACGTACCGGCAGGATAGACAGCCAGAAGGCATATGAGAAAGCGATCAGCATCCATCGCCATCGCCCGGGATGCCCGGACAAAGGGCCTCCAGCGGCGGTGGCGTGTGGGCGAGAGGGTTATCGAGGGCGGCATCTTCCTGGCCAGTCTGCTGGCCATTGTCGTTCTTCTGGGCATCGTTGCTGTCCTGCTCAGACAGGGTCTGCCGATATTCGCGCACACTCCTCCCTGGGAGTTCCTCTTCGGCACAAAGTGGTACCCCGTATCTGAGCCCCCGACTTTTGGCACAACGACGTTCTTCGTGGCTACGATCTGGGTACCCGTGGTGGCCACTGTGATAGCCGTTCCTATCGGGGTAGCCTGTGCCGCCTACCTGGCCGAGGTTGCCCCATCCAGCGTAAGGGAGAGCGTGAAGCCCGTCATTGAGTTACTGGCCGGCATTCCGTCGGTAGTGATCGGCTTCATCGGCCTCCTTCTTCTCTCACCGCTCGTTCAAAGCATGTTCAACCTGAACACCGGACTGTCCGGGCTTGCAGCCGGGATCATGCTGTCACTCATGAGTCTGCCGATAATCGTGAGTGTATCCGAAGACGCCCTGCGCGCCATCCCCGATGAGTTCCGACAGGCGGCTTACGCACTGGGTGCCACCAGGTGGGAGGTGGTCAGACACGTGTCTATTCCCGCAGCGCTCTCCGGCATTTCCGCTGCCATCATGCTGGGGGTAGGACGCGCCATCGGTGAGACCATGACCGTTCTCATGATAGCCGGCGGTGCCCTGGCCGTGCCGGTTTCTCCCACTCAGCCTATGATGCCCATGACTGCCGCCATCGCTTCAGGCATCGGCAATGCCGTACGCGGCGGTCCTCAGTATCAAGCGCTGTTCGCAATCGGGTTACTCCTTTTCCTGATCACACTGGCCGTTAACCTGATCGCCGATAGGGTGCTTGAACGGCAGAAACGGAAGTTCGTGAGGTAACCATCATAATGAGAACCAGGTCGAACTTATCCCGCAGGATCTCGCAGAAGACTGCGTTTGCGGTTCTTCTGACAGCGACCATAGCTGTAACCGCAGTGTCGCTCTTCATAATCATACACATAGTTGTCCGCGGCGCCGCGATTGTAGACTGGGACTTCCTGACCCAGGCTCCTACCCAGGCAGGCAAGGCGGGCGGCATCTTCCCGGCGTTGGTCGGGACGTTTTACCTGATGCTGGGGACGCTTGTCATTGCACTCCCGATCGGGGTGCTCGCCGGAATATACCTTTCTGAGTACGCGCCCAAGAACCGGCTGACAAAGGTAATCAACCTGGCGATTGTCAACCTTGCCGGTGTACCGAGTATCGTCTACGGCCTGTTCGGACTGGGAGTCTTTGTCCTCATGCTTAACTTCGGCATGTCCCTGCTCGCGGCAAGTCTCACGCTGGCCTGCCAGGCGCTGGCCATGACGATAACAACCTCGAGGGAGGCGCTGATCGCGGTGCCAGCCGAGTACAGGGCTGGTAGCCTTGCAGTTGGCGCAACCAGGTGGCAGACGATACGACATTTGATTCTGCCCCAGGCCCGCCCGGGAATAGTCACGGGTGCCGTCCTCGCCATGAGCAGGGCAGCAGGCGAGACTGCCCCGATACTGGTTGTCGGGGCGGCCTTTCTCATGCGGGGACTGCCGCAGTCCCCGTTCGATAGGTTCATGGCGCTGCCCTACCACCTTTACACGGTAGCGGTCCACATACCGGGCATGCCCGAGGATACCAAGTGGGGGGTCGCTTTGGTCCTTCTGGCCGTGGTGCTATCATTCAACATACTGGCCACAGTGGTTAGGCTGCGAGCCCGCAAGCAAAGGGGATGATTCATGAAGCTGGATTCTGCACTTACAAACAGCAGACCGCCTCAGTACAGAGGGACGAAGCTCAGCACGAGACATCTCAACCTCTTCTACGGACCCTGTCAGGCACTGAGAGACATCACGCTCGACATACCCGAACGCGCGATCACTGCCATAATCGGTCCTTCAGGCTGCGGCAAGTCATCGTTTCTGAGGATCTTCAACCGCATGAACGACCTTATCCCCGGAGCCAGGGTCGAGGGCAGTGTGGAACTCGACGGCATTGATATCTACCATCGATCCATCGACGTTGTGGAGCTACGCAAGAGGGTGGGAATGGTGTTTCAAAAGCCAAATCCTTTCCCCATGTCCGTATTCGAGAACGTGGCCTTCGGGCCAAGACGCCATGGCAGAGTCAGCCGGGGAGAACTGCAGGACATTGTGGAGAGTAGTCTGCACCAGGCAGCTCTGTGGGAAGAGGTGAAGGACAAGCTCGATCAGTCCGCCTTCGACCTGTCGGGGGGACAGCAGCAGAGACTATGCATCGCCCGTGTGCTTGCCGTTGAACCCGAGGTGATCCTCATGGATGAACCATGTAGCGCACTCGACCCGGTGGCAACGCTCAAGATCGAAGACCTGATGAGGCGACTGGCGGAGAAGTACACTATCATCATCGTCACCCATAACATGCAGCAGGCAGCACGGGCCTCGGATGTATCTGCATTCCTGCTTATGGAGGGCGACATCTGCGGTGTGCTTGTTGAGCACGGCCCTACGGCTGAGCTGTTCACCAAACCCAAAGATAGGCGTACAGAAGACTACATCACAGGCAGATTCGGTTAGTTGCCCGAGGAGGCGTTTACAGATGGAGATAAGGACAGCATTCCACAAGAGACTGAGGGAGATTCAGGATGATGTTCTGGCCATGGGCAGCATGGTGGAGAAGGCTACCGGGCTTTCCATCGAGGCCCTGAAGGCACGGGACCTGGATCTGGCCCGTAAGATAGTAGCCGACGACCGCCATATCAACGCCAGGCGGTTTGAGATCGAGGAGAAGTGCATCCAGCTCATCGCTACACAGCAGCCGATGGCAGTCGACCTGAGGGCCATAATCTCCGTCCTCAGCATAATCACCGAGATAGAACGAATTGCCGACCACGCCGAAGGCATCGCCAAGATCGTGCTTATGATAGGAGATGAGCCCCCCTTGAAGCCACTGATCGACATACCGCGCATGGCAGACAAGACCAACGAGATGCTTCGTCGCAGTCTCGATGCCTTTATCAATCGTGATGCGGTTGCGGCGAGACGGATCACCACCGAGGACGATGAGGGTGACGATCTATACAACCAGGTATTCAGGGAACTGCTGACCTTCATGATGGAGGATCCCAGGACGATCCCCAGGGCAACCCGCCTCGTGTGGGTTGCCCACAATCTCGAGCGAAGCGCTGACAGGGTGACAAACATCTGCGAAAGGGTCATATACCTTGTCACGGGGAAGATGGAGGAGATCCGCGGTTGAGGCGGTGACTGCACGTGGTATGCTATCCTTAGACTCCGATGGTCGAGTCCGTGCAGCAAAGCGGGCGCGTTGTCCCGGTGGTCGCAGCCATCACCTTTCTCGGCTTTCTTGACACTCATCTCCTGATACCGATCATTGCCCTCTATGCCTCCGGGCTGGGCGCCGGTACAGGAGTGGTAGGGCTGATCGTCGGCCTCTACTCGGTGGTGAACACCCCGGCGAACATCCTGTTCGGACGGTTGATCGACAGGGTCGGGCATAGGGCTCCCCTGAGGGCCGGACTTATAGGTAATGTCCTGAGCATGATCCTGTACGCTCTTACACGGAATCCGCTTCACCTTGCCCTGGTGCGGGCGTTTCACGGGCTGAGCGGTGCGCTTGTCGCGCCGGCAACCATGTCCATCGTAGCCCAACATGCGGTCAGCCGGAGAAGAGGTCGCTCGATGTCCTTCTACGGCATGGCAGTTGCCGGTGCGTCCCTGGTGGGATATCCGATCA
>PULQ01000004.1 GCA_003552465.1 Dehalococcoidia bacterium
ATCCCGTATGCGCTACCAATGATGGTTATGCCCCCTGTTCCACAGGGGGCTTTGCTTATCCTGTATGATTGTGCAGTGATTTGACGTTTGGTGTGGCTGGCTATAGAATGGATTCGGGTGAGCAAACCGGGTGACCGCCCTGGACCTGTGTGCCAGGGAGGAAAGTCCGAGCTCCACCGAGCAGGGTGCTGGGGAACGCCCAGGAGGGGTGACCCTACGGAAAGTGCCACAGAAACACACCGCCGGAACCTGGCTTTGCCGGTGCCGGTAAGGGTGAAATGGTGAGGTAAGAGCTCACCAGCAGCCGGGAGACCGGTTGGCTGGGCAAACCCCACCCGGAGCAAGACCGAATAAGTGGGCCTGGCTCTATCGGAGTCTTCAGGCTCCGGTGCGAGCCTAAGGTGCTCGGCCGAGGCCCTCGGGTTGGTCGCTTGACCCTGATGGCAACGTCAGGGCTAGATGGATGGTCACCACCCCGATGCGATTGGGGTACAGAACTCGGCTTACAGGTTTGCTCACCCAAAATTTGTCTGGTATCCACGAGTGGCAAAGGGCAGAGATGAGGTTTCAGCCTTAACCGGGGCATCCTGCAAGGTGGCGTGAGGGAGGGAACGCCGCTCCAACAGGAATAGGCAGGCTTGTTATTCGTGGGTTACGGGCGTAGAATGCCGAAGCCGTGGACGACGTACCCCCCAAGCTTCGTGACTTTGTTCTCTTTTGCGCGCAGAGGCGGAGCCCCAAGTGGCCAGCCATATATGACGAGATGACCAGGGTAGCGGGCAAAAGGCTGTTCCAGGGGCTGGGATATTATGAACTGAGGCAGTTGGGGTTGTCGTTCTCACTTTCCTCTGCCGATAAGACCATGCAGATGGTAAGGCAGGTTACATCTCAGAACGATCGTTAGGATGGGCTTTCGTGCCTCCCTGCTCTATGTGATCATCTGTACGGATACTACGAAAGAGGGCCGTTATGCGTATAGTTGTGCTGTCTGATAGTCATGTCAACCAGCTTGAGGACCTTCCCGAGAGGATCGTCGAGGCCACGACCATGGCCGACCTGATAATCCATGCAGGAGACTTCACAGATGTCGGGCTGCTTACAGGCCTGAGGCAGTTGAAGGAGGTTAGAGCAGTCCAGGGCAACATGGACTCAATGAGGCTGAGGACCATACTGCCGACAGAAGACATAGTCGAGGTGCATGGCAAGAGGATCGGCGTAGTCCATGGGTCGGGCGCCCCCACGGGGATAGATCAGAGGGTAAGGACGGTGTTCCGCAGCTATGAGGTCGATGCCATAGTCTACGGGCACTCTCATCGGGCCCAGAATGAGGTCATCGACGGAGTTCTCCTCTTCAACCCGGGAGCCGCCTCAGACTCTTTCGGCGTTATTGAAGTTGATGCTGGAGGTGTGCGGGGGGAGATCATTCCATCCCGTTAGCGATCGGCCTATCTACCGGCTTATCACTATGGAGGCGTAACCCACCACCCGGGAGAGATCTCCGGTCGTGTCTCCGCTGGTCGCATACTTCAGCAACGAGGCCCTGGCAGCTCCCATGTGTTTGGCTGCGACGATTGCTGATGCCACCGGACCATATCCGCACATAGTGCATCCGAGGCGTTGACAGCGCTCATATAGCTCATCCTCATCCAGAGCCAGGATGGCCCCTATAACGGAATTGTCCTTCTCTGCAGCTATGGCGTGCGACTCAAAGTGGCTGAAGTCGGTGCTTGCTACTATGACCGGAACTCTGTCTGGCTTCAGCATGGATATTGCCCTGCCGACTGTTCGGGCCGTGTCTATGTCCTGGGCCATCATCGCTATCGGCACGATCTTCACAGCATCATACAGGTGCTGAAGCCAGGGAACCTGAACCTCGATGCTATGCTCACGGATATGCGCTGTCTCGTCGCCGACCGTGCTTCCTCCCAGTAGTCTCTTACTGACCAGCTCGTCCACCTCTACCTGACCGAACGGGGTGGTCCACGCGCCGTCGGTCCATACCGAGACAGGAGGGCCGAGTCCAGTGTGATTGGGACCCAGTATTACGGCTGTGTCGATGACCCGGTCACCGGCAAGCTCTCTGTAGGCATGGGCTGCCACAGGCCCCGAGTAGCTGTAACCTGCGTGTGGCACAACGATGGCCACGATCTCGCCGGGTCCTTGACTGTTCACCTGTGGCAGGACCCCGGGGCCGAGTTCGTGTGTGTAACAGCGGTCGATCTGTGCCTGCAGTGCTTCGGGTGATCCGGCGTAGAACAATCCAGAAACAGCAGGTTTTCTTACCTTCATATCACCCCCACCAGGATCAGGGCTGCTCCTCAGGACTTCTTCCGGCTCTTTCTTCTGGTCTTCTTACCGGCCGGGGGAGCCTGCTCTGTAGCTCCGGTTCCGCTCGCCTCATCTGCAGGCTGATCCTCCGGTTTCTGCCTCGCTCGGTCGCGGTACCAGCGGTGAATCTCGTCGAGAGCGGGTGGTGCAACGCTGAACACCTCGATGTCGGCCGGGAACTGCACAGAGTGTCCCTCCCTGATGAACAAGAGGCCGGCCTCGTCGTCCTTCAGTGTCTCATCGATCTTCCTGGCTATCGCCTGATCTCTATTCCTGGCTGCCTCAACATAGAGTTCGTAGACCTTTCTCTCTACCTTTGCACTCAAAAAGCCGAGCATCAGGCATCTCTGCCAGTCCATTACCTCCTCAAGCAATGCCTTATCCTCAAGAGCCTCGAAGGTGGCGCCACGGTCGCACTGAACCCTGGCTATCTGGTGACTGCCGGCACTGAGTCGTACCACAGCCTCGATCCCGTCCTTACCAGACTGGTAGACCGATTCATGATAGATCCGCTTCACATCGCCGATCTTCGACGCCAGATTCGTGAGCTGCTCTGCCACCTGTTGCCAGTAGCGACCATGCTTCTCCTTGTATTCGTCGGGTGCTTCGTCACTTGAATACACGAGGGGCACGAGGTATAGCTTCTTGCCCGGGCGAAAACGCTCAGCTTCAGGCTTCTCTATCCTGCCCAGTTGCTGTGACATGACTATCTGCCTCCGACATAGAGTTTATCACCCCTGAGGCTCGTCGGCATCGCTGTCCTTCCCCCAGTTACGCATGATCTCTTTGATCCGGCCGGCCAACCCGGCGTCTTCTTTGAGCCGCTGGGTGAACACGGGACAACTCTGCAGGATCATCTGCTGGCTTAGCGAAGCCATGTTCTCCATCAGTTGATCGAGTTCTCCCCGGGCATGTTCGGGAAGATTGGTGGCCTGCATCACTGTCCTGAACTGCGTGATGTCGTCGGGGCCGACCTGGATCGGCGTCAGGCAGTTCTTGTACCAGGGGCACTCCCGACACCGTACAAGCGCCGTAACCTCATCAATTATGTCACCCATGTATAGCTTCTCTTCCGTTAGAATTCTAACACTTCTGCGGCGGGTCTGGGAAATGTGAGCTGCTCTGCCCCGTTGATTTGAACAATCCATGTCCTGTGTTATAATGAGGGCTGCCAGTGACAGCAGGTACCCGATGGGTTTAAACTACTGCCTGCCTAGGCCCGGGTTATCCCTGTGCGATCTGGCACAGGGCTTTTTTTGTGACTGACTGTCGCTCGACAGGAAGTAGAGAGAGGCTGAATATGCTGAGAGAGAAGAAGGCGCAGGTAGTTAGCGATCTGGCCGATAATCTGTCGCGAAGCACCATAATCATAACCACGAACTACCAGGGTATGGGGGCCAAGCAGATGACGGAATTACGGCAGACGTTGGCCAAGGCGAATATCGAGTATCGTGTGGTTAAGAACACGCTGCTCTACCGAGCTGCCGACAGTGCAGGACGGCTGGAACTGATGACGGTAGTCGAAGGGCCTGTGGCTCTGGCTTTTGGCTATGATGACGTGGCGAACGTGGCGAAGGTGCTGAGCCAGTACGCGAAGTCGGCCGTGTCACCGATGCAGATCAGGGGCGGGTTGCTGGGAGACCGGGTACTGATGCCGGAGGAAGTCTCAGGCCTGGCAGCCCTGCCGTCCAGAGAGACTCTTGTCTCCAGGCTGATCGGGCAGTTACAGGCTCCGGTCAGCGGGTTACATAATGCTCTTCAATCGCCGTTAAGGGCACTTGTCTATGTGTTGCAGAACAGGGCTCAGGCAGCTGAGCGATAACTAAGGAGGAAAACATGTCAGCAGAGGAACTAGAGAAGGAAGTCAAGGAAGGGGAGGTGAAGAAGGCTCCCAGGGCCAAGAAGGCGGCAAAGGAAAAGGAAGTGACGGAGGCACCTAAGGAGGAGAAGGCCGGCAAGGCCGAGGTCAAGGAGGAGGCGAAGCCGAAGACCAAGAAAGAGGCCAAGAAGTTGACCAAGGACGACATCATCGATGCCGTCAAGACCATGACTGTGCTGGACCTGGCGGATCTGGTGAAGGCTCTAGAGGAGGAGTTTGGAGTAACCGCTGCTCCCGTGGCAGCGGTGGCAGCAGCCCCTGTGGCGGCGCCCAGCGAGCCTGCAGAGGGAGCCGAAGCCGAGGAGAAGACCGAATTCAGCGTTACCCTGAAGAGCTTCGGCGAGAAGAAGATCGAGGTTATCAAGGCGGTTCGCGAGGTCACCACTCTGGGACTCAAGCAGGCGAAGGACCTGGTGGAGGCCGCTCCGCAGCCGGTGAAGGAAGGTGTTCCCAAGGAGGAGGCTGAGACGATCAAGCAGAAGCTGGAAGCTGCCGGGGCAACTGTCGAGGTTAAGTAGGGGAACCAGTAGATCGCCCTGCCGCCGAGGAGGGGACTAGGACATGCCGTCGGTTGCTCACCAGGCTATTCTGGCGATGGGCGGATTCTTTCTGCTTCTGGGTGTTATTCTGATCATCTGGAACAGAAGGGAGAAAGCCAGGTACTACGACTCCATCTTGTTGACCAGAAGGGACATCAAGGAGTCTTTTACTCGCGATCCGGAGCGCCCGTGGCTGGGTGCCTGGCAGGTAGGCGGGAAGATCTCGCTTATCGTGGGGATCGTCATCCTGATCATCGGGGGCATTCTCTGGCTAACGGGCTAGTAGCAGGGTGATCGACATCGGGGGCAGTGTGTTGCTGACTGCTCCTATCTTGAAACCAATCGCGCATCCGAGGAACAACCCCCCGGATGCGCATTCTCTTACTAGCAATGGCAGTCTCAGGACTGCGTTAGGCAAGGTTAGCGGCTCAACCATCTGAGAGCGGTACCCCTCATTTCTCGGGGGACTCCGCGCCCAATCTCTCGGTCACCTCCTTGAGTGACACTTTCCCGGCAGAGAGCACCATCTTGAGCGCGTCATCCACCGATATATTGGTGCGTATGACCTCGCTCTCTCTCACTATCTCCAGGTAGCCTGACGTCGGATTGGGAGATGTCGGTATGAACACCGTGAGCAGGTGTTCTCCAGAGGAGGTGGTCGATTCACTCGTGAGGAATCCTATGACCCTCATGCCCTTCTTCGGGAACTCCACCAGCACCACCTGCAGGAATCTGGTCTCACTGGGAATCGTGAAGCTCGTCATTATCTGCTTGATGCTTGTGTAGAGATACCTGAATAGCGGAACCCTTTCCAGTAGAGACTCCACAGCGCCGACAAGCCTTTTTCCGATGACGCTGGTTGCGATGATACCTGTCACGAATATCAGCACAATCATTATGGCGAAACCCAGACCCCGTATTTCGTGGCCCAACAACGACTTGGCAACTGGCTGCAAAACCCCATCGATTTCGAAGAAGAGCCATCTCAGTATCAGCACGGCTGCTGCGATCGGCACGATCACAAGGACTCCGGCGAGGAAACTGGTTCTTATCTTCTTCCTGGCCTCGCTGAAGGACGGTTTTCGACTATGCTTCATTGACTCGACCTCCCATCTTAGACGGTCTCCTTGTGCCTGTACTGGAGGGCTTCAGCCATGTGGTGGGTCTTAATGATGTCGCTATGCTCCAGATCGGCGATCGTACGGGACAGCTTGAGAATGCGGTGAAAGGCACGCCCGGTGAGGTGGAGCTGCTTCATAGCAGTACGCAGCAGACTCTGTGCCGCCGGTTCGGCTCTGCAGAACTCCTTTACCTCCTTCGGCGTCATGTGTGTGTTGGACCCCATTCTCGTGCCTCGAAAGCGTTCAATCTGTATCTCGTGGGCGGCCCTGACCCTGGCCCTGACCCTGTCGGCGGTCTCGCCCGGCCTATCGTCGGTCAGCTTCTCATAGTCAATGCGGGGAACCTCAACGAACATATCGATGCGGTCCAGTAGCGGTCCGCTAATCCTCTTGTGATAGCGGGATATCTCAGCGGGTGAGCACTTACACTCCTTCAGCGGGTCCCCATAGTAGCCGCAGGGACACGGGTTCATGGCAGCTACCAGCATGAAGCTAGCGGGGAAGGTGACGCTTCCCTGG